>CAYGNO010000100.1:0-7996 GCA_964351305.1 uncultured Sulfuricella sp.
CGGTGGAGTTGCTGCAGGAGATCGTCGAGATCGCCCGGAGCCACCAGCTGATCATCTATGCCGACGAGATCTACGACAAGGTCTTGTACGATGGCGCGACCCATACTTCGATCGCCTCGCTGGCGGACGACGTGCTGTTCATTACCTTCAACGGCCTCTCGAAGAACTACCGCGCTGCCGGCTATCGCGCCGGCTGGCTGGTGGTCTCCGGCGAAAAGCGTCATGCTCAGGACTATATCGAGGGGCTGACCATGCTCGCCTCGATGCGGCTGTGCTCCAACGTGCCGGCCCAGTACGGCATCCAGACCGCACTCGGCGGCTACCAGAGTATCAACGATTTGGTCGCGCCCGGCGGCCGCCTGGCCAAGCAGCGCGACGTGGCCTGGAAACTGCTGTCGGATATCCCCGGCGTTTCCTGCGTCAAGCCGCAGGGGGCGATGTATCTTTTCCCCCGGCTCGATCCGAAGATGTATCCGATAGACGACGACCAGGAGTTCATCCTCGAACTGCTGCTCGAGGAGAAGGTCCTGCTGGTTCAGGGCACCGGCTTCAACTGGCCCCATACCGACCATTTCCGGGTGGTGTTCCTGCCCAACGTGGACGACCTTACCGAGGCCATCGGCCGCATTGCGCGCTTCCTGGAGCATTACCGCAAGCGGCATGGGTCGTAATTAATAAATTCCCCGTGTATTCCCTCCCCCGGGCAGGGGGAGGGCTAGGGTGGGGGTGGAAAGTTTCGCAAGAGGATCGGCATTTTAACCCCCATCCCAACCTTCCCCCTGCGAGGGGGGAAGGAGTGGCAAACAAGCCGCCTTGGGCGGCTTGTTTGACGTTTTTTTGAATTGTTTATAGAGTGATTATGAAACCCATCAACGTAGGATTGTTAGGACTGGGCACCGTCGGTGGCGGCACCCTCACGGTATTGCGGCGCAACGCCAGTGAAATCACCCGCCGTGCCGGGCGCGAAATCAAGGTGACCATGGCGGCGGTGCGCGATCTGGAAAAGGCGCGGCAGCTCGCCGGCCCCGGGCTGGAAATCACTGCCGACCCGATGGCGGTGGTGAACAACCCGGATATTGATATCGTCGTCGAGCTGATCGGCGGTTCCACGCTCTCGAGGGAGCTGGTCCTGAAGGCGATCGCCAACGGCAAGCACGTGGTCACGGCGAACAAGGCGCTGCTGGCGCTGCACGGCAACGAAATCTTCGAGGCGGCGCAGGCCAGGGGCGTGATGGTGGCCTTCGAGGCGGCGGTGGCGGGCGGCATCCCGATCATCAAGGCGCTGCGCGAAGGCCTCACCGCCAACCGCATCGAGTGGATCGCCGGCATCATCAACGGCACCACCAACTTCATTCTGACCGAGATGCGCGACAAGGGCCTGGCGTTCGATACCGTGCTCAAACAGGCGCAGGAACTCGGCTACGCAGAGGCCGATCCGACCTTCGACATCGAGGGCGTCGATGCCGCGCACAAGCTCACCATCATGGCGGCGATCGGCTTCGGCATTCCGATGCAGTTCGACAAGGCCTACACCGAGGGCATCAGCAAGCTGACCAGGGAAGACATCGCCTACGCCGAGGAACTGGGCTATCGCATCAAGCTGCTCGGCATCACCAAGCGCACCGACAGGGGCATTGAGCTGCGCGTTCACCCGACGCTGATCCCGGCCAAGCGCCTGATCGCCAATGTGGAAGGCGTGATGAACGCGGTGCTGGTGAAAGGCGACGCCGTCGGCGCGACCATGTATTACGGACGCGGCGCAGGCGCAGAGCCGACCGCCAGCGCGGTGGTGGCGGACCTGGTTGACGTGACCCGGATGCTGACCTCCGACCCGGAGAACCGCGTGCCGCACCTGGCCTTCCAGCCGGACGCCTTGTCCGATGTGCCGGTGCTGCCGATCGATGAGGTTCGCACCTCCTACTACCTGCGCCTGCGCGTGTTCGACAAGCCCGGCGTGCTGGCCGACGTGACGCGCATTCTGGCCGATCTGGGCATCTCGATCGACGCCATGATCCAGAAAGAGCCGTCTGAAGGCGAGGAGCAGGCGGACGTGATCCTGCTGACGCACGAAACCGTGGAGAAATATATCAACCAGGCGATCGCCAAAATCGAGGCGCTGTCTTCGATTTCCGGCAAGGTGACGCGGATACGTCTGGAAGAACTCAGCGCATAATTCAACACATTCCCTCCCCTTCAGGTATAGGTAGGATGGGTGGAGCGTAGCGATACCCATCAACCATTACCGCAAAACGATGGGTATCGGCGCAAGCGCCTCAACCCATCCTACGCGATGGATGGGAAGGAGTCAGGAAGCGAGAAACCATGAAATACTTGAGTACCCGCGGCGGTATGCCACCCAAGACCTTCACCGAAATCCTGCTCGGCGGCCTCGCTACCGATGGCGGCTTGACCATCTCCGAAGCTTACCCCCGGTTCAGCAAGGAAGAGCTCGCCGCCATGCGCGGCATGAGCTACCGCGAGCTGGCCTTCGAGGTGATCCGCCGCTTCGCCGACGACATTCCCGCTGCCGATCTCAGGGCTATCGTCGACAAAACCTATACTGCCGCGATTTTCCGCAGCGACGAGATCACCCCGGTGAGGACGCTGGAGCCGGGGCTGCACCTGCTCGGGCTGTCCTACGGCCCGACGCTGGCCTTCAAGGACGTGGCGATGCAGTTGCTCGGCAACCTGTTCGAGTACGTGCTGGCCAAGGAAAACGCCGAGATCAACATCCTCGGCGCGACTTCGGGCGATACCGGCAGCGCGGCGGAATACGCCATGCGCGGAAAAAGGGGAATCAAGGTGTTCATGCTCTCGCCGCAGGGCAAGATGAGCCCGTTCCAGACCGCCCAGATGTTTTCCCTGCAGGACCCGAATATTTTCAATATCGCCGTGAAGGGCGTGTTCGACGATTGCCAGGACATCGTCAAGGCGGTCTCCAACGACCTCGACTTCAAGGCCAGACACAAGATCGGCGCAGTCAACTCGATCAACTGGGCGCGCGTTACGGCCCAGGTGGTGTACTACTTCAAGGCCTATTTCGCGGTGACCAAAAGCAACGACGATGAGGTGTCTTTCTCCGTGCCTTCCGGCAATTTCGGCAATGTCTGCGCCGGCCATATCGCCCGCCAGATGGGTCTGCCGATCAAGAAGCTGATCGTCGCCACCAACGAGAACGACGTGCTCGACGAGTTCTTTCGCACCGGCATCTATCGCCCCCGGCCGCAAACCGAGCACACCAGCAGCCCGTCGATGGATATTTCCAAGGCGTCCAACTTCGAGCGCTTTGTTTACGACCTGGTCGGACGCGATCCGGCCATCGTGAATGAGCTCTGGAAGGAAGTGGATGCGGGCGGCAGCTTCGATCTTTCCAAAACGCCGTATTTCGCCAGGGTCGGGGAATTCGGCTTCGAATCCGGCGTAAGCAGCCACGCCAACCGGCTGGAAACCATCCGCCGCATGCATCGCCAATACGGCGTGATGATCGATACCCACACCGCCGACGGCGTAAAGGTCGGCCTCGAGCACCGCGAAGCGGGTATCCCCATGGTGTGCCTGGAAACCGCGCTGCCCGCCAAATTCGAAGAAACCATCCGCGAAGCGCTGGGCTGCGAGCCCGAGCGCCCGGCTGACATGGTGGGGATAGAGAACCTGCCACAGCGCTTTGAAGTCATGGCGGCGGATGCGGAAGAGGTGAAACGCTTCATTGTTGCCCACGCCAGTTGAAATTTTTTACCGTAGAGGACGTGGAGGCCGCAGAGGAGATCACAATCGATTTTGAATTCCTCCGTGTCCTCCGCGTCCTCCGCGGTGAGTCGATTCTAAACAGGCAATGACCAATCTCATCCTTCTAGTCGCTTGCTTTCTGTTCGGCATGGCGCTGCGTCGAACCGGCCGCCTGCCGGAGAGCGCTCCCGCCACGCTCAACAGCTTCATCATCCACATCTCGCTGCCGGCGCTGACCCTGCTCTACATTCACGATGTCCGCCTGACGCCGGCCTTCGCCTACGTGGCCGCCATGGCGTGGCTGCATTTCGGCCTCGGGGCCGGCTTCTTCTGGCTGGTAGGCCGTATTCTGAAATTGCCGCGTCCGACCGTGGGGGCGTTGATGCTCACCGGCGGCCTCGGCAATACCTCCTTCTTCGGCCTGCCGATGATCGAGACTTTTTACGGCCCTGAAGGGTTGGCGACCGGCATCATCGCCGACCAGCTCGGCACCTTCCTTACCTTGTCCACGCTCGGCATCATCACCGCCGGGCTGTATTCATCCGGTGTGCCGGATGCCAGAACCATCGCGCGCAAGATCGTGCTGTTCCCGCCCTTCATCGCGCTGCTGCTGGCAGTGGCGCTGATTCCGGTGGAGTATCCGCTATGGGCGACAACAGTGCTGAAACGGCTGGGTGACACGCTGGCGCCGCTCGCCCTGGTGTCGGTGGGGTTCCAGTTGCGGCTGGGCCATCTCGCCGGAAACGGTCGCAACCTGGCTCTGGGGCTGGCGTTCAAGCTATTTCTCGCGCCGCTCGCGCTGTATCTGCTGCTGGCGGGCGCATTCGGGGCGCGTGGCCTGGAGGCGCAGGTGACGCTGTTCGAAGCGGCCATGCCGCCGATGATTACCGCCGCCATCGTGGCGGTCGAGCATGACCTCGATCCTCCGCTGGCGAACCTGATGGTGGCGGTAGGGCTGATTCTGTCTTTTTTTACCCTGACCGGATGGTGGTGGGCGCTGCGGGGGGTATGATTTTATGTTAAAAGTCGCAATTAACCACGAATGACACGAATGTTCACGAATGAACATAAATAGTTAACAACAAATATCGTTTTGCCAAATAGGTGAATTTGGATATTGCTAATCATTGGATTATTCGTGAACATTCGTGTTTTATTTGTGTAAATTCGTGGTTAATTGCTTTTTTTAGGGTTTTAAGGCTTTTTGAAGCGCATCGACAAATCCACCGCCTTGATGTCCTTGGTCAGGCTGCCGACGGAAATGCGGTGCACGCCGGTTTCGGCCACGGCGCGCACGGTTTCCAGGGCGATGCCGCCGGACGCCTCCAGTTCGGCCCTGGCACCCGCCAGCTTTACCGCCGCGCGCAAGGTTTCCAGGTCGAAGTTGTCGAGCAGGACCAGTTTTGCGCCGGCGGCCAGCGCCAGTTCCAGTTCTTCCAGGCTTTCCACCTCGATCTGTATCGATATCCCCGCTGCGGCGATGTTCGCGGCCTGTGCCAGCGCCTCGCGGATGCCTCCCGCGGCCATGATGTGGTTTTCCTTGATCAGGATGCCGTCGTAGAGCCCTACCCGCTGGTTTTCCCCGCCGCCGCACCTGACCGCGTATTTCTGCGCAACCCGCAGGCCGGGCAGGGTCTTGCGCGTGTCCATGATTCTCGCCTGAGTGCCCTTGACCGCCTCGACATACAGCCGCGTGGCCGTGGTAGTGGCGGACAGGGTTTGCAGGAAATTCAGCGCCGGACGCTCGGCGCTGAGCATGGCGCGGGCATTGCCCTCGATTTCGGCCAGCTTCTGGCCGGGCGTCACGGCGCCACCATCCTGGGCGAACCATAGTATGGCGATGTTCGCGTCCAGCTTGCGGAAGCAGGCTTCGAACCAGGCTGTGCCGCACAGCACGGCTGCTTCGCGGCTGATGATAGAAGCGCGGGCCACCTGGTCGGGCGGGATCAGGTGGGCGGTCAGGTCGCCGCTGCCGATATCCTCGGCCAAGGCTTCTTCGACGTTGCGGCGGACGGCCTCAGTGAACAGGGGGTAGTGCACGCTCACTTGGCAGGCAGCATTTCAGAAATCTTCGCCACATATTCCGGTGCATCCCATTCCGCGCCGCCCTGCAGGGTGTAGCGGATTTTTCCCCGGGAATCGACCAGGAAGGTCGAGGGGGCGACGAACACTTTCCAGTCAGCGAGGGCCTTGCCGTCGTTGTCCATCAGGATGGTGAAGTCGACGTTGATCTTTTTCAGGAAATCGCGCACTTCCTTCTCGGTTTCCCCCATGTTGACGGCGAGGATGGCGAAGGGCTTGCCGGCCAGTTTCTGTTCAAGCCGCATCATCGAGGGCATTTCCTTGAGGCAGGGCGGGCAGTAGGTGGCCCAGAACTGCACCATCACTACCTTGCCGCGATAATCCTCCAGCTTGAGCGGTTTTCCGTTGAGGTCGTTCAATGCCAGCGGCGGAGTGGGGCCGCCTTTCCAGGGTTTCATATCCTGTGCCAGTGCGGAGGTAAGCAGGAACAGGCATGAAATGAAAAAAATCAGTCTCTTCATTGGGCGGACTCCAGTTGTTTGATCGCATCCAGTATCAGCTCGGGCAGTCTCTCGGTCATCGCTTTTTCTTCATCCGTGGGGTCCTGCACCGAGTAGAAAAAGCCGCGCACGTTGGGCAATACTGTGCTGGCGACCTTGCTGCCGCCACGGGCGAATTCGACCTTGAGATGCTCCAGCCACCAACGCGCGGGGGAGCGCTGGCCCTGGTAGATGAACACCGGCAGGGAGGTTCTCGATACGATGCTGTGATAACGTGCTTCCACGCCCGGTGCGGGTTTTACGGAATAGAGTTCCGGGCTGAACAGGATAATGCCCGTCAGGGCGGCCCGGTCTTGGGGCGTGGCCTGGCTCAGCCATATGCTCGCACCCTGGAGGATAGGCAGGGCGCCGCGTCCGGTCGTGACCAGCACCACCTTTTTGCCGGACAGCTTGATGGTCTGGCCGATGACTTCGGCGATTTCTATGGGGGGCAGTTGATCCATGCTGCTGGCGATCGCCGGCAAGCCGTGTGCGCCCAGCATGTCCGGCAGCCAGGCTTCCAGCCCGAGCCGGCCCAGCGACTGGGATGCCCGTGCTTCCTGGGTGCCGAGCCCCTCGTCGCAGGGAAAGCCCAGCATCAGGATGTTTCCTTCGCCGGGAAAGGCGCGCAATTCGACTCTGGTGCCATTGGTCAGCTCCAGGCTGAGAGGCGCTGCGCTGGCTGACATCAAGGTGACGAGCAAGCAAAACAGGGAAAGCAAAAAACGGAAGAATAGATATTTCATATGAGGCTTGAGTTTAGCCAAAGAAGTCGTCGATGTCATCAGTCTTGAATTTTGGCGCGCTCCACCCCACTTAAAAGTTCAACTCATCTTGAAAAAGGGAATCTCAATGCGTTTCGACAAGCTCACCACTAAATTCCAGCAGGCCATTTCCGATGCGCAAAGTATTGCCGTCGGCCAGGACAACCAGTTCATCGAGCCACAGCACCTGATGCTGGCGCTGCTCGATCAGGAAGACGGTGGCACTGCTTCGATCCTGCAGCGGGCTGGGGCGAATGTCGGCGGGTTGAAACCGGCCCTTCAGAAAAGCATAGAGCGCCTTCCGCGCGTCGAAGGGCATGGCGGCGAGGTGAGCGTTTCGCGCGACCTGAACAACCTCCTGAACCTTACCGACAAGGAAGCGCAAAAGCGCGGCGACCAGTTCATCGCTTCGGAGATTTTCCTGCTGGTTGCCGCCCAGGACAAGGGCGAGACCGGGCGTCTGCTGAAGGAGCACGGGGTTGCCAAGGAAGCGCTGGAACAAGCCATCAACGCCATCAGGGGAGGGGAAGCCGTGAACAACGCCGAAGCGGAAGGGCAGCGCGAGGCCCTGAAAAAATACACTCTGGATCTCACCGAACGCGCCCGGCTCGGCAAGCTTGATCCGGTGATCGGCCGCGACGATGAGATCAGGCGCACGATCCAGGTCTTGCAGCGGCGCACCAAGAACAACCCGGTGCTGATCGGCGAGCCCGGCGTGGGCAAGACCGCCATCGTCGAGGGCCTGGCGCAGCGCATCATCAACGGCGAGGTGCCGGAAACCCTGAAGGGCAAGCGCGTGCTGGTGCTGGACATGGCCGGATTGCTGGCGGGCGCCAAGTACCGCGGCGAATTCGAGGAACGCCTGAAATCGGTGCTCAAGGAAGTGGGGCAGGAGGAAGGCCGCGTCATCCTGTTCATCGACGAGCTGCATACCATGGTCGGCGC
>CAYGNO010000101.1:0-7980 GCA_964351305.1 uncultured Sulfuricella sp.
CGCGCCGGTATCCATGCTCGAGGCTGCACCGCCGCCGAGACCGATCAGCATGGCCGGTCCGCCGAGCTGGATGATCAGTGCACCCGGCATAATCCGGTGTTTCTCGGCATGGCGTGCGGAGATGTTGCCGACGCCGCCGGCAAGCATGATCGGCTTGTGGTAGCCGCGCATTTCCCCGGCCACTTGTTCTTCGTAGGTGCGGAAATAGCCGGCCAGGTTGGGGCGGCCGAATTCGTTGTTGAAGGCCGCGCCGCCGATCGGGCCTTCGAGCATGATCTGGAGGGCCGAGGCGATGCGTCCCGGCTTACCGTAAGTTCGGTGAGGGGTGAGGGGTGAGGAGTGAGGAGTTTCGTCGTTGCTGTAACTTTCCCATGGCTGGATAAAATCAGGAATATTCAGGTTGGATACCGAAAACCCGGAGAGTCCGGCTTTCGGCCTGGAGCCGCGACCGGTCGCGCCTTCGTCGCGGATTTCGCCGCCCGAACCGGTGGCTGCGCCGGGAAAGGGCGATATCGCGGTGGGGTGGTTGTGGGTCTCCACCTTCATCAGAATCTGCGCGTCGTCCTCGTTGTAACCGTATTTCTCGCCTGCGCCCGGATAGAAGCGTTTGACCTTGTAGCCCTCGATGATCGAGGAGTTGTCGGAATAAGCCACCACCGTGCCGCGCGGATTTTTTTCATGGGTATTGCGGATCATGCCGAAGAGGGATTTGTCCTGCTTTTCGCCGTCGATCACCCAGTCGGCATTGAAAATCTTGTGGCGGCAATGCTCGGAGTTGGCCTGGGCGAACATCATCAGCTCGACGTCGGTCGGGTTGCGGCCGATGCGGGTGAAGTTCTCCACCAGGTATTCAATTTCGTCCGGCGACAGCGCCAGCCCCATCGAGCGATTGGCCAGCTCCAGCGCTTCCTTGCCCTGCCCCAGGATGTCCACGGTGCTGAATGGCGCCGGGTCGCAGTGGCGGAACAGCTTTTCCGCGTCATCGAAATCGGCCAGCACCACTTCCGTCATGCGGTCGTGAATCAGCGGCAACAGCGCCTGCTTTTCCTGCAGCGTCAGCGCCGTACCGTCGGCCTTCTGCACGTAGAACGCCACTCCCCGCTCAAGGCGTTCGACCGTATCCAGGGCGCAATGGCTGGCAATATCGGTAGCCTTGGACGACCACGGCGAAATCGTGCCCAGGCGCGGCACCGCCATGAACAGCTCACCCTGCGGTTCTTCCGCCGTGGAGGCTGGGCCGTAGGTGAGAATCTTCTCCAGCACCGCCTGCTCCTGCGCTTCCAGCGCGCGGCGGGTGGCGGCGAAATGCCAATATTCGGCATGAACGTGTGATATGCCAGGCGCGGCGTCGCGCAGGCTGCGCATCAATTTTTCGAGGCGGAATGAGGAAAGAGCGTTGCCGCCGCGCAGTTTAAGCATGAAACTTCCTAGTCAGTTAAATTCCGGTAAATAACAAGTCGAGCGCGGCAATAATTTCCCCGCGCTGGCTCTGCAACGACACGACTTTCTCGCCCAGCACCCGGCGCGGCACACCGGCAATCTCCGGGGTAGACATTACGACGGAAATACCCTCAATCTCAAATTGTGGATTGAGGGTATTTGCCGCCTTACCCATTTCCGTTGCCAGTACCAGCGGCACCACAACCCGCGTGGACAGGACTTCAAGCAAATCGGATTGCACGTCCAGCAGATAGGGAATGGCCCGGCTGGATTCCAGGTTGGAATTGCGGCAAACGTCGAATTGCGCCATCAGAAACGTCTCAAGCCATCGCTGAATACGCCGCGAGTCTCAATTCTGCTGTTGTACTCGGCCAGCGCCGCCTGATTTTCCAGCAACCATTGCTGGCGGCGCGATTCGCGCACAAGTTCGGCAAGCCGTTGTTCCAGTGTTTGCGAAAGATTGATATTAAATGCCTTGGCCTGCCTCAGCAAATCACTGTTAATGCTTAGGTTTGTGGGCTTTTTTGGCGCTTCCGGATTGTAGAATTCGGCTAACATCATTGATTCCAGGACGCAATATGAATACGCATATTTTATGCGCACTCCGCTTGCGCTGCAAGTGCTTAGTCTAACCCTGCGCCAGCACCAGGCGGTTGCGACCGGCGTGTTTGGCCTCGTACAGCGCCCTGTCGGCGAAATCCCCCAGCTTGATCGCATCGCCGGAAAGCGCGAAATCGGCGATACCGCCACTGAACGTCACAGAAAACTCTTTTCCATCGGCCAGATGGCTCAAACGTGAAAAAGCATCACGGATGTTATCCAGCACTTTCATCGCCGCCGGGCCATCCGTGTCGCTCATGATCACGGCGAACTCCTCGCCGCCGTAGCGACCGACCACATCGGTTTCGCGCAAGCGCTGCTTCAGCAGCCGCGACAGGCTTTTAATCACCCGATCGCCAACGGGATGGCCATAGGTATCGTTAACCCGCTTGAAGAGATCAATATCGATCATGGCATAAGCCAGCGGGGTCTTCAGCCTTTTGGCGCGCGCCACCTCGCGTTCGAGCTGATCCTTGATCGCGGTGTGATTAAGCAGTCCGGTAAGGCTATCCCGCACCATGAAGGAGCGCAGCATTCGGGAACGCTGGATCCGGCTCGACACGGAGGAAACCAGATGCCCCGGCTTGATCGGCTTGGCCAGGAAGTCGTCGCCACCCAGGCTCATCGCCGTAAGTTGCTTGTCAAGATCGCTCTCGGAGGAAAGGAATACGATCGGGGTGCTGACAAACGATTCCACCTGCCGAATCACCTTCGCCAATTCCAGGCCATTGCATTCCGGCATATAAATATCCATCAGGATCAGGTCAGGGCCGAACTCATGCAGCGGCCCCATCACCTCCATGGGATTGTTCACCAACTTGACCTCCATCCCCGCCTGTTCAAGCATGTCCGCATGACAGCTTGCCATCGAGGTCGCATCATCGACGATCAACACGCGGTAGGGTTGCGGCAAATGCGCGGAAGTCAGTTCATCGAGCTTGTCGACCAGGCCGCCCAGATTGACCGGTTTGGTGAAATAGGCAAGGCCGCCGGCACGCACTGACTCCAGCCGGGCGGCAATGTCCTCCGAAGAGGAAATGAACATTACCGGAATGGGAGTGTCACGGCCCTGCTGCATCTCCTTCATGGTTTTGACACCGCCCAGGCCATCTTCCGGGAAGGAAATACTCATCAAAACCACCACGTTCTCCATGGTTCCGATGCCCCGCCGGAATTCGGCCAACCGGTTAAAAACCTTCACCTCGTAGCCAAAATAGCCCAAGCGTAAAGCAAGGTCTTGAGCCACTTCGACCTCATCTTCAACGACAATAACCCGTTTCGAGCCCATCGAGGCGGGCGGCGAATCCGCTATGTCCGTCATGCCATCTCTTTCACTTGAACCCAGGTTGTCCATTGGAATGCTCATGCATGTAGGAGCGCCGCTCCCACATCGGTGTTTTGTCTCTATTTGGTTCTAATGGATAATCCGGGTTCAAGGCTTATTGCTCATGATATTTACAGCAGGTTACCGGCTCAATCAATCTTCCTTCGCCAGCGGTAAAGTAAGCAGCGTTTCCACGCCATCCTCGACATTATGGACGATGATGCCCCCCCCCATGTTGCCCATGATCATTTTCGACATGTACAGGCCGATGCCCGAGCCGCTTTCTTTGGTGGTGAAATACGGGTCGAACACCTTATCCAGGATTTCTTCTGGAATGCCGCCACCGTTGTCACGGATAGATACGCTGGCCGTATCCGTCCCTTTTTCGACCCGGATATGCACTTTTCCGGCGATTTTGCGAGTTTGGCAACTTGTTGCCAAGCCCTGCGAACCCCCATTCTTGCCGACGATGGCGTCCTTGGCATTGGTCAAGGCGTTCAGCACCACCTGCGCAAATTCGTTGGGGTAGCCCATCACGTCGCAAGGTTCGCCGCTCTTGACGAGCGAAATCTCGACATTGTGACTCTGGAAACTTCTCCCCACCATTTCGATGGCGTCCTCCACCCCATCGCAGACGCGAAATTTCTGTTTTTCCTTATTCGGTTTGAAAAACCTGCGGAAATCGTCGATGGTGGCGGACATACGCTGGATTATCCGCTGACCGTTTTCCACTGCCTTGTCGAGAAATTCCTTGTTCAACTCGTTGTATTCATAGGCATCCTTGATATTATCCAGGATCAGGGTTACCGCATTGATCGGCTGACGCCACTGATGGGCGATGTTGCCGATCATCTCGCCCATCGCCACCAGACGCGATTGCTGGATCATCAGGTGATCCTTCGCCCGATTTTTCGCCACTTCCTCGGCCACGCGCTGTTCCAGCGTCTCGTTGATCTGGCGCAGTTCCGCCTCGCGCCCTTCCAGCACCGCCATCATGCTGTTGAAGGCATCGGCCATGTCGGCGATGTCCCTCGGCCCGGCAGGCTCGGCGCGCACCCGCGGCTCTCCGGCCTTGGCGCGCCGCATGCTGGCCGATAACTGGTTGAGCGGCCGCGTCATGCGATTGGTGAGGAAACGGATCAGGAACAGGAAGATCAGCGCGAAGGAGAACGACGTGGTCAGGTTGGTGACGAAAATGTCGGTGGTCGCCTGGGTCAGTGCCGCCTTACTCACCACCACCGCAACGTGGCCGAGCAACTCGGGTGCGCTTACCTCTTGGAATGGCGAGTCAGCGGAAGGCTGCGAATACACCGGCGCGACAAAGTGCCATGCGCTCTGGCTTTCCGCGTCGAGAACAGCAGCGGCTTGCGCCCCGTCGGCCCGGCCAGCCAGCTTGGTTCGAATGGAGAGTTCGGTCGTGTTGGCGTTGCCGCGCGCCAGCAATAGGCGCTGTCTGGCATCGCGTATTTCCACCCTGACCACGCCCGGAAAAGCCATGGTCGCATTCGCCGCCTCGGCGGCGTTGTCGGCCGCAGCGTAAATCAGCGCCAGGGAACTCTGGCGCGCCAGATTCTCGGTGATGCGCTGGCCCTGTTCGAGAAGGTTGCGGCGCGCCCGCTCGTTGCCCTGCCACGAACCCACCAGAGAGGAAAACAACGCCAGGAAGAGAATGCCGAGCGTTACCGTGATGCCGAGCTGGCGCTGGAAAGTGAATTTTCGGAGAAAGGCGGCAAATAGCTTCTTCATGGCCGGCGCTGGTTATTGCTCGGGGAACGCCAGGTCGAAACCTTGCTGACGGCTGGGGTTAAGTCCGAGGTGCTTGGCGGTGCGCAGGTTGATGGCCATCAGCACTTCGCGCAACGGAATCATGCCGCGCGCGCTGTGGCTGCCGGAAGCCAGGTAACCCAGCGCCGAACCGGCGAGATGGCGGCCCAGTCCGACATTGTCGGGATAAAGCGAGAACAGCACGCCGCGCCGGACGTGGCCGAAGCTGCTGGAAAATACCGCCAGGTTGCGGTTCCAGGACTCCTGCAACACCAGCGGGAGCACCGAGCCCTCTTCCACCGTGGTGGAGTCCTGGGGCAGCCATATCGCATCCTGACGGCTGTCGGCGGCGGCGAGAATTTCCTGATAAGCGCGCATCGCGCTACGCAAATCCGGCGCTTCATAGGTCACCAGTTCCAAGCCCTGGGCGCGCGCAGCCTCTTTCGCCAGGCGCATCAGCCAGGCGTTCTGGCGCGGATCGTAGACGGTGAACACGCGCCGCGCGGCAGGCATGAGCCCCTTCAGGCGCGAGAACAGCAGCGACGGATCCGGCGTCAGGCTGTTCACCGGGTGATCGCGCATTTCGTTTTCCGGCGCCGTCAAGACGCCGCCCACCACCACGCCGATGTTGCGATCCAGCGCGGAGGCGGCCTTCATTCCCTGCCTTCCCAGCGCGATCACCACCTTGGCATCCTGGCGGCGCAAGGCGTTTTTCAGTTCGCCGATGTCCACATTCGATCCTACCGCATAATTGGCGACCCGCACTTTGGCCTCGTCCTCGATGCCCTCGATGATCTGCATGAACACGTTGCGATAAGGTTCGCCGATGTCCGGATAGATGACCGCGATGGCCCCTGCCCCCGGCCCCAGCGCGAGCTTGTTGGCAAGTGTTGCGCCGGCAACGGCGGGGCCGGCGACCCGGATGGGGAAGACCACCACATCCGGAAACGCCTCGATGGCGCGAATCACCTCGATGAAGCCTTCCTGCACCGGTGTGTCCTCACCGAAATAAACGGCGACCGGATACGCCAAGACCGTGTCCCTGGGCATCGCCCAAGCCGGAGCGGCGGCAGCCACCAGCAGCGCGGCGCCCAGCAACCAAGCCAGGCTTCTTGGCACGCGCTTCATAGCTTGTAGATCGCCTGCAAATAAAGCGAACGCGGCGCCATCGGCAGGTCGCCGGGGATTGCGAGTCCAGGCGCCAGGCTGGGTTCGCGGACGTCGGCGTTGAAAAGGTTGCGCGCGGAGGCGGCGAAACCCCACTGGCTCTTGCTCCGGTTGGTGCGCAGGGTCAGATCGACCGTTTTGTAATCGGGCAGGGCGGAACGGGTGTCACCGGGAGCGCGCTGGCGGTCGGCGACCCAGTTGATCTGGCTGCTGGCCAGCCAGTTGCCGGCGAAGCGCCAGTCGGCCCGGGCATAGATGCGGTGATGGGGCGCGTAGCCGGCGTCCTGGCCGGAGGTCTCGTCGATGGACTTCTGGTATGAATAATTGCCCGTGAGCCGGAGGCTGCGGCTGTAATCCCACACCGTCTCCAATTCCATGCCGCTGCCGTGTTGAGCGCCGGTATTGGCGTAAGTGGATCCGGTGCCGGCGATAGCGTTGGGCACGGCGCGGATGATGTCTTGCATGGCATAACGGAATAAATTCAGGTTCACCTGAGTGTCCCTGCGCGCCTGCCAGGAGAAAGCGGCTTCAACGGTGCTGTTGGTCTCCGGGCGCAAGCTGGGATTTCCCAAGGCGACCGGGTTGGCGATGCCGTAACTTTCGCTGAAGGAGGGAGCGCGGAAGGCGCGGCCATAAAGCAGCTTGGCGGTAAGATCGAGGGCTGCGTCCCAGACCAGCGCCAGGCGCGGGTTAGTGGTGCCGCCAACGTCGGAGTAACGGTCGTGGCGCAGGCCGGCGGTGAGGGTCCAGTCCTTGGCGAACCCCCATTCGTCCTGGGCGTAGAGATAATCGACCTTGCGCCGCTGCGGGCGCAGGAAGGGGTCGGTATCGGAAAAATCGACCACCGATCCTATGGGAACCGGCGTGCCGTTCGGCAAGTAGGTGAAATTCCGGGTTTCATGGGTCTTGTAGAGATTCAAGTCGTCGTGACCCAGGCCAAAACGCAGGCGGTGGTCGGAGAAACCGGCGTAGGTGGCAAAGGCCGAGAGCCGCAGTTGCCGCTCCCAGGTGTCGGGGCCGCCGATCATGCCGTCGGGGAAGATGCCTGTCGGGAACGTGGTGCCCGGAGGGAAGAGTTGATAATCCGTCGGCGTTAGCTGGGTGTATTGGAGATAGCTGGCCGTGAAGCCCAGGCCCCAATCGCGGGAGAACAAGGGATTGGCCCAGGACAGGTCGGCGGTGATGCGCTCGCTCTTCGACCTTCCCACCGGGTCCAGCGCCGAGGCAATGCCGGCGCCGGTTTCCAGGTCATCCCGCAGCTTGTAGCCGGCGTGCATGCGCCATTGGCCGTAGCCGAGGTCGAGATTGGCGTCGACCGCATCGTAGCCGGTATGCACTTGCCCTGGCGCCAGACTGGCGCTGGTGCCAAAAAAAATGTCGTTGCGGGACTGGGCGTCCGCCGCGATGGTTTCCTTGAAGCCGTCGCTACTGCCGACGCGCAGGTAGGCCGCCACGTCCATCGGCCCCATCTTGCCGCCGTGCTGTATCCAGGCGTCGCGGCTGTTGAACGAACCGGCGCGCGCACCGAACTCGGTGCCTGGGGTGTCCGCAGCCGCTTTGGTGATGATGTTGATCACCCCGGAGTAAGCATCGGCGCCGTAAAGGGCGGAACCGGGGCCGCGGATGACTTCGATGCGGGCGATGTGCTCGACGGGATAGCCGCCCCAGAGATTGCCCTTGTTGCC
>CAYGNO010000102.1:0-7841 GCA_964351305.1 uncultured Sulfuricella sp.
AGTATGTCGGCGAGGGCGCAGTGGTCGGCATGAACACTTTCGGCGAATCCGCCCCCGCCCCCGAGTTGTTCAAGCACTTCGGCTTCACCGTCGAGAACGTGGTCAACACGGTCAAGGGAATTTTGTAAAAACATTTACCACAGAGGCACAGAGACACAGAGTAAACCTTAAATCGGTTGTTTTTCTCTGTGTCTCTGTGTCTCTGTGGTTCCAGATTTTCATTTAATTTCTAAGGAGAAAAACATGACAATTAAAGTGGGTATCAACGGTTTTGGCCGTATCGGTCGCATGGTGTTCCGCGCTGTAGCGAAGGATTTCAAAGACATCGAAATCGTCGCCATCAACGACCTGCTCGAACCCGACTATCTGGCTTACATGCTGAAGTACGACTCCGTGCACGGCCGTTTCAACGGCGATATCGCCGTTGACGGCGGTAACATGGTTGTTAATGGCAAGAAAATTCGTCTGACGGCTGAGCGCGACCCCGCCAACCTGAAGTGGAACGAAGTGGGCGCAGACATCGTGATCGATTGCACCGGTTTCTTCCTGACCACCGAATCCTGCGAAGCCCACATTAAGGCTGGCGCAAAGAAAGTGGTTCAGTCCGCCCCGGCCAAGGACGCTACCCCGATGTTCGTATACGGCGTGAACCACACCAAATACGCCGGCGAAGCCATCGTTTCCGCCGCCTCCTGCACCACCAACTGCCTGGCTCCCGTTGCCAAGGTGCTGAACGACAACTGGGGCATCAAGCGCGGCCTGATGACCACAGTGCATGCCGCCACCGCCACCCAGAAAACCGTTGACGGCCCGTCCATGAAAGACTGGCGCGGCGGTCGCGGCATTCTGGAAAACATCATTCCGTCGTCCACCGGTGCCGCCAAGGCTGTCGGCGTGGTACTGCCAGAACTGAAGGGCTTGCTGACCGGCATGGCTTTCCGCGTCCCAACCTCCGATGTATCCGTGGTCGATCTGACCGTGGAACTGAACAAGGCCGCTTCCTACGACGACATCTGCAAGGCCATGAAAGCGGCTTCTGAAGGCGCCATGAAAGGTGTGCTGGGTTACACCACCGAGAAAGTGGTTTCCACCGACTTCGTTGGCAACAGCGCCCCTTCCACCTTCGACGCCGAAGCCGGCATTGCCCTCGACAGCACCTTCGTCAAGGTCGTGGCCTGGTACGACAACGAGTACGGCTACACCTGCAACATGATGCGCCTGGTTCAGCACGTAGCGAAGTAAAAAAGGCTTAACCACAGAGACACAGAGGCACAGAGAAGATCAACTTCTTTGTCTTCTGTGTTTTCTTTGGTCAACCTCAAGATTTACCACAAAGAAATTGAGCCTTTTGACTTCCTCTGTGTCTCTGTGTCTCTGTGGTAGATTTTATTTTAAGGAGTAGAACCATGTCCGTTATTCGCGTTACCGATCTGGACCTCAAGGGCAAGCGCGTCCTGATCCGTTCCGACCTGAATGTGCCCGTCAAGGACGGCAAAGTCACTTCCGACGCCCGCATCACCGCGTCCATGAAAACCTTCGAGCATTGCCTCAAGGCTGGCGCCAAGGTGATGGTGATGTCCCATCTGGGCCGCCCCACCGAAGGCGAATATTCCGAGGAAAACTCGCTCAAGCCGGTTGCCGACGTTCTGTCCGCAAAACTCGGCAAGCCCGTGCGTCTGATCAAGGACTGGATCGACGGCGGCTTCGACGTCGCCGACGGCGAACTGGTATTGCTGGAAAACGTGCGTTTCAACAAGGGCGAGAAGAAAAGCGTCGACGAGACCGCGCAGAAATACGCCAAGCTGTGCGACATCTTCGTCATGGATGCCTTCGGCACCGCCCACCGGGCAGAGGGTTCCACCCACGGCGTCGCCAAGTTCGCCCCCGTCGCCTGCGCCGGCATTCTGCTCACCGAAGAGCTGGAAGCGCTGACCAAGGCCCTGCTCAGCCCGGCCCGCCCGATGGTCGCCATCGTCGGCGGTTCCAAGGTTTCGACCAAGCTGACCGTGCTCGAGGCCCTGTCCGAGAAAGTCGATCAAATGGTCGTTGGCGGCGGCATCGCCAACACCTTCCTCAAAGCCACCGGCAAGAATGTCGGCAAATCCCTGTGCGAAGACGACCTCGTTCCCACCGCCCAGGCACTGATGAAGAAAATGACCGCCCGCAACGCGACTATCCCCATCGCGGTTGATGTTGTTTGCGGCAAGAAATTCGATGCCAACGAACCCGCCGTGCTCAAAGATGCTGGCGCTGTTGCTGACGACGACATGATTTTCGACATCGGCCCCAAATCCGCACAGGAGCTGGTCGACATCATCATGAAGGCCGGCACCGTGGTATGGAACGGTCCGGTTGGCGTATTCGAGTTCGACCAGTTCGGCGCGGGCACCAAAGCCATCGCGATGGCAATCGCCGAAACCAAGGCATTCACCCTGGCTGGCGGCGGCGACACCATTGCCGCGATTCAGAAATACGACATCTACGACAAAGTGTCCTACATTTCCACCGCCGGCGGCGCCTTCCTTGAGTTCCTCGAAGGTAAAAAACTGCCCGCTGTGGAAATTCTGGAGCAACGCGCCAAGTAAAAGTGCTGAGTTCCAAGTCCTGAGTAAGCTTACTCAGCACCTAGGACTCGGGACTCAGGACTGCCTTATCAAGGACTCAGCACTTAATCTATGCAACGTAAAACTAAAATTGTCGCCACATTAGGCCCCTCCTCGAATGATCCGGAAGTGCTGAATCTTATGTTACAAGCGGGTGTGGACGTTGTCCGCCTCAACTTTTCCCATGGCAAGCCCGAGGACCACATCGAACGCGCCGAAATGGTGCGCGCCATGGCGCGTGCCAGGGGCAAAACCGTTGGCGTACTGGTCGATCTGCAAGGGCCCAAAATCCGCATCGGCAAATTCGAGCACGGGAAAATAACGCTGAAAAATGGTGACTCGTTCATTCTTGACAGCGACTGCACGCTGGGCACCCAGGAAAGGGTCGGCCTCGACTACAAGGAACTGCCGCGTGATGCCAGCCGCGGCACCACGCTGCTTCTGGACGATGGCCGCATCGTCCTGTGGGTCGAAGAAGTGCGCGGCAACGAAATCATCTGCACCGTCAAGCAAGGTGGCGTGTTGTCCAACAACAAGGGCATTAACCGCCAGGGCGGTGGCCTGTCCGCTGCGGCGCTGACCGAAAAGGACATGGAGGACATCAAAACCGCCGCAGACCTCAAAGCGGATTACCTTGCGGTGTCCTTTCCTCGCGACGGCGCCGATATGCAACTGGCACGAAAGCTGATGAAGGCGGCCGGCGGCAAGAGCATGCTGGTAGCCAAGATCGAACGTGCCGAAGCAATCACCAATCTGGATGAAATTCTTGATGCATCAGACGTCATCATGGTGGCACGCGGCGACCTGGGCGTTGAAGTTGGCGATGCGGCGGTGCCCGCCCTGCAAAAACGCATGATTCGCATGGCGCGTGAAAAGAACAAGCTGGCGATTACTGCCACCCAGATGATGGAATCCATGATCAACAGCCCGATCCCTACACGGGCGGAGGTTTCCGACGTGGCCAACGCAGTGATCGACGGCACCGACGCAGTGATGCTTTCGGCCGAAACTGCCGCCGGCCAGTACCCGGTCGAGGCGGTGGCGGCCATGGATCGAGTGTGCATCGAGGCTGAAAAGGAATATGAGACCGAATTCAGCAAACGTCGCCTGAGCATGCAGTTCGCCCGGGTGGACGAATCCATCGCCATGGCGACTACCTACCTGGCCAGTCACCTGAAAGTAAAGGCAATCGCCGCACTCACAGAATCCGGCTCGACTCCGCTGATGATGTCGCGCATTTACACGGATGTACCCATCTACGCACTTTCATCCGACGTGGGTACGCGCAGGAAACTTACCCTGTTCCGGGGTGTCTACCCGGTTAACTTCAAGCCTGCCACGCTGGAACGCGAGCAGGTTCTGCATGAGGCTGAGGATGAATTGCGTCGCCGCGGTGCGGTGAGAGACGATGACCTGATTATCATCACCATCGGCGAACCCATCGGCAAATCGGGCGGAACCAACACCATGAAAATCGTCAAAGTGGGCGAAATCCGATGCTCCAGCAATCCGAAAATTTCCGATTAACCAGCAGCAAATTTAATAACTTATAGCAGGAGGAAATATGGCATTAGTATCCATGCGTCAACTTCTCGATCACGCCGCGGAAAATGGCTACGGCCTGCCGGCGTTCAACGTCAACAACCTGGAACAGATCATGGCGATCATGCAGGCCGCCGACGAGTGCAACAGCCCGGTGATCATGCAGGGTTCGGCCGGCGCGCGCAAATACGCCGGTGAAGCGTTTCTGCGCCACCTGATCGAAGCCGCCATTGAAGCCTATCCGCACATTCCGGTGGTGATGCATCAGGATCACGGTGCGTCCCCGGCCGTGTGCATCAACGCCATCCGCTCCGGCTTTTCCAGCGTTATGATGGACGGCTCCCTGAACGAAGACGGCAAGACCCCGTCCAGCTTCGAATACAACGTCGAAGTCACGCGCAAAGTGGTGGAAATGTCCCATGCTGTCGGCGTTTCCGTCGAAGGCGAACTGGGTTGCCTGGGCTCCCTCGAATCCGGCCACGGCGAGAAGGAAGATGGCCACGGCGCGGAAGGTGCGCTGACCATGGATCAACTGCTGACCGATCCGGTCGAAGCAGCCGAATTTGTCAAAGCCACTGGCGTAGATGCCCTGGCCATCGCCATCGGCACCAGCCACGGTGCCTACAAGTTCACCCGTCCGCCCACCGGCGACGTGCTGGCGATTTCCCGCATCAAGGAAATCCACGCCAAGATCCCCAACACCCACCTGGTGATGCACGGCTCGTCTTCCGTGCCGCAGGAATGGCTCAAGATCATCAACGACTTCGGCGGCACCATGCCCCAGACCTACGGCGTGCCGGTCGCAGAAATCGTCGAGGGCATCAAGCACGGCGTGCGCAAAGTCAACATCGACACCGATCTGCGCATGGCTTCCACCGGTGCGGTTCGCAAGTATCTGGCCGAAAACACCAAGGATTTCGACCCGCGCAAATTCCTCGCCGCCGCAACGGTAGCAATGAAAGGAATCTGCAAAGCGCGCTTCGAAGCTTTCGGCTCCGCCGGTCAAGCCGACAAGATCAAACCGATCATGCTCGACCGCGTCGCCACCATGTACACCAAGGGTGAACTGAAAGCCATCGTTAAGTAAGCATTTTACTTCGCGCGAAAAAGGCGGCTTCGGTCGCCTTTTTTTATCCCGGATTGTCCATTAGAGCCAAAGCTCCGCTGTAGGAGCGCCGCCCCCGGCGCGAATGCGGCCGCAATTCGCGCCGGGGCGGCGCTCCTACATGCATCCCGGTTTATGCCTTTACCGTTTGCATCACCTGCGCCGCCTCTTGCAACAGAAACTCCTTGAATGCCTGGGCCATGACCGACAGCCGCTTGCCCTTGCGGTGCACCACAAACCAGTGGCGCCGGATGGGAAAGGAATCCACATCCAGCACGACCAGCCGTTTGGTTTCAAGCTCCAGCGCGATGGTCAGCATGGAAACGATGCCCAGGCCCATGCCGGCCTGCACCGCCTGCTTGATTGCCTCGTCGGTGCTCATCTCCATGCCGGTGGAGAGAATCAGGTTATGCTGGAAAAAGAATCGTTCCATTGCGCTGCGCGTGCCGGAACCCACTTCGCGCACGATGAAGGTTTCCTGTGCCAGCCGGGGCAACTGGATACTCCGCTCCAGCGCCAAGGGGTGGCCAGGTGGGGCAATCACCACCAGGGGGTTTTCCATAAAGGGCTCGGCGTCGATATCCAAGCCATCTGGCGGCAACCCCATCACGCCCAGGTCCATCTCGTTATTGGCGAGCTGATTGATCAGCACCTCGCGGTTAATCACGTTAAGGCTTAGCGTGACGTCCTGGTTGCGCTGACAAAACAGGGCCAGAAGCTGCGGCGCGAAATAATTCGCAGTGCTGACCACG
Source organism: uncultured Sulfuricella sp. (assembly GCA_964351305.1). Lineage (GTDB taxonomy): Bacteria > Pseudomonadota > Gammaproteobacteria > Burkholderiales > Sulfuricellaceae > Sulfuricella. The sequence continues at coordinate 6,003 of CAYGNO010000102.1, forward strand.
GAAATATTCAGCTTGCCGCGTTTCAACCCCTTCATCTCGCCCAGCACTGCCTCCGCCTCGGCCAGCTGCTGGGCGATGCTCCGGCTGTAGTGGTAGAGCTCATTGCCGGCATCGGTAAGAAATATTTTCTTGCCGATCTGCTCAAACAGGGACAAGCCCACGCTCTCCTCGAGCTGCTTGATTTGCATGGAAACTGCGGGCTGCGTCAGATGCAGCTCCTCGGCTGCGCGGGAAAAGCTGAGATGGCGGGCAACGGCCTCGAATACCTGGAGCTGGCGTAGGGTGACGTGTAGCATGGCTAGACGATAATTTTTACTTATACAATTTAGAATATTTCATTGCCCATCTTATGCTTGTTCGCCACAGAATGGAATATCCTGTCGGGCTTCCAGAAAAATCTTCACGTTGACGAAACTTGGCTAAGTACAATGTGACGAATACCTTGAATGGGTCTTGCTAGTACCGGGAAGAAATACCGCGAGGCACGACTTCGACTGGAATACAGAATAATCATAAGCATTTAGTGATCGTTATCATAATAATTATTTAATATTATTTATGGTAGATCATTCGTATAGTGGTACCCAGTAGTTCATTTATTCATTAACGGATTTTTGCGAAGGAACATCAAATGGATCAATCAGCACGCTACGCCGACCTTAGCTTGAAAGAAGATGACCTGATCAAGGGTGACAAGCACGTGCTCGTCGCTTATCACATGCAGCCTGCCACGGGTTATGGTTACCTGGAAACTGCGGCGCACATCGCCGCCGAGTCGTCCACCGGCACCAACGTTGAAGTCTGCACCACCGATGATTTCACCAAGGGCGTGGACGCACTGGTGTATTTCATCGACGAAGCCAAGGGCGTGATGAAGGTCGCTTACCCGAATGACCTGTTCGACCGCAACATGACCGACGGCCGCGCCATGCTGGTGTCGTTCCTGACCCTGGCTATCGGCAACAACCAGGGCCAAGGCGACGTAAAGTGCCTGAAGATGCACGACTTCTATGTGCCCCGTTCGATGCTGCGTTTGTACGATGGCCCGGCCAAGGACATCACCGATCTGTGGGAAATTCTTGATCGTCCGCGCGTCAATGGCGGTTACATCGCCGGCACCATCATCAAGCCCAAGCTGGGCCTGCGTCCCGAACCGTTTGCCCATGCGGCCTACCAGTTCTGGCTGGGCGGCGATTTCATCAAGAACGACGAGCCCCAGGGCAACCAGGTATTCTGCCCGACCAAAAAGGTGATCCCGCTGGTGTACGACGCCATGAAACGTGCCATGGACGAAACCGGACAGGCCAAGCTGTTTTCCGCCAACATCACCGCCGATGACCATTACGAAATGTGCGCTCGCGCCGATTTCATCCTGGAAGCCTTTGGCCCGGATGCAAACAAGGTGGCTTTCCTGGTGGACGGCTACGTCGGAGGCCCCGGCATGGTCACCACCGCGCGTCGCCAGTACCCCGGCCAATACCTGCACTATCACCGTGCCGGTCACGGTGCGGTCACATCGCCTTCCGCCTTACGTGGCTACACTGCGTTTGTGCTGAGCAAAATGTCCCGTCTGCAGGGTGCTTCCGGCATCCACGTCGGTACCATGGGTTACGGCAAGATGGAAGGTGCGGCGGATGACCGCATCATCGCTTACATGATCGAACGCGATTCTGCGGACGGCCCTTACTACCATCAGGAATGGCATGGCATGAAGCCCACCACCCCGATCATCTCCGGCGGCATGAACGCGCTGCGCCTGCCCGGCTTCTTCGAAAACCTGGGCCACGGCAACGTGATCAACACCTCCGGCGGCGGCTCCTACGGCCACATCGACAGCCC
>CAYGNO010000103.1:0-7823 GCA_964351305.1 uncultured Sulfuricella sp.
CGGTCAGCTCCTCCTCGATCTGCGGCCGCGCGCCGTGCACCAGCACCAGCCGCACACCGAGGCTGTTGAGCAGGTTCAGGTCGTGCGCCAGTGCGATGAACTGTCCTTCGCTCACCACCTCGCCGCCGAAAGCAACGACGAAAGTCTTGCCGCGAAAGGCGTGAATATAGGGCGCGGCCGAGCGAAACCACTCGACGAAATGAGTTCTGAGTGCGGAGTCCTGAGTCCTGAGCGTCATCGACAGTCAACCCGTTAGCGAATCAAACAAAAGCAAAGTTTACCTCAATCCCTTCACACAGCGCCAACCCGTACATACCTTTACCTTTTTCCTGTAAAGATAATAACGATGTTTACAACCCAATGATCTATTAGAAAAAAATGCTTTTTCAGAGTTTATTATCCAACGGGGTAGATAATAAACACAAAGGTCGCTGTTCGGAATCGGCCCATTCCGGTTGATCCAGTCCAGTCGCTCACTTGCCCCCACCTTGCAGCAACCGGTTTAGCCAAAGATCGGTCAATGGAACAAGATTGCCCACGTCGGCGGCGCGCAGTGCGCCGAAATAGACTTCCTTGCCGGATTCGTCGGAGGCTGGATCAATCGGCGGAAGTGCGAGTTTGTAAGTCAGTGCGATAAGTAAAATTCTCCCCACCCTGCCGTTGAAATCCTTGAACGGATGTATCCATTGGAAACGCCAGTCAGCCCATGCCAGTAGTTCGGCAATGGATTCCGCACCGCGCAGATGGCGCAGGCGTTCTTCCAAATCCAGGCAGAAGTTTTTGATGTGGACGGCGACTTCATGGCCGGGCGGGGGCAAATGGGTGCCCACCTGAACATCGGTGGTGCGAAAGCACCCCGCCCATTCCGGGAATAGCTCACCGGCGATACAGCGGTGGATGTCGCAAATCCATTCAGAAGTAATGCGGATGTCTTCGGGCGGGTTTTCCAGCAGCGCGTCGAGGCAGTGCGCAATGTTCACCGCGAGGTGCTCGGCGACTTCGCTATAAGCAAGCAGGCCGGCAGCGGTTGCCAGTTCGCGGGTGGCGTCTAGCGGGCGGGTTGACACAGCAGCTTCGCCAGTCGTTCCGGGTTGACTGGCTCGTTTTCCAGCGCCATCGAGCTCAACGTGAACTTCAGCACCTGTTGGCGATACGCCGCCCGCACGCTTTCCGCATCGGCGTGGCTTGCCCGCCACTGCTTCAGGTGCCGATCAAGTTGTTGAAGCTGTTTGGGGTTCATCGTGGTTGTCCTGTGTGGCTTCATCATTGCATGATTCGGGGTGGGTATGGCTGGAAAACGGAAGGAGGCATAATTTTTGTGACACATCCGGCGCAATATGACTGCCCGCGAGCTCCTTTCGTCCTGACATCCTTAACCATTTTAATCTTAGTCAGCCTCTTCCAACTTTACATCCAACTCAACAGGCAATCCGCAACGCACCCTTCACGCTGACGTAGGGTACTGAGATGGTCATATGGGGACAAGCTGAGCCTGCGGTCTTTTGCGGGCGGAGCATTTGGCCCACAAATTGGATTAGAGTGACGCGTCTATTCCCCAGCAAAATTACGCGGCTTCCGCTTCCAATAAAACTTCTGCAATAGCGTCGTGACCTGTGTATGGGCGGAAACGTATCTCTTGTTTACCGGCTTCTGCCTCGAGTTCGTTTACTGCTTCGCTTATATTCTTAATCTGGCGACGTGAATACTGCGGCAGTTCATCCGATGGCCGATAAACAAGCATTTCGAAACGGGTTACTGTGGGCGCCACAAGCGATGACAGCCCAAAATTTTCTCGGAGCTGCGCTAAATCCCACAACTTGGCCTTAATATTATTTACGTTTACAGATAGAGATTGCGGCACGAGGACACCGAAGTTGGCCGCAATCACGTTTCCAACAAAACCAATGGTTACTGACCGGACGTTCTCTCCAAGGTTACGCTGGCGGCCAAACCTCTGTTCAAGTCCAGGGCGTACAGAGAGCACTTTTTCTTTAACAAGCTGTTCTAACCGATTTACGTTAATCAGCCCGGTTGCTGAATTTGTCTCTTCATCAGCGTCAGCAAGACGCTCTACCAGTGAGGCACATATCGTAAGGCCCGTGCGCGCAATCTCCTCAAGACTCGCCCCCGCACCACGGACTATGCGCCCACTGTAAACGCCTTCCATTGGTGGCTGCCAATCAGGTAGTGCGGCGGCACCACTTTTGGTGAGCGCACCCCGCAAATCGTTAACCACGAAATCTGCCGCGAGCAGAATGGCTTCCGCGTCCTTTCCATAGACGCACTCAAGTCGATTGAGCGCAACCACAGGCACCACGAGGAAACCGGTGTCGTTTGCCGTAGCAACACCAACACAAATACGTTCGCCAGAACCGACCATTGGTTCAATATAAATGGGCATCCACTCTGCTCGAACATTTTCATTACGTGGTGGGAAAGATAACGATATATTAGGTGAAATTAGATTGCTCATAGCTGACCTCCAAGACCTGGAATCCCAACGCGATTGGATATGATATTCACAATATGGGGCACACGATCACGCAAAAAAAACGACAATGCATCTAAATCGTCAGGACTGAGCAAGTTGCTTGCAAAGCATGACGCCATCGCTAGTTCAGGGTCAACTGCTGCAAGCAATTGTGAGATTACGCCAGCCTTATCCTTAAGCGCAACACGTTGAGGAAGCGTCAGGCTTGGTATATAAACATTGGCCATCTGGTTAACGTATGTCTGGGCTGCTTGCAGTTGAGTTGCCTGCCAATTAGGGCCAGTAAAACAGTGGCCATGGTCAATCAACCAAACCTGCTCAGCGCCGCCGACCAATAAATTTCCTGAATGCCTGTCCTCATTCGCGATCCATTCATCAAATATTACAGCTTCATCCCAACGTTTGAAGTTGCCTCGTAGCCAAGCTTCCACACCTTGCGGGTCTCCTTGAAATCGGCGCGCCAGTGTCGGATGGTTAAGGGCTCGGCTACCGAAAATCAGAGCTTCAGCGCCATGCTGTTGCAATGCCTGCGACTCTGGCAGGTCTTCAGGGCGAACCTGCAATAAATAGCCATGCGGAATTGGTAAATTTAATGCCCGACCAACTGTCGTGGCAACCAGCTCATTGACTAGCTGTTTGCCGGAAATGACTTTTATGTAGGCCTTATGACGGCCCGAAGGAGCATCAATATGCCCGAGAAACGTTTCGTTAACCCCTTTTTCTCCAGAAGCTAACGGCAACGCACCGGGCACAACATTTCCAAGCTCGATTTGTGGAATATTGATAGTCATGGGGAACTCAGTACTAAGGCGACTCCATGTAGCCTGGACAGAAATCTGCGCAGTTACACAAATTATTCAAGGAGCAAGCTTGACCGTACAAGCATATATCATCACACCCCTCCCGTCAGTATCCTGATAAATGGTTGGATAAGACAATTCTATAAACGTGATGTCAAATTCTACACATGAGAAGCAAAATCCCGGCCCTCAGAAATCCCCCCACAGCGTCTGCATCGCCGCCAAAGCCGCCAGCGCCGCCGTCTCGGTGCGCAGGACGCGCGCGCCCAGCCGCACCGGGGTGAAGCCGTAACGCTGCGCCATCTCGGCTTCCACCGGGGAAAGACCGCCTTCAGGGCCGATCAGCAGGGTGATATTGCCGGTGGGTTTGGGCAGGTCACGCAACCCGACTTCAGCAACAGGCGACAGCATCAAGCGGAGTCCCGGCCCATCCTGCTGCCCCAGCCAATCCAGCAAAGGGCGAATCGGAGCGACTTCGGGCACGCGGTTGCGACCGCTCTGCTCGCAGGCCGCGACCACCACCCCCTGCCAGTGCGCCACGCGCTTTTCCGCCCGCTCGCCCGACAGCCGCACCACGCTGCGCTCGCTCGCCAGCGGTTGAATATTGCCAACACCCAGCTCTACCGCTTTTTGCAGGGTGAAATCCATTTTTTCCCCGGCTGAAATCGCCTGGGCAAGCCGGACCTGCAGCGGCGATTCGCGCTCGACATCATGCCAGTCCACGATTTCCACAGTGACATTGCGCTTGCCGATGTCCGTGATGCGCGCATCGCCTTCTCCGCCGCGTCCGTTGAACACGCTAACCCTAGCGCCGGCTTGCAGGCGCAACACCCGCGCAGCGTGGTGCGCGGCCTGCTCGGGCAGTTCCGCCGCGCCGCTTTGGGCTAAAATTTCCGGGCAGTAAAAGCGGGGAATGGTCATCTATGTTTTTCCGCACTTCAGATAAGGTGCACTCATGATAAACTAAATTAATCGGCATCAATCAAGCAGGAGTATCGAAGATATGGTTAGTTTGCAGACACCGGTTTGTGATTTCGGCTGGAAGGCCCTGGATTTCGACCTGCCCGGAGTGGACGGCAAACGCTACAACCTGGCCGCTGCGCGCGGCCCCAAAGGTCTGCTGGTGATGTTCATCTGCAACCACTGCCCTTACGTCCAGGCGATTCGCGACCGCCTCGTGCGCGACTGCCGGGAGTTGCAGCAGGCGGGCATCAACACCATCGCCATCATGTCGAACGACCCGGCCGACTACCCGGAAGACTCCTTCGACAACATGAAAAAGGTCGCGCAGGAATTCGGCTTCCCATTCCCCTACGTGTGGGATGAAAGCCAGGAAGTGGCGAAAGCCTATGGTGCCATATGCACGCCGGACTTCTTCGGCTTCAACGCCAATCTGGAACTGCAGTACCGCGGCCGGCTCGATGCCTCTCGCAAGGAAGCAGCCCCCGCCGATGCCCGGCGCGACCTGTTCGAAGCGATGAAGGAAGTGGCGCTGACCGGCAAGGGGCCGGCAGAGCAGATCCCGAGCATGGGCTGCTCGATCAAATGGAAATGAGTAAACGGTGATGGGTGATGGGGGAAGGTACCCATTACCCATTACCCATAACCCATAACCCGGAACAACCATGCTCCAATCCGTCATCGAAGCCATAAAGAAGGTCGCGCAGCAGGAAATCATGCCGCGCTACCTGAAAGTTGTGCACCAGTGCAAGATCGATGGCAGCATTTTCACCGAGGCGGATATCGCCGCGCAAACCGCGCTGGTTTCGGCACTCAAGCAGATCCACGATTATCCGGTACTGGGCGAGGAAATGCTGCCGGAGCAGCAAGAAGCGCTGTGGCGCGCCGGAGAAGATGGGCTATGGTGCATCGACCCGATCGACGGCACTTCCAATTTCTTCAACGGCCTGCCTTATTTTGCGGTTTCCGTTGCCTTGATGCGCGGCGGGCAAAGCATACTGGGCGTAATCTACGACCCGGTGGCGGATGAAATGTTCTGGGCGGAACGGGGCAAGGGTGCTTACCTCAACGGCGAATCGATGCCGATCAAGAACTGTACGCCCGAATTCCACCGTGCCATGGCAGCGATCGACTTCAAGCGCCTCAAGCCGAATCTGGCACAGCAACTGGTGGCGTCGCCTCCATTCGCCTCGCAGCGCAACTTCGGCGCCAGCACGCTAGATTGGTGCTACGTGGCTGCAGGACGTTTCAACCTTTACTTGCATGGCGGCCAGAAACTTTGGGACTACGCCGCCGGTTCGCTGATCCTGACGGAGGCAGGCGGTTCCATGTGCACCCTGACCGAAGACGACTTCGGGGCCGGCAATCTTTGGCAGCGTTCCGTCATCGCTGCGCTGAACCCCGATTTATTCAATGCCTGGAAAGCCTGGATCAGGGAGAGGCAGTGAGGGCTGCCAGCCTTCGGCTATCAAACCGCGCGGCTTTGCCGCGCACAACAACCAAACTGAAAGCTGACGGCTGATAGCGGCCTTTACAAGGTCTTATATCTTTTATCTATAAGAAAAATTCTTGGGACAATAAAAATCTGTTATTGCCCTTAGTCCGGCTGGTGAGTAATAATCGTAAGTTTGAATAGCCCTTAGCGGAAAAAGGAAACAGAGAATGGCAACTCGTAAAGAACTCGCGAACGCGATCCGCGTCCTTTCCATGGACGCAGTGCAGAAAGCCAATTCCGGCCACCCGGGCGCGCCCATGGGCATGGCGGAAATCGCCGAAGTGGTGTGGAACCATCACCTGCGCCACAACCCGGCCAACCCCAAATGGTTCGACCGCGATCGTTTCGTGCAGTCCAACGGCCACGGCTCGATGTTGATTTACTCCCTGCTGCACCTGACCGGCTACGATCTGCCGATGGAAGAAATCAAAAAATTCCGTCAGATGCACTCCAAGACCCCGGGTCACCCTGAGTATGGTTATACCGTCGGCGTAGAAACCACCACTGGCCCGCTCGGCCAGGGCATCACCAACGCCGTCGGCATGGCCATGGCAGAAAAACTGCTGGCCGCCGAGTTCAACAAACCCGGCCATGAGATCGTCAATCACCACACCTACACCTTCCTCGGCGATGGCTGCATGATGGAAGGCATTTCCCACGAAGCCTGCGCGCTGGCCGGCACCTGGGGTCTGGGCAAATTGATGGCCTTCTGGGACGACAACGGCATTTCCATCGACGGTCACATCGAAGGCTGGTACACCGACGACACCGCCAAGCGCTTCGAAGCTTACGGCTGGCATGTTGTTCCTAATGTGGATGGCCATGACCCGGCGGCGATCGACGCCGCCGTGCAGGCTGCCAAGGCAGTCACCGGCAAGCCTTCCCTGATCTGCTGCAAAACCATCATCGGCAAGGGCTCTCCCAACAAGGAAGGCACTCACGACGTGCACGGCGCCGCTCTGGGCGACGCCGAAATCGCGGCCACCCGCGCCAATCTGGGTTGGACTCACGGCCCTTTCGAAATTCCCAAAGATATATATGAAGGCTGGGATTGCCGCACCAAGGGACAGGGCCTCGAAACCTTGTGGAACAACAAATTCGCCGAATATGCTGCGGCCTTCCCGAAGGAAGCCGCTGAATTCAAGCGCCGCATGGCTGGAGATCTGTCTGCTGGCTGGAAAAAACACGCTGCCGACTTCATCGCCAAGACCAACGAAAAAGCGGAGACCATTGCCACTCGCAAAGCCTCGCAGAACTGCATCAACGGCCTGGCCCCGGCCCTGCCCGAGTTTCTCGGCGGTTCCGCCGACCTGACCGGTTCCAACCTGACCAATTGGACAGGCTGCCACCACGTCAGGGGCAAGAGCGTTGGCAACTACATCAGCTACGGCGTGCGCGAATTCGGCATGTCCCACATTATGAACGGCATGGCTCTGCACGGTGGCCTGTTGCCGTTCGGCGGCACCTTCCTGATGTTCTCCGAGTACGCCCGCAACGCCCTGCGCATGTCGGCGCTGATGAAGCAGCGCGTGATCTATGTGTACACCCACGACTCCATCGGTCTGGGTGAAGATGGCCCGACCCACCAGCCAGTCGAGCAGACCGCGACCTTGCGCATGATCCCCAACATGGATGTGTGGCGTCCTTGCGATACGGTGGAATCCGCCGTGTCCTGGGTGGCTGCAGTGGAAAAGAAAACCGGCCCGAGCTGCCTGATTTTCAGCCGCCAGAACCTCAACTTCCAGAAACGCAGCGACGCGCAGATTGCGGATATCGCCAAGGGCGCCTACGTGCTGGCCGACGCAGCAAAGCCGAAAATGGTGCTGATTGCTACCGGCTCCGAAGTGCAACTGGCGATGGATGCCAAGAAGGTGCTGGACGAGCAGGGCATCCCCACCCGCGTGGTGTCGATGCCTTCCACCAACGTGTTCGACAAGCAGGATCAAGCCTATAAGGACAGCGTGCTGCCCAAGGGCGTCAAGCGCGTAGCCGTCGAGGCCGGCGTCACCGACGGCTGGTACAAGTATGTCGGCGAGGGCGCAGTGGTCGGCATGAACACTTTCGGCGAATCCGCCCC
>CAYGNO010000104.1:0-7819 GCA_964351305.1 uncultured Sulfuricella sp.
AATGCCTGCTGATCGAGCCGACCGAAACCGAGTCGAAGCAGACGCTGGATGCCTTCGTCGCGGCATTGAAAGAGGTTCTGGACGAAGCCCACGCCAGTCCGGAGATGGTCAAGACTGCGCCCCACACCATGCCGGTGCGGCGTCTCGACGACGTCAAGGCTGCGCGCGAGCTGGACCTGACCTGGAAGCCACCCGTCTGATTGTCATCAAATTGTCATGGGGCTTGCCTAATATTGCGACTTGACATGGAAAGCCCGCACAAAGGCAAGACCGGCCTGAGACGCCTGTGGAACGCCTTCCACTACTCCCTGGCGGGATTCAAGGCCGCCTACCAGAACGAGGACGCCTTCCGGCAGGAATCCCTGCTGGCGGCGGCCTTGATTCCGCTCGCGCTGTTCCTGCCGGCGGGTGCGGTCGGCAAGGCGCTGATGATTGCCAGCGTGCTGCTGGTGCTTATCGTCGAACTGCTCAATTCGGCGGTGGAAGCTACGGTAGACCGCATTTCCCTGGAAGACCACCAGCTCGCCAAACGGGCCAAGGACATCGGCAGCGCTGCTGTGTTGTTGAGCTTGATTAACCTCGCGGTTGTCTGGTTGCTGGTGCTGTTCGGCTAGTCTGTCACAATAGTTTCTTCCTGCCGCGGCAAATTGGCGGCATGGAAAAACAGCCCCCTTCATCCCCCTGTATCTGCCGCTCGCCCAGCGTTCGCTGCGCGTGGCGCGTGACTCTGGTGGCGCAGGTCGGCGGCTCCTCGTTCTGGCTGGCGTGATCGACCACTCTTCCACTGTCACATTCCGGTAACACGGCGTCTGCATAATTCCAGCCTCCACGGCTCTTGGGCAACGTCTGCGCACGAGCCGTCCTATCTCCACCCCAGTTGAATCGGATCCATCGTGACACTTCAAAAACAACTCTTTCTGATGACTACGGTCACCGTTGCCGGCCTGCTGGCGGTCATCGTTGTCGTCGCCCTTAGCCTGGGCCGCCTGCAGCATCAGTTCGACGATTATCAGTCCAGGCAGATCCTGGACAAGAGCCTGATCGAAATCAAGGCCAGCGCCCTGGCGATGTCCCGGCTCGACCCGATTCTGCCCGATACACGGGAAAAGCTGGCCCAGGCGGATGCGCATATCCGGGAGCTGGGTCAGATGATCGGCAGCCAGGAGGAGGGCGAAAAGATCAAATCAGCGCTGAATGCCTGGCAGGCGTATGTGCGCGGTTTCGAGGGCGCGATCAAGATCGCCGCCGAAAGCCCGACCGATGCCCTGGTGATTCCGGATGCGTTGTACAAGTCGCATCTCGAACCGATGGTGGCCGACCTGGACGGCATGGTCGCCGTCAACAAGGCGGAGGAAGTTCAATCCAGGCAGCGGATCAGGTCGGACATGACCCGGATCCTGTGGGTGGTGCTGCTGCCGCTGGTTCTGGCCGGGCTGGTGGTGGCGGTGTTCCAGGTGATATTCGGTCGCCGCCTGAAACAGCGGGTGGAGGATATTACCGAGGTGGTGACCCATCTGCACCAGGGTGATCTGAGCCGTCGCCTGCCGGTCGCCAACAACGATGAAATCAGCGGCATGGCCAGGAACATCAACGGCTTCGTCGCCCGCTTCGAGGGCCTCCTGCGCGACGTGCATGTGTCCGCCGACCAGACCAAGAAAACCGCGCATGGCATCAGCGACATGACCCATGTGGTGACAACCAATGCCAAGGAGCAGTCGGACAAGGTATTTCAGGTCAGCAATGCGATCGAGGAAATGGGCAATACCATCAACGAGATTGCCACTAATGCCGTGAACGCGGCAACGGCGGCCAACGAATCGCTGGATCTGGTAAAGTCCGGCAACGACACCGGCCGCCAGACGATTGCCGCCCTCGGCCGCATCGATGAAACCGTCGCGGCCTCGGCGCACAACATCGGCGAACTGGGCGTCTCGATCCAGCGCATCGCGGCGGTGAGCAACATGATCCGGGATATTGCCGAACAGACCAATCTGCTGGCGCTGAACGCCGCCATCGAGGCGGCGCGTGCCGGCGAACAGGGGCGCGGTTTTGCGGTGGTGGCCGACGAAGTGAGAAAGCTGTCGGAGCGCACCGCCGCTTCGACCGCCGATATCGCCAAGATCGTGCAGGTGATCCAGGCCGGCACCAGCCAGGCGGCGGAATCGATGGTGCGGGCCAAGGACGAGGTCAGCCAGGGGGTGAGCCTGGGTGAGAAGATGGGCCGGTTGCTGCAGGAGATCGACCGGTCGGTGCATATCGTCACCGACATGCTGCAGCAGATCGCGGTGGCAACCGAGGAGCAGTCGGCGGTGGGCACCGATATCTCGGCCAATATTGAAACGGTGGCTAACATCACCGCTTCCACCGCCAATGACATCGAACGGGCGCGCAATGCCATGCTGGACCTGGCCAGCTCTTCCAGAACCCTGCACGAGGCGGTGGGGCAGTTCAAGCTGGCCGGTGCTGGCGCCTAGGGAACCAGGCTCTGCGCGGGGCGGTAAGCTGCTATAATCTGCCGGAATTCATTTCCGGAGTAACCCATGCGCACATTGATTTGCGGCTCTCTCGCCTACGATACCATCATGGTGTTTCACGACCACTTCAAGAACCACATCCTGCCCGAGCAGATACACATTCTCAACGTCGCCTTTCTGGTGCCGGACATGCGGCGCGAGTACGGCGGCTGCGCCGGCAACATCGCCTACAATCTGGAGATGATCGGCGGCGAGCCGCAGATCATGGCGACCGTGGGCGACGATTTCCTGCCCTATGCGAAGCGGCTGGAGAAGCTCGGCCTGGCGCAGGAGCATGTGCGCGGCGTACCCGAAACCTTCACGGCACAGGCCTTCATCACCACCGATCTGGCCGACAACCAGATCACCGCTTTTCACCCCGGCGCCATGAACTATTCCCATCACAATCATATTGGCGATGCGAAGAACATCGGCCTGGGCATCGTCGCGCCGGACGGCCGGGAAGGCATGCTGCAGCATGCCCGCGAGTTTCGCGAAGCGGGCATCCCGTTCGTGTTCGATCCCGGCCAGGGCCTGCCGATGTTCGACGGCGAGGAGTTGCTGAACTTCGTCGGGCTGGCGGATTACGTCGCCCTCAACGACTACGAGGCGCAGCTGTTGCAGGAGCGCACCGGGCAGAAAATCGAGCAGCTGGCGAAACTTGTCAAGGCGCTGATTGTCACAAAGGGTGGGCAGGGCTCGGAGATTTATGCCGATGGTCAACGTCACGAAATCCCCTGCGTTAAAACACAGGAGGTGGTCGATCCCACCGGTTGTGGCGATGCCTACCGGGCCGGCCTGTTGTATGGGATCGCTCGCGGCATGGACTGGCAGATGACCGGGCGGCTGGCTTCGCTGCTGGGCTCGGTCAAGATCGCCAGCCGTGGCGGGCAGAATCACACGCTGGCGCGCGAAGAGCTTCACTCGCGTTTTAAGGAACACTTCGGAATGAACCTTGAGGGTTAAACAATGAATACCAGGTTGATGAAATTGATGGCGGTTGCGGCGGCATCCGTTGCGGTACTCGGCGGCTGCGCATCGAGCATGTCGGGCGGGGCTTATAGCCGCGAGCAGGCACGTCAGGTGCAGGAAGTCAAAATGGGCGTGGTGGAAAGCGTGCGTCACGTCAAGATCGAAGGCACCAAGAGCCCGGTCGGAACCGGTGCGGGCGCGGTGATCGGCGGCATCGCCGGCAGCAACGTCGGCGGGGGCAAGGGCAGTACCGTGGCCACGATACTCGGCGCCGTGGCCGGTGGCGTGGCAGGTTCCGCGATCGAAGAGGGCGTGATGAGCAAGGCTGGTCTGGAAATCACCGTCAAGCTGGACAATGGCCACATGATCGCCGTCACCCAGGAAGCCGATGAACAGTTCAAGGTCGGCGAGCGGATACGGGTATTGTCCGGCGGCGGCGTCACGCGCGTCACCCATTGAGGTTCAGCCCGCCAGGGAGGCGCTGATTGGTTCGCTCCGTTCGGGCTGTCGTGAGCTTGTCGAACGGATTTAATCAGCGTTTCGCCAGAGCTGTTGTCATACAAATGTCATTCCGCCGACATTTAGCCGTAACACATCTCGCTTATTGTTCCTCCATCCATCAACGGATAGGAGGGGCAAATGCAATTACAACAGGTACAGACGCCAGGCAGCGCGGTATCAAAGAAGCTTTTTGTCTCTTACGCACAGTCGACGGATGAGGTGAAAGAGGCGCAACGCCTGCGCTACCGGGTGTTTGCAGAGGAAATGGGCGCTCGCCTGTCGGGCGGCGAAGACGGGCTGGATCAGGATATTTACGATCCGTTCTGCGAGCATCTCCTGGTGCGCGACGGCGATACCGGCGAGGTGGTCGGCACCTATCGCATTCTCCCGCCGGATCGGGCAAAGAAAATTGGCGGGCTCTACTCGGCAAGCGAGTTCGATCTTACGCGCCTGCTGCATCTTGCCCCCAGCATGGTGGAGGTGGGGCGTTCCTGCGTACATCCCGATTACCGCACCGGTGCCGCCATCAGCCTGCTTTGGTCGGGGTTGGCGAAGTACATGCTTAGCCACGGCTACGAATACCTGATGGGCTGTGCCAGCGTAAGCATGGCCGATGGTGGACACGCCGCCGCCAGCCTTTATAATAATCTCAGAGTCGATAACATGAGCCCCATCGAGCTGCGCGTTTTCCCGCGTTGCGCGCTTCCCCTGGACAAGCTCAATCGCGAGTCTTCCGTGCCGGCCCCGCTTCCCCCGCTGCTCAAGGGGTACTTGCAGGCAGGCGCTTACATTTGCGGCGATCCCGCCTGGGATCCCGATTTCAATACTGCGGACTTTCTGGTGCTGTTGCCCATGTCCAAGGTGAACAGGCGATATGCACGACACTTCCTGGGAGCGGCCGCCTAATCGGAGCAACGGCATTCTGATCCGCAAGTTGCGGCTGGCGCAACTCGTCCTTCATCTGCTGGTGGGGGTGATCAAGGCGGCGCTGCTGCTTCCCCTGATTGGCCGGGCCCGGCGCGCAGAGCTGATCCGCCGCTGGTCGGTACGCGTGCTCGCCATTCTCCACGTCAGGCTCAGCGTCAAGGGCGAGGCGCCGGACCTTTCGGTGGCAGGCGTGATGTTCGTCTCCAACCATATTTCATGGCTGGATATTTACCTGCTCGATGCGGTATGCCCGGTGCGTTTTGTTTCCAAGGCCGAGGTGCGCGCCTGGCCGGTGATTGGCTGGCTGGCGGTAAAGATAGGAACCTTGTTCATCGAAAGAGCGCGGCGCCATGATGCCGCGCGCGCCAGCAGGGAAGTGGTCGACGCCCTCAGGCAGGGCGATTGCGTGGCGGTGTTTCCCGAAGGAACCACCAGCAACGGCACCTTGCTGCGTCCGTTTCACGCCTCCCTGCTGCAATCGGCAATCAACAGCGGAGCCTGGCTCTGGCCGGTGGCGATCCGCTACGCGCATCGCGACGGCACGGCAAATTTATCTCCGGCTTATGTGGACAACATGAGCTTCGGCACTTCCCTGTTCCGAATATTGAACGAGCCGGATCTGGAGGCGGAAATTACCTACCTTGAACCGTTGCCGGTTCAGGGGCGCAGCCGGCGCGAACTGGCCGCGCTGGCGGAGCAGGCTATTGCCAATGCGTTGAACCTGGCAGCGCCTTGCAGGAAACCTGATAAACCTGTCTATCCTCCAGCCGCACTGCCGTAATATCCCCCCCCCACAAGCAGCCGGTATCCAGCGCCATCAGGTTGCTGCGCACCTGCAGCCCCAGCGCCGACCAGTGGCCGAAAATAATCGTGGCATCAGCGCTTTTCCGGTTGGGGGCTTCATACCAGGGCAGATGGCCCGCAGGGAATATCTCCGGCGGCCCCTTGTGGTCGAACTCCATTTCCCCTGCCGGGGTGCAGAAGCGCAGCCGCGTCATCGCGTTGGTGATCATGCGCAGCCGTGCCATCCCATGCAGGTCCTTGCTCCAGGCTTTGGGCTCGTTGCCGTACATGTGCTCGAAAAAATCGAGGTAATGCTTGCCGCGCAGTTCCTGCTCGACTTCGCGGGCGAGGGCGGCGGCTTTTTTCACCGACCACTGCGGCAGCAGCCCGGCATGCACCAGCGCATAGTCGCCCTCGGCATAAAACAGACGCTGATGGCGCAACCAGTCGAGCAGTTCGATACGGTCTGGCGCCGCCAGCACTTGCGCGATCGTATCCTTGCGATGTGGCTTGACGAAGCCGTAGGCGATCGCCAGCAGGTGCAGATCATGGTTGCCGAGCACGGTGATGGCGGAATCGCCCAGGCTTCTGGCCCAGCGCAGCACCGCCAGCGAATCCGGCCCGCGGTTGACCAAGTCGCCCACCAGCCACAGCCGGTCGCACGCGGGATCGAAGTCGATTTTTTGCAGCAGTAGCTGCAGCGCCTGAAAGCAGCCTTGAATGTCGCCGATGGCGTAAGTGGCCATATATTAAATAATGAGTTATGGGTGATGAGTGATGGGTATTTTACAGGGGGCGCCTTCCCCTATGTGATAAAATCAGCGCGTAGGATGGGTTGAGCGTAGCGATACCCATCATCCACATCACCCATCACCCATCACCCATCACCCATCACCCATCACCCAATGTTGTCCCATCTCAACCCCCCGCAGCGCGAAGCGGTGAAATATCTCGACGGCCCCCTACTGGTGCTGGCCGGCGCAGGCAGCGGCAAGACCCGCGTGATCACCCACAAGATCGCCTACCTGATCGAGGAATGCGGATTTTCGCCCGCCCACATCGCGGCGATCACCTTCACCAACAAGGCGGCGCGCGAGATGTCTGAGCGCGCCGCCAAGCTGTTGCAGGGCAAGCCCAGCCGCGGGCTGACCGTCACCACCTTCCATTCGCTGGGGATGCAGATATTGCGCAAGGATGCGGCGCACCTCGGCTACAAGCCTCGGTTCTCGATATTCGATGCCACCGATGCCGCCCAGATCATCAGCGACATCATCAAGACCACCGACAAGGGCGAGATACGGGGCGTGCAGCAGCGCATCTCGCTATGGAAAAACTCGCTGATCTCGCCCGATCTGGCGCTGAAGCAGTCCGAGAACGAACTCGAACAGCATGCCGCAAAAACCTATCTGGCTTATCAGGACACGCTGCGAGCTTACCAGGCGGTGGATTTTGATGACCTGATCCGCCTGCCGGTGGAACTGTTCGCCACGGTTCCCGAAGTCCTTGAAAAATGGCGCAGCAAGCTGCGCTACCTGCTGATCGACGAGTACCAGGATACCAATGGCTGCCAGTACCAATTACTGCGCCAACTGACCGGCAGCGGCGGCGCTTTCACCGCGGTGGGCGACGACGACCAGGCGATTTACGGCTGGCGCGGCGCGGATATCAAGAATCTGCATACCCTGCGCGAGGACTACGAGCGCCTGCACGTGGTCAAGTTGGAGCAGAATTACCGCTCCTGCATCCGCATCCTGCGCGTGGCCAACAGCCTGATCGCCAACAACACCAAACTGTTCGAAAAAAAATTGTGGAGCGATCTTGGCCTCGGCGACCCGATCAACGTGCTGGCTGCCAAGGACGAGGAGCACGAGGCGGAAAGCGTAGTGATGCGGATGCTGGCACACAAGTTCGAGCATCGAACCCGCTTCGCCGATTACGCCATCCTGTATCGCGGCAACCATCAGGCGCGGGTGTTCGAGCAGCAGTTGCGTAATGAGCGCATCCCCTACCAGCTGAGCGGCGGCAGCTCGTTTTTCGACAAGGCCGAGATCAAGGACGTGATCGCCTACTTGCGCCTGCTGGCCAATAGCGACGACGACCCCGCCTTCATCCGCGCCGTCACC
>CAYGNO010000105.1:0-7802 GCA_964351305.1 uncultured Sulfuricella sp.
TTTAAATGCAGTCCTGAGTGCTGAGTGCAGAGAAAAACCAATGAGAGAGAATTCGCCACTCAGGACTTTTAACTCAGGGCTCAGGACTATTTTTGGATTCAGCACTGTTATTACCCTCATTCGGTCAGCAGGCGATGCATTTCGGCGGGGTCGGAGCTGGCCTGCAATTTTTCTCGGAACTGGCGATTGCTGAACATTAGCGCCAGTTCGCAGAGGAGTTGCAGGTGCAGGTCAGTGGCGTTCTCCGGCACCAGCAGGAAGAACAGCAGGCCGACCGGCTGACCGTCTGGCGCATCGAAGGGAATCGGCGCCGTTAATTTGACGAAGGCGCCGGCGGCTACACTCAGCCCTTTGATGCGGCCGTGAGGAATGGCGATGCCGTGGCCCAGCCCGGTGGAACCGAGCTTTTCGCGTGCGGCCAGGCTGTCGATCACCTTTTTGCGAGGTAGATGCAGGTTGTTTTCGAACAACAAGCCGATTTTTTCGAACAGTCGTTCCTTGCTGTCTGCGTCGAGGCCGCAGAGGACGTTGTCCGGCGGCAGTATTTGGGTGATGAGGCTCATTTCGAGATTAGATGCGGCGGAGCCCGTGGGGTTCCGCCGCGCGCTGGATTACTCGGCGATCTGCTGGTGCTTGCCGCCGCTGCCGCGGTTGGGGCCGCCGTTCATTTCCTTGTGCTTGACGATCTGGCGGTCGAGCTTGTCCACCAGGCTGTCGATGGCGGCGTACATGTCGGCATCCTCGGATTTCACGAAAATGTCCTTGCCGCTGACGTGAACATTTACTTCGGCCTTCTGGGCCAGTTTTTCGACGGACAGGATGACATTGACGTCAATGACATGGTCGAAGTGGCGAGTGACCCGACCGAGCTTGTCGGTGACGTAATCGCGGATGGCAGGGGTCACTTCTACGTGGTGGCCGGTAACATTGAGGTTCATTTGAAGCTCCTTCGGGTTGATTAGAGGGTTTTGCGGAAACTGACCGCGGGAATTTGCATGGACTCGCGGTATTTTGCTACGGTGCGCCGGGCGACGACTATGCCCTGTTTTGCCAGAATATCAGCGATCTGGCTGTCGGAAAGGGGTTTTTGCGGGGTTTCTGCCGCCACCAGCTGTTTTATCAGCGCACGGATGGCCGTGGAGGAGCAGGCGCCCCCGGTTTCCGTGGCGCAGGAACTGCCGAAAAAATATTTAAGTTCGAAAATGCCGCGCGGGGTGAGCATGTACTTCTGCGTGGTGACGCGCGAGATGGTGGATTCATGCAGTTCGACGGCTTCGGCGATCTCTCTCAGCACCAGGGGGCGCATGGCCACTGCGCCGTGTTCGAAGAAATTTCGCTGGCGCTCGACGATGGCCTGGGAAACACGCAGGATGGTATCGAAGCGCTGCTGGATGTTCTTGATCATCCATTTCGCTTCCTGCATCTGGCTCGACAGGTGCTGCCCGCTGCTTTCGCGGTTGCGCCGCAGAATATCGGCGTACATGCGATTGATGCGCAGCTTGGGCATGACCTCCGGGTTCAGGGTGGCGACCCATTGTCCCTTGACCTTCTTTACCTCGACGTCGTGCTGGATGTAGCGTGTGTTCAGGTTGGCGAAGGCGGCGCCGGGGCGTGGATTGAGACTGGTGATCAGGCTCTGGGTGGCGCGCAGTCCGTCGTCGTCGAGGTGCAGCAGTTTCTTCAGTTTGGAGAAATCGCGCGCAGCCAGCAGGTTAATGTGGTGCTTCGCGAGGGAAAGAGCTTGCTCTCTGTATGGAGTTTCAGGCGGAAGGATTTCGAGCTGCAAGGCCAGGCACTCCCCCAAGTTGCGCGCACCGACACCGGGCGGATCGAGGTTTTGCAGGTGGCATAGCGCAGTGTGCAGCTCGATCGGTTCGATTTCCAGTTCGGGCGGCAGCAGCGCGCCGAGTTCATCGAGGCTCTGGGTGAGATAGCCGTCTTCGTCGAGGGCGTCGATCAGCAAGGCGACAATTCGCTTGTCGTGCTCGGATAGCGAGGTGACGCCTAACTGCCAGTTGAGGTGGTCGCGCAGATCCACCGCTTCGGCGCGCTGCGAAGAGTAGTCGTTGTCCTCATCATCGTCTTGCGCAGTCCATGGACTATCCTGATCCCAATCGTTTTCTGAAAGGGGCGCTGGTTCGGCGGGTGTTTCATCGGCTGTGCTGCTGGAGGCGGGCTGTGTTGAGAACTCGTCCGGCTTGCCGCCGCCCAAGTCTGTGGTTTCCTCGCTTTCCGTATCCCCCGTGCTTTCCACGCGTTCGAGGAATGGATTTTCCTGGGTGAAGGTGTCCAGTTCCTGGTCAAGTTCCAGCGTGGACAGCTGTAGCAGCCGGATGGACTGCTGCAGCTGGGGCGTCAGGGTCAGGTGTTGCGAAAGTTTGAGTTGTAGGCTGTGCTTCATGTTTTTGTACCCGGGAGGGTGTGGGCACGGAGCCTGGAGCGGTTTCGCCCCTACATCCGGAAGTGTTCTCCCAGGTAAACTTTTCTTACATTTTCATTATAAACGATTTCATCCGGATTTCCGCTGGCCAGCACCTGACCGTCGTTGATAATGTAAGCGCGGTCGCAAATCCCCAGGGTTTCCCGCACGTTGTGGTCGGTGATCAGCACGCCGATGTTCTGCGAGGTGAGGAAACGGATGATTTTCTGGATATCGATCACGGCGATCGGGTCAACCCCGGCAAAGGGCTCGTCGAGCAGGATGAAGCGCGGCTGGGTGGCGAGTGCGCGGGCGATTTCCACCCGTCGGCGCTCGCCGCCGGACAGGGAAAGCGCCGGGTTATTGCGCAGGTGGTTGATATGCAGCTCGTGCAGCAGATCGTCCAGGCGCTGTTCGACCTGCCCCGGTTCCAGCGATTGCAGCTCCAGGATCGCCCGGATGTTTTCGGATACTGTCAGCTTGCGGAAGATCGATGCTTCCTGCGGCAGGTAGCTCAAGCCCAGCCGGGAGCGGCGGTGGATCGGCAGGCGGCTCAATTCTTCGCCGTCCAGGCGGATGCTGCCGCCATCCAGCGGCACCAGTCCCACCATCATGTAGAAGCTGGTGGTCTTGCCCGCGCCATTCGGCCCGAGCAAGCCGACCACTTCGCCGCTGGAAACATCCAGCGAAACATTTTTCACTACCTGGCGCGATTTGTAGCGCTTTTTCAGGCCTTGGACGATCAGTTCACTCATATAAATGCAGTCTGTAGGAGCGGGCTTGCCCGCGATGGAAACCGATTCGCGGGCAAGCCCGCTCCTACTCTTCCCTGGGATTGGCGATACTTTCGGCGGGTTTCAGCGAGGAAGGTCCGGCGGCTGGCGCAACGGTTTTCTGCTTCGGCTGTATCACCGTGCGAACTCGTCCGCGCGGGTTGCTGGCCGTAGCGGTTTCCTTGCCGCCGATCACCTGGAAGAATTCGGTCTTGCCATCATAGGAAATATAGTTTCCATGCGCTTCATCCAGGCCGCGCTTCATGCGCGCCTGGTTGAAAAGCTGAACCAGATCCTTCTTCTGGTCGTATTCGATGCGCAGGCCATAGCCTTCGATGTACTCGTCGTAGCCTTCGCGTTTCTGTCTGAAACTGGCCAGGTTGCCATAAGCCACCCCAAGCTGGAAGCCTTCGGCATCCTCCGTGACTACCAGTTTGTTGGCGCGGATTTGCAGCGTGCCCTGGGTGAGGATGACATTGCCTTCGTAAATGCTGACTTTCCTGGCGTCGTCCACAGTGGCGGTATCCGCCTCCAGGTTAATGGGCTTGTCCCGATCCGCTTTTTCCGCATGAGCCCAGGGCGCGGCTATCACCAGTAATGCTGTCCACAGGCAGAGGGTGAGCGAAAGCTTCCCCTCTCTCCTGGCTCTCTCCCAGAGGGGCGCCCTCACCTCAATCCTCTCCCGTCTCGCCGGATTGAGCAGCTTGCTGCCAATCCCGGCGGGGACACTCCTTGCGGGTGCAAGGGAAAGGAGGCAAACGTGAAAGGCGCTTGTTCCGACCTGAGGGACGAGGTCTCGCTTCGCGAGTTTTACTTTAACGGTTGGGGTTTTCATAACGGCCTTTGACGTGTGAAAACAGTTTCATCACGTGGGTTTTATTGTTCAATTCTAAACCAACGGCGTCGACATTGGTACGTGCATCCCGAATGTTAACAGGCTTATCGGTCAGCGCCAGATCCTTGTTCGGAATAACATGCAGGTAGCTGGTCGTGAGCGTCAAGGCGCTTTTGCCGTCGAAGGCTTCGCGCGTGACCACGACATTGCCGGTGAAATGGGCGTGTTCCCCTTCCTTCGACAGTAGTCCCTTGGCCGACTGGATGTGCATCGGCGCCATCCCGCTTTCGAAGCGGGTGATATGCGGCCTGTCGAGATGGGTGCTGTCGTCATCCGGGTAATGCACCATCTTGGCGGCGGTCAGGGTATGGTGTGGCAGTCCATCCATGCCCATGCGCGTGGAGGTGAAATTTTCCACGGTATAGTCGGGGTCATGCCGGCTGCTGCCGTCGTTTTTCGGCTGCGGCGGCTGCACGGTGCGGTCGAGCCAGAATGACAGCATCGCCAGCAGCACCAGCAGGCCGACCGGGAACCAGAGTGTAAAGCGGTCGCGCATCAGTCCGGCTGGAAAAGGCGAGTAAGAAAAATCATTTCAGATAAGGCGCCAACTGCATCTCGAAAGTTCCCTGCGCCTGCATGATCAGTTCGCACAGTTCGCGCACGGCACCGCCTCCTCCCGGCAGATGAGCGATGTAATGAGAATGCTGCTTGACCAGCGCCGGGGCGGCGGGAACGCAAGCAGCCAGGCCGCAACGGCGCATCACCGGCAGATCCACTACATCGTCTCCCATGTAAGCGCATTCTGTCGGATCGATGCCGGTCTTCTCCAGCACCTCGAGAAAGGCGGCCAGCTTGTCTTCCGAGCCCTGGTAAAGATGGGTCACACCCAGGTTGATGGCGCGCAGCGCGACCAGCTGCGAGGTTCGACCGGTGATGATCGCGAGCTCGACACCGGAGCGGTTCAGCATTTTCATGCCGTGGCCGTCGAGAGAATTGAAAGCCTTGAATTCCTGGCCGTCGTCGGCCAGGTAGAGGCTGCCGTCGGTCATCACGCCATCCACGTCGAAGATGGCCAGTTTGATTTTTTTTGCGCGTTCGGAAGCGTCCATGTTTATAAATTCCAGAATCAGTACAGGTAGGATGGGTGGAGCGTAGCGATACCCATCAATCATTACCGCAAAATGATGGGTATCGGCGCAAGCGCCTCAACCCATCCTACGCACTCAGCACTGTTTTTAAACCACTCCGGCCCTGAGCAGGTCGTGCATGTTGAGGGCGCCGACCAGCCGGCCCTCCGCGCCCACTACCAGCAGCC
The DNA here is from genome assembly GCA_964351305.1 of uncultured Sulfuricella sp. Taxonomy (GTDB): domain Bacteria; phylum Pseudomonadota; class Gammaproteobacteria; order Burkholderiales; family Sulfuricellaceae; genus Sulfuricella. The sequence continues at coordinate 5,343 of CAYGNO010000105.1, forward strand.
CGTTGATCTGGTGCTGGTCCATCATCTGCACGGCTTCGGCTGCCAGCTTGTCCGGGCCGATCGTGCGCGGGTTGCGGGTCATTACCTCGGCCACCCTGGCGGCGCGGATGTCGAGCGTATGGTCGAGCGCGCGGCGCAGGTCGCCGTCGGTGAAGAGTCCGAGCAGGCGGTCTGCATCGTCCACTACCGCGGTCATGCCCAGGCCCTTGCGCGACATTTCCAGCAGCGCTTCGGTGAGCAGAGCCGTTTCCGGCACTTTGGGCAGCGTGTCGCCGCCGTGCATCAGGTCGCCGACATGCACCAGCAGGCGCCGGCCCAGCGCGCCCCCGGGATGGGAGCGGGCGAAATCTTCCGCGCCGAAGCCGCGTGCATCGAGCAGCGCGACCGCCAGCGCATCCCCCAGCGCCAGCGCTGCGGTGGTGCTGGCGGTCGGCGCCAGCCCCAGCGGGCAGGCTTCCTGAGCCACGCTGGCATCGAGGTGCACGTCCGCCTCGCGCGCCATAGTGGAAGCCGGGTTGCCGGTCATGGAAATGAGCTTCGCTCCCCTGCGCTTGACGATCGGCACGATGGTGAGCAGCTCCGGGCTCTCGCCGGAATTGGACAGGGCGATCAGCACGTCATGGTCGGTGATCATGCCGAGGTCGCCGTGGCTGGCTTCGCCGGGATGGACGAAGAACGCCGGCGTGCCGGTGCTGGCCATGGTCGAGGCGATCTTGCGCGCGATGTGGCCTGATTTGCCCATGCCGCTTACCACAACCCTTCCCCGGCAGTGTAGAATCAATTGCAGGGCGCGGATAAACTCTCCGTCAAGCCTGGCGATCAGCGCCTCGACAGCCTTCGCCTCGATGGCGAGCACTTGGCGCGCCAGGTCGAGAGCGTTGCGGTCGGATATCGGTTCGGTTGCATTCATCCGAGCAGTATACTAAACCATACAGCCTATTGCCTCACCTGATTTTTAAATGCATAACACCCTGCAATTTGTCCTGATCCTGCTTGCCGCCGCCGTACTGGTGGTGGCGCTGTTCCGTTCGCTACGCCTGCCGCCATTGCTCGCCTATCTGCTGGTGGGCATAGTGATCGGCCCGCACGCTCTGGGATGGGTGCCGGAAAGCGGCGAAACGACTTATCTGGCCGAATTCGGCGTGGTATTCCTGATGTTCAGCATCGGCCTGGAATTCAGCCTGCCGCAGCTGAAAGCCATGCAAGGTCTGGTGTTTGGTCTCGGCGGCGCCCAGGTTCTATTAACCCTGGCGCTGGTACTGGTGGCATGCATGGCTCTGGGGTTGAGCTGGCAAGCAGGCGTGGCGCTGGGCGGCATCCTGGCGATGTCCTCCACGGCCATTGTCAGCAAGCTGCTGGCTGAACGGGTCGAGCTGCATTCCCGGCATGGCCGCGAAATTGTCGGCGTGCTGCTGTTCCAGGATTTGGCGGTGGTGCCCCTGCTGGTGCTGATTCCAGCCTTGGCCGCCGGGGACGGCAGTCTGGGCTGGGCGATGGCGGAAGCATTCATCAAGGCGGCGCTGTTGCTGGCGGTATTGCTGGTTTTTGGTCAGCGTATCCTGCGCCCATGGCTGCATCTTGTCGCCGGGCACAAGACTTCCGAGCTGTTCATGCTCAACGTGTTGCTGGTAACGCTCGGTCTCGCCTGGCTGACCGATCTGGCTGGCCTGTCGCTGGCGCTGGGGGCGTTTCTTGCCGGGATATTGATCTCGGAGACCGAATACCGCTACCAGGTGGAAGCCGACATCAAACCGTTTCGCGATGTGCTGCTCGGCTTGTTCTTCGTCACCATCGGCATGTTGCTCGACTTGCGCGCGGTCGCCGACAACTTTGCCTGGGTGATGGCGCTGCTTTTCCTGCTGGTGGCGGGCAAGGCCCTGATGATCGGCATCTTGAGCCGCTTCTCCGGCAGCGAGCTTTCGGTTTCCATCCGCTCCGGGCTGGCGCTGGCCCAGGGAGGGGAATTCGGTTTCGTATTGCTGGCGCTGGCCGGGGGGGTGCACCTCCTGGATCAGCGTGTTTTGCAGATCAGCCTCTCGGCGATGCTGCTTTCGATGCTGGCGGCGCCATTCATCATTCACTACAGCGAGGCCATCGTGCAGAAAGTGTGCGGCGGCGAATGGGTGAACCGTGCCCGCGAGCTGCATGAAGTCGCAGTGCGAAGCGCGGCCAGCGACCAGCATGTCATCGTCTGCGGTTATGGCCGCAGCGGCCAGAATCTGGCGCGCTTTCTGGAGCAGGAAAATATTCCGTTCATCGCCCTGGATCAGGATGCACAGCGCGTCAAGGCGGCGGCGGTGGCGGGCGAAAGCGTCGTCTATGGCGATGCGAGCCGGCGCGAAGTGTTGATGGCGGCCGGGCTGAACCGCGCCAAGGCGCTGGTGGTGACCTACGCCGACGTGAAATCATCGCTGCGGGTGCTGCACCATGCCCATGAAATGCGCCCCGACCTGCCGGTGA
>CAYGNO010000106.1:0-7775 GCA_964351305.1 uncultured Sulfuricella sp.
CTGTAGCAGGGATGATCCTTGACCTTGGCCCACACCTCGGGCGACAGATCGCCCGGCCCGGCGGACGAACCGCAACTCGACTTGCCGGAACCGCCCTTCGCGCCGCAGCCCGAAGCCGGGGCTGCCTGGTTGGCAAATATGGGAATGACTTTTGGTGGCATCGCTCGCTCCTTGTTGGCTTTTGCTATCCTTTCTGCAACAAGCGTGCCACTTGGCTATTTCAGTTTAATTTCATTAAAAACAGGTAGATACAGAATATGTAGCGTTGTCTTGAATGCGACAAACGTCGAATTAAAAGGGTGGAATGCGACAAGCAATCGATTTTGGCTGAGCGCCAGCGCCACCCATTGTCACCTTTTCGGTGACAGCCTATAATGCATCATGCGAATCATCTCATTGCGCTTACTACGCGAGTTCTGGCAACAGCATCCCGACGCCGAGCAGCCGCTTAAGGCGTGGTACGCCGATACCGCCATGGCGAACTGGCGAACACCGCACCAGATCAAGGCGCAGTACCGCAACGCCAGCGTCCTGAAGAACCGGCGGGTCGTATTCAATATCAAAGGGAATAACTACCGCCTGATTGTCGCAATCGCGTTTCGCCTTGGCGCGGTGTACGTGAAATTCATCGGCACGCACCCGCAATACGACGCGATAGATGCTGAAACCATAGAACCGGAAACCTCAGGAGACTGAAATGGACATTCACCCCATCAAAACGGAAACCGACTATCACGCCGCCCTGCGTGAAGTATCGCCCTACTTCGAAAACGAACCGGAACCCGGCACGCCGAATGGCGACCGCTTCGATGTATTGCTGACGCTCATCGAGGCCTATGAAGCCAAACATCATCCGATAGACGCGCCTGACCCGATTGAAGCAATCAAATATTTAATGGAAGCAAAGGGACTGGAACGCAAGGATCTCGCCACGATTTTAGGTAGCCGGCAGCGTGTGCATGAGATTCTGGAGCGGAAGCGGCCACTTTCCATGCAACAGATCAGAAAGCTCCACGACAGCCTGGGCATCCCCGCCGAAATATTGATCAAGCCTTATCCTCTGGCGAAGGAAGACGCTTTAGCCGCCTGAGATGCAAATAACAACAGGGGGCGCAGCCCGGATTACCAATCATTTTGCATATCGAACAATTATGATGGCATTATGGGTGTCCGTGTTATTCAACAATAAAGTCTGGGCGCATGCGTCCGGCTAATAACTACTAGGCCTCTTAAAATGTCTCGCGCTGGGGAAACTCGAAGTACTCACAAGCATCAATCCGAGTTGATAGATGAATTTGATTTGCTACTCGGCAGGTCGATTCGCCATTTCCAACAGTTGGAGCAACTCATCGAGTTTAGGATTCTTCAACTAACGGCGGCGAGTTCAAGACCAAACGGTGATCTTGCCGAGCTTCTGCGAATCGCCGTGGCCGAAGTGTCCTTTAGCACCAAATCGAGGCTCTTGGCTACCCTGCTGACACATCAACTACCCGCCCGTGCCGAGTACAAAATGTGCAAAAATTCGCCTGAAACGAGGGTGTCTCTTAAGCGTGAAATGGATCACTCTATTGCAACCCTTAAGCGACTCGGGAAGCTTGAGGAATTGAGGAATCGCTACGTCCATTCCCATTGGTTTGTTCTTGGTCAGCCACCGGAAAGCACAGACCTCATTCCCATCATGCGTTTAAAGACGCGCGCCACGCCAAAGAAGCACCCTCATGACCTTGAAGCGTTTTCCGCAGAAAGCTTTCGAGAATTTCTTGCGGAGGTGGAGGAGGTTCAAAAGGAACTGGCGCAAATAACTGGAAGACTCTTGGGACTGTTGAACTATGACGAAGACAAGAAAGATAGAGCGACCGGGAATGAGGCCTAACCTCTCGTTCAAGAGTAAGGCCACGCCGCAAACCGATTTGAGCCCCTCAACTCAAACATTACAATATCCCTTACACTCACCCCCGCTCCGCTACAACTGCTTGATCTCGATATTAAACTTCTTCAACGCATAACCCATCTGCCGTGGCGTCAGGTTGAGCAGCCGCGCCGCCTTGGCCTGTACCCAGCCGCACTTTTCCATCGCCCACATCAGCCGGTCGCGCTCTGAAGCGGGCTGATGCTCGCCCATGTTTTCCGACTCCGAATAAGCTTCCGGCAGGTCTTCGGGCATGGCCGGCGTTTCAGGCGCGGATTGCCGCTGCGGCACGAGCGGAATCGAGCGTTGATCCTTGCCGTAGTCCTTCAGCGCCGACGAAAAACACAGCCCCTTCTCGCACAGCAGGTCTGACTGGCGGATGAGGTTGCCGCGCGTCATGGCGGCCATGCGCTCGACGCAATTTTCCAGCTCGCGCACGTTGCCCGGCCAGTTGCATTGGGTGATGGTGCGGAGCGCTTCCGGGCTGACGGTGAAGTTGCGCTTGTTCTCGCGGTTGAACTTCTCCATGAAATGCTCCAGCAGCGGGGGAATGTCGTCGCGCCGTTCGCGCAGCGGCGGCAGGAAAATCGACACCACGTTGATGCGGAAATACAGATCGGCGCGGAACTCGCCCTTGCTCACCATTTCTTCCAGGTTGCGGTTGGTGGCGGTGATCAGCCGCGCATCCACGCGGATGGTGCGGTTGCCGCCAACCCGCTCGAACTCGCGCTCCTGCAGCACGCGCAGCAGCTTGGCCTGGAACGCCGGCGAGATGTCGCCGATTTCGTCGAGGAACAGCGTGCCGCCGTGGGCCTGCTCGAAGCGGCCCTTGCGGTCCGATGTGGCGCCGGTGAAAGCGCCCTTTTCGTGGCCGAACAATTCTGATTCGAGCAAGCTTTCCGACAGGGCGGCGCAGTTGAGCTTGATGAAGGGGCCGCCCTTGCGCGGGCTGAGGTAGTGAATGGCGCGGGCGATGGCTTCCTTGCCGGTGCCGGATTCGCCGCGCAGCAGGATGGTGGCCTTGCCCGGCGCTGCCTGGTGCACGTCGGCGAAGACCTGCTGCATGCGCTTGCTCACGCCGATGACGCTATCCAGGCTATATTTGCCTTGCAGTTCCTTTTGCAGGCGGAATTTTTCCTGCATCAACTGCTCGCGCTCCGCCGCCACATTCTGGTGCAGGCGCACGCTCTGGCCGATCAGGTTGGCGACCATGGCAAGGAAACGGACATCGCCCTGGAAGCGCCCTGAACCGCCCGTCTCCCGATCCATGCCCAGCACGCCGATGCAGCGGCGCCCCACCTTGATCGGCACGCCGATAAACGCCACCTCGCCGGCTTCCGCCTTGCGCGATCCGGTGCGGTTGAGAAACAGCGGCTCCTTGGAGACATCTGGAATCACTGCCGGCATGCAGCTTTGCAGGATACGCCCGGTCACGCCTTCGCCAATCAGGAAGCGGCCGCGCCGAATCTCTTCCGGCGTCAGCCCGACGGCGGCCACCACCTGCAGGCCGCCGTCTTCCTCCACCAGGCTGACCATGCTGCGCTGCATGTGCAAGTGCGAGGAAAGCAGGTTCAGCACGCCGCGCAACGTCTTGTGCAGATCCAGCGAGGAGCCGAGAATCTTGCTGATTTCATAGATGGTGACCAGTTGCACCGCTGGGGTATCTTGTGCCATGTTCGATTCCGGACAATATTGACTACGATTACATTGGCACATGCAAGTTTCGCGCCAAGCGGCCATTCAGAATTCAGCAACGGGCCAGAAATGGCGTCTTATCTTGGGTGCAGTCAATTAGCGGATTTTTTCAGATACCGTTCCAGGATTCCAGAACAGGAATTTTAGCAACGGAATGGCGCATGGGGACGAACATTGAACATCAGGAGATGGCGGAAGGTGTGAGATTCGAACTCACGGATCCTTTCAGATCGGCAGTTTTCAAGACTGCTGCCTTAAACCACTCGGCCAACCTTCCGATGGCCGCCATGATACCGCTTGCCGCCCGCATTGACCAGTGCTTGAAACTTTTACCCGAAGTGCGTAGTCTTACCCATGTCTTTTTTTGTAAGAGGAGTTAACTGATGCAACCTGAACTGCGAATGACGTCACAATCAACTGAACTGGCCCTTGCAGCCAACAAGGTATTGCGCAACACCTACATGCTGCTCGGTTTGAGCATGGTTCCGACGGTGATCGGCGCGGTGATCGGCATCAACCTGAACTTCTCGTTCATGGCTCAGAGCCCTTTCATGGGCTTCATCCTTATGATAGCGGTGATGTTCGGCCTGTTCTGGGGGATCAGCAAAAACAAGGACAATGGTCTCGGCGTGGCTTTGCTGCTAGGCCTGACATTCTTCATGGGCCTGATGCTCGGACCTATCCTGCAAGCCGCCCTGCACCTGAGAAACGGCGCGCAGCTGGTCGGAATGGCGGCTGGCGGCACGGGTTTGATCTTCTTCTCCCTGGCGACCATTGCCACGGTGACCAAGAAAGATTTCAGCTTCATGGGCAAGTTCCTGTTCATCGGGCTGATCCTGCTGATCGTCGCCATGATCGCCAACATGTTCTTCCAGATTCCGGCGATGCAACTGACCATCTCCGCGATCGCCGTGCTGATTTTCTCCGGCTTCATCCTGTTTGATGTGAGCCGGGTCGTCACCGGCGGGGAAACCAACTACATCATGGCCACCCTGGCGATTTACCTGGATATCTACAACCTGTTCGTCCACCTGTTGTCGCTTCTGATGGCGCTTACCGGCGAACGCGATTAGTTTGGCAGGGTGGGCACGTTTTTGTGCCCACGCGGAATAAGCTTTGCTGACTGCGTGGGCACAAAAACGGTGCCCACCCTACACAACTACAGAGGGCGGCCAATCGGCCGCCCTTTTTTATTTCTCGAACAGGGCGATGGATTCGACGTGCGCCGTATGCGGGAACATGTTGACCACGCCGGCGGCTTTCAGCGCATAGCCCTTGTCATGCACAAGCACTCCGGCATCGCGTGCCAGGGTGGCCGGACTGCACGACACGTAAACGATCCGCTTCGGTCCGTCTTCCGTCAGCGCCTTGATCACTTCGAGCGCGCCGTCGCGCGGCGGGTCGATCAGCATCTTGTCGAAATGCCCCAGTTTTTTCAGGCCGATGGCGTCCGCCTCGAACAGATTCGCTTCGACGAACCGTGCCCGCGCCGCTAGCCCGTTGTGCTCGGCATTCGCCTGCGCGCGCCGCACCAGGGCGGCGCTGCCTTCCACCCCCACCACGTCGGCGCCGCGCCGGGCGATCGGCAGGCTGAAATTGCCCAGTCCGCAGAACAGGTCGGCAATGCGCTCGCCCGGCTTGGGATCGAGCAGGTTGATGGCGCGCCGCACCAGCACGCGGTTGATATCCGGGTTGACCTGGGTGAATTCGGTGGGCCGGAACGGCATCACGATGTCGAAATCCGGCAGCGTATAGTTGAGCTCAGGCGCATCCAGCGGATAAAACGGTTGCACCGTATCGGGGCCCTTGGACTGCAGGAAGAACTGGACCCGATGCCGGTCCGCGAATGCCCGCAGCAACGCTTCATCCTGCTCGTTCAACGGATCCATGATGCGCAGCACCAGCACGTCGACATCCTGGCCCAGCGCTACTTCCACCTGCGGCAAGCGCTCACGGATGGAAAGCTGTTCGACCAATGCGCGCAGTGGCATGAGCAGGGCGGAAATGCGCGGTGGCAGCACTTCGCAGCTCTCCATGTCGGCGATAAAGCTGCTGCGTTTTTCATGGAAACCAACCAGAACGCGCTCTTTCTTGCGCACATATTTGACCGACACCCTCGCTCGGTGGCGATAGCCCCAGGGCGGGCCGTAGATGGCGGGCAGCATTTCCTCCGCCCGCACCTTGCCGATATGCCACAGGTTGTCTTCCAGCACGCGCTGCTTGGCCGCAACCTGCGCCCCGGACTCCATGTGCTGCATGCTGCAGCCGCCGCACAGTCCGAAACTCGGACAACGCGGCGTGACGCGCATGAAGCTGGGCTTGAGGATTTTCGTGGCCGTAGCCTGCTCGTAGCTGGGCTTTTTCTTGAAGGTGGAATACTCCACCGTTTCGCCGGGCAAGGCGCCTTCGATGAAGATGGTTTTGCCTTCGACGTGGGCGACGCCGCGCCCTTCGTGGTCGAGAGATTCAATGATGGTCATGGGATTCAATTCTAAAAACTCAATTCACCGCAGAGGACGCGGAGGACGCAGAGGAAAACCGACATTATAAGCTTTCACCGAAGTCTCTCTTCGGGTGAATACCCAAGGCATTGCCTTTGAATTCCTCCGCGTCCTCTGCGTCCTCCGCGGTTCAACAGATTTTATTAATCATTTCCACAAAGCCAGAAATTCCTGCCAGTGCGGCGCATCGGATTTGCCCAGGGTGGCGCGCACCAGGTCGCACTCGGACTGATATGCCTCGCGCGTCAGCACGCCGCGCATCAGCTGAAAACGCAGGTAAACCAGGTAAGTATTGGCGACGTCGGTTTCGCAGTAATTGCGGATACCGTCGATCTCGCCGTTCTGGAAGGCATCCCAGACCTTGGAGCCGTCCATGCCGAGCTTGCCGGGCAGACCGACGAGCTGCGCGATCTGGTCCAGCGGCGCGTTGGCGCGCGGCTGGTAGAGCGCGAGCAGGTCCATCAGGTCGAGATGGCGGGTATGGTAGCGGCTGATGTAGTTGTTCCACTTGAACTCGCGATCATCCTCGCCCATGTCCCAGTAGCGCGGTGCCTGGATGCCATGGACCATGGCGCGGTAGTGCAGCACCGGCAGGTCGAAGCCGCCGCCATTCCACGACACGATCTGCGGCGTGTATTTCTCGATGCCCTCGAAGAAACGGCGGATCAGCTCGGCTTCGTCGTCCTCGGGGTTGCCCAGCGACCAGATGCGAAAGCTGTCGCGCTCGCGCAGGGCGCAGGAGATCGCCACCACGCGCTGCACGTGCAGTTGCAGGAAATCGCTGCCGGTTGTCTGGCGGCGCTGGTGAAAAGCCAGTTCGGCGACTTGGGCCGGGGACACTTCGTCGCCCAACCCGTTCAGCCTGCGCAGCCCCTCAACGTCGGGGACGGTTTCAATATCGAATACCAGTACCGGAGTCACTATTTCTTTACCCAGGCTCCGCCATGGTTCTGGTACCACCATCCCGGCGCGGCCTTCTGCACCCAGCGCTGGGCGAAGGTGGAATGAATTTCTTCTTCCCATTCGGGATGGCCGTTGGCGCGCGCAATCTCGCGGTACAAGGCCTTGCGATCCTGATTCTCCGCCGCGACCAGGCTACTCACCGCCTGCCGTTGCGCCAGAGGCACCAAGGCGGCATCGCGCATCGCCACCAGGCCGTCGCGCGTCAGGCCGACTGCGCCGCTGGCGTAATGGCTCGCCAGTTGGCTGTGACGCGCCTGCATCGCATTTTTCAGGCTGCCGATGGCCGGCGTGTTGATTTCCAGATCGGCGGCGGCGAAGGCCAGCAAAGGCAGCCACAGCAACATGGCAACCACCCACAAACGAAGATTCTGGCTGTGCATTGTGACCTCCTATTTCTGTTCGTTCGGTTTGGCGGGCGCAGGCGCGTCGCCCTGTTTCTGCAACTGCCAGACCTCGTCGATGATCTTGTCGGCCGCCTTTTCAGCGGCTGCCGCAGGGAAATAAATGTTGATGGTGACGCACGCCGAAACCGTCGCCGCCAGCAACATTGCCATAGCCATGAGTAATGTTCTCATTAAATCTCCTTTGCTTCTTTACTGGATAACCGGCTTCACATTCTTCTGGGTCACCCGCTTCAGCCGCTCCAGCAACTCGTCCCAGCTCACCTCGCGATTGTAACCGATTACGCTGATCGCCGGTATGCCGCC
>CAYGNO010000107.1:0-7703 GCA_964351305.1 uncultured Sulfuricella sp.
GGCGCCATCACCAGCATGTTGGGCACGCAGCGCAAAAAGGACAGGTCGAAGCTGCCGGCATGAGTCGGGCCGTCGGCCCCGACCAGCCCGGCGCGGTCGATCGCCAGCACAATGGGCAGCCCCTGCAAAGCGATGTCGTGGATCAACTGGTCGTACGCGCGTTGCAGAAAGGTCGAATAGATCGCCACCACCGGCTTCATGCCTTCGCAGGCGATGCCGGCGGCAAAAGTCAGCGCGTGCTGCTCGGCAATGCCGACATCGAAATAGCGCTTGGGGTATTCCCGGGCGAAGCGCACCATGCCGGAGCCTTCGCACATCGCCGGGGTAATGCCGACCAGGCGCTTGTCCTGCGCCGCCATGTCGCACAGCCAGTCGCCGAATACCTGGGTGTAGGTAAGCTTGCCGCCCGGCTTGGTGTCCATCACCCCGTCCTCGGGGTTGAATTTGGCAACGCCGTGGTAACGGCAGGGGTCCTCTTCGGCCAGCTTGTAGCCCTTGCCCTTCTGGGTAACGATATGCAGCAGTTGCGGCCCCTGGAGCTGCTTCAGGTTGCTCAGCGTGGTCACCAGCACGTCGAGGTCGTGGCCGTCGATCGGGCCGATGTAGTTGAAGCCGAATTCCTCGAACAGGGTGCCGGGGATGACCATGCCCTTCATGTGCTCTTCGGCGCGCTTGGCCAGTTCGAGGATGGGAGGCACGGCCCCCAGCACCTTCTCGCTGCCTTTGCGCATCGCGGCATAAAAGCGCCCCGACATGAGCTTGGCGAGATAATTATTGAGCGCGCCGACATTGGCCGAGATCGACATGTCGTTGTCGTTCAGCACCACCAGCAGATTGGCGTCCATCGCTCCGGCGTTGTTGAGCGCCTCGAACGCCATGCCGCCGGTCATCGCGCCATCGCCGATAATCGCCACCGCGCGCCGGTCGCTGCCTTCCGCCTGAGCCGCAACCGCCATGCCGAGCGCGGCGCTGATCGAGGTGCTGGAATGGCCGGCGCCAAACGCGTCATATTCGCTCTCGGCGCGCTTGGGGAAACCAGCAATGCCGCCGAGCTGGCGCAGGGTAGCCATGGCCTCGCGCCGCCCGGTCAGAATCTTGTGCGAATAGGTCTGGTGGCCGACATCCCACACCAGCCGGTCATCCGGCGTGTTGAACACGTAGTGCAGGGCGACGGTCAGCTCCACCGCGCCCAGATTGGAGGCCAGATGGCCGCCGGACTTGCTCACGCTTTCGATCAGAAAGGTTCGCAGCTCCTCGGCGAGCCGGGGTAGCTGCTTGCGGTCGAGAGCGCGCAACTCAGCGGGGGTGTTGATGGATTCGAGTAGTTTGTACATTAATTTTAAAACCACCGACAACCAAAAGTAGGCGCCTCTAGGCGACGCGGATTGATCCAGATAGGTAGGGTGGGCACGTTTTTGTGCTCACGCAGTCAGCGAAATTTTCCGCGTGGGCACAAAAACGTGCCCACCCTACTTTGCTGTTCAAAATTGCCGCTTGACGATGAAATCGGCGATCTGGCGCAATCTTTCCGCCCTCGCGCCGAACACTTCGAGCGACTGTAACGCATCCCGGTGCAAATCGGCAGCGAAGGCACGCGCCGCATTCGCGCCAAGAATCGAGACGTAGGTCGGTTTGTTGGCCTCGGCATCCTTGCCGGCAGTCTTGCCCAGCGTGGCAGTGGTGGATTCGGCATCGAGCACGTCGTCCACCACCTGGAAGGCCAGCCCGATACATTTCGCGTAGTGCAGCAGGCGCTCCATATCGCCGTTTTCAAGCCCCTTGCCGCACAGCGCACCCAACTGCACCGAGGCCCGGATCAGCGCACCGGTCTTGTGGATGTGCATGAACTCCAGTTCCGGCAGGGACAGCGTCTTGCCGACGCTTTCGCCGTCAATCGCCTGACCGCCGGCCATGCCGCGCGAACCGGCAGCTACCGCCAGAACCTTCAGCATTTCCAGCTGCACCGCGGGAGCGTCTGCCAAGGGGCGATCCGCCAGGAGCTGGAACGCCAGGGTTTGCAGGCTATCGCCCACCAGCAGCGCAGTGGCCTCGTCGTATTCGAGGTGACAGGTGGGCTTGCCGCGCCGCAAGCTGTCATCGTCCATGCACGGCAGGTCGTCGTGCACCAGGGAATAGGCGTGGATCAGTTCGACCGCAGCCGCCGCAGCATCGACGCACTGCGGATCGCCGCCAGCCGCTTCACCGGCAGCGAAGGCCAGCAAGGGCCGGATGCGCTTGCCGCCGCCGAGCACGGCGTAACGCATCGCCTGGTGCAGGCGCTGCGGCGCAATCGAGGGCTGCGGCAGCACGTCGGACAGCACACCTTCCATACGCTGCTGCAGGGCAGCTGCCCATGCCTGAAAATCAATCAAGATCAAAACCAGCGCCTTTTACGTTTGCCCCCTCTCCCGCAAGCGGGAGAGGGTTGGGGTGAGGGAAGCCGCCTAGGAGAGGGTTAGGAGTCAAGGGACGCGTCGCCAACGAAATTCTGCAAGCTGCCCGCTTCGAGGATACGCACCTGCTGCTGCGCATCCTGCAACGCCTGCTGACAGAACTGAAGCAGCTCCGCACCGCGCTTATAGGCCGACAGAAGCTGCTCCAGCGGCAACTGGCCCGCTTCCATGGTGGCGACGATATTTTCCAACTCGGCGAGTGCGCTTTCGAAGGTCGGTGATTTTAAAGCTTTGCTCATTACTTGGCTTGCCGCACTCTAAAAAGGGTTAAAATACCGCATATTGCGGTCTCCGGTCAATCTCCGCGCGGCTTTCGGCCCCTGCGCGCAGACGGAAAGCGGCCCGCACCTTTAAGTTCCAGCCTGATGGAAAATCCGGGATAAACTACTGCGCCATGAATTGCACAACATAAACCCAGATTATCCATTAGAGCCAAAACACCGCCGTGGGAGCGGCGCCAACCCTCTCTCCAACTCTCTCCCACAGGGAGAGAGGGCGATCGTCCCTTCCCCTTCAAGGGGAAGGTTAGGATGGGGATGGGAGTTGGCCGCGATTTTCGACCGCATTCGCGCCGGGGGCGGCGCTCCTACATGCACGAGTATTCCAATGGACAATCCGATATAACCCATGCCCAAACTTCCACAACTAAAATCCGCATGGATGGTCGTGGCCGGCGTCCTGTTCGGCTGCATGGGGGTATTCGTCAAGCTGGGCGCGGAGTTTTTTTCCAGCGCCGAACTGGTGTTCTACCGCTCCCTGTTCGGCCTGCTGATCATCACCCTGATCATCAAAATCCAGGACATGAGCGTCGCCACGCCTCACTGGAAAGCGCACCTGTGGCGCGGGCTGTCCGGCTTCGCCGCGCTGATGCTGTTCTTTTACTCCATCACCCGGCTGCCGCTGGCCACTGCGGTGACGCTCAACTACACCGCGCCGCTGTTCCTCGCCCTTCTCAGCGTGCTGATCCTGAAAGAACGCCCGCACCTGCCGCTCACACTGGCCATCCTGCTCGGGTTTGCCGGCGTGGTGCTGTTGCTGCGGCCCACCCTGCACCAGGAACAGCTGGTCGCAGGACTGATGGGGCTGGCCTCCGGATTTCTCGCCGCCATCGCCTATCTCAACGTCAAGCAGCTGGGGCAGATGGGCGAACCTTCATTCCGGATCGTGTTCTATTTCACCCTGATCTGCACCTTCGGCGGCGGCATCTGGATGGGAGCTCACGCTTTTCACCCCGTTTCGCCGCGGAATTTCCTGCTCCTGCTCGGCCTCGGCACCACCGCCACCCTGGCACAGCTCGCCATGACCCGCGCCTACCGCGAGGGCGACACGCTGGTGGTCGGCAGCCTGGCCTACAGCACGGTCATCTTCGCCAGCCTGTGGGGCATCCTGCTGTGGCAGGAAATCCTGCCCCTGAGCAGTTGGCTGGGGATAGCCCTGATCATCCTGAGCGGCGTTCTAGCCTCCCGCATTGCACCCCGTCTTCCTGCCGCATAGCCAGTCTGCTATAGTGCAAAAACATCACCTCCGTCAAGGGTAAGCCATGATCGCCGTCGAAGTTCGGAGCCACCTCGTCAACGTCGCCGTGCTGGGCCAGTTCACCCTCGCCGACTTCAGGGAGCTGGAAGAGGCCGTCATGGTCAAGATCAAGTCCGAGGGCCGGGTCAACCTGCTGTTCGATCTGCGCGACATGGCCAGATTTACCGTGGATGTTGCCTGGGAAGAAATCAAGTTTGCCCGCGAGCACCGCTTCGACCTGTGGAAAATCGCCGTGGTCACCGATAGCCAATGGATCGCCTGGAGTACTTGGCTGACCAGCCTGTTCACTCCTGCCGAAACCCGTGTGTTCGACGACTACTATCTGGCCAGCGATTGGGTTGCTGCCGTTTAATTTGATCATGGCGCTGCTGGCCGACGCAGTCCTGATTGTCCACTTTCTGTTCGTGCTGTTCGTGGTGGGCGGTTTGCTCGCCACTTGGGCCGGCGCCGCGCTCGACCGGCCTTGGGTGCGCAACTTTCGCTTCCGCGTCGCGCATCTTGCCGCCATCCTCTTCGTAATGGCTGAATCCCTCGTCGGCATGGCCTGTCCACTTACCGTGTGGGAAGACTTCCTGCGCCAGACTGGCTCTGGCGGGGCCAGCTTCATGCAGCGCTGGGTCGGCCGCCTGATCTTCTACGACCTGCCGGAATGGGTATTCACGCTGGCGTATGTGCTGTTCGCCCTGGCCGTCATCGTCACCTTCTTTCTCATTCGACCGCAGGCCCGGAAGCCAGGCGATGCGCCCAGCGCGTCGTCTCCGGCAGGCGGTAGCGGGTGACGCAGGCCATCACATAGTCGAGCGCCGTCGCCAGGCTGATGCGGTGGCCAATGGAAATGTATAGCGGCTTCACGCCGGCTCGGCTGCGCAACACCGCGCCGACGGTTTCGCCATGATAGCGCAGCGGCACGGATGCGCCGCGCTGGTCGGGCGGCTCGACAGGCTCGCCGATCAGCCGGGTTTTGGCCACGCCGATGGAGGGAATGCCGCACAGCAGGCCGAGGTGGCTGGCGATGCCGAAACGGCGCGGATGGGCGATACCCTGCCCATCGCACAGCAAAAGATCGGGAATGACGGCCAGCTTTTCCAACGCCCCGATCACTGCGGGCACCTCACGAAAAGACAGCAGCCCCGGCACGTAGGGAAAACGGGTGGGGGTGCGAAAAATGGCATGATCCACCCGTTCGAGCGATGGAAAACCGAGCACCGCCACCGCGGCGCGAGTGATCCTACCTCCTTCCTCGAAACCCACGTCCACCCCCGCCACGTGGCGCACCGGACCAAGCCGGTCTTCCCTCACCACCTCGCCGCGCAATTGCTTCTGGATGGCAATCGCCTCAGCCGGACTGATATCCCAAGAGTGCCTTTGGACTATTTTCATGGTGTTTGCGGTAAAATGCGGGTTTTCCCAATACCTACAGCACGGGCCGGCATATGAATCTCTCCACGCTTACCGCATTATCCCCTCTGGACGGGCGCTACCACAACAAGGTGGCCGACCTGCGCGCCTATTTCAGCGAGTTTGCGCTGATCCGCTATCGCGTCAAGGTGGAAATCGAATGGCTCAAGGCGCTCTCGCGCGAGCCCTCCATCGCCGAAGTCCCGACCTTCTCCGCTGAAACCTTCGCGCAACTGGACGCGCTGGCGAACGATTTTTCGGAAGCCGACGCCCAGGCGGTCAAGGATATCGAAAAAACCACCAACCACGACGTCAAGGCGGTCGAATACTGGATGAAAGCCCGGCTGGCCGACAATGCAGAAGTGATGAAAGTGAGTGAATTCATCCATTTCGCCTGCACTTCGGAGGACATCAACAATCTTTCCCACGGCCTGATGCTGAAGGATGCGCGCGAAGCGGCGATGCTGCCCGGCCTGGCTCGGCTCGTCGCCAGGCTCACCGAGCTCGCCCATCATCTCGCGGACATGCCGATGCTGGCCCACACTCACGGCCAGCCCGCCTCACCCACCACGGTCGGCAAGGAGATGGCCAACGTGGCCTACCGCCTGCAACGCCAGCAAAAACGCCTGGCCGAGGTCGCCATCCTGGGCAAAGCCAATGGCGCGGTGGGCAACTACAACGCCCATCTGTCAGCCTATCCCGATTTCGACTGGGAGCGCTTTGCGAAGCATTTCGTCGAAGGGCTGGGGCTGGATTTCAACCCCTACACCATCCAGATCGAGCCGCACGACTGCATGGCCGAGCTGTTTGATGCCTACGCCCGCGCCAACACCATCCTGATCGACCTCGACCGCGACGTCTGGGGCTATATTTCGCTGGGCTATTTCAAGCAGAAGGTGAAGGCCGGCGAAGTGGGTTCCTCCACCATGCCGCACAAGGTCAACCCGATTGATTTCGAGAACTCGGAAGGCAACCTCGGGCTGGCCAATGCGGTGCTGCGGCACCTTTCCGAAAAGCTGCCGGTTTCCCGCTGGCAGCGCGACCTCACCGACTCCACCGTGCTGCGCAACATGGGCGTGGGCTTGGGCTATACCCTGCTCGGCTACGATTCCTGCCTGCGCGGTCTCAACAAGCTGGAAGCCAACCCGCAACGCCTGAATGACTACCTGGACAACAACTGGGAAGTGCTGGCGGAACCGATCCAGACCGTGATGCGCCGCTACGGCGTGGAGAACCCCTACGAGCAGCTCAAGGAACTCACCCGCGGCAAGGGCGGCATCACCAAAGAGACGCTACATGCCTTCATCGCCAAGCTCGCCATACCGGAAGACGCAAAACAGCGGCTGATGCAGATGACCCCGCACAACTACATCGGTAAGGCGGCAGAGCTGGCGGCGAGAATTTAATCTAAAAAAGGCTCGACCACGAATTTACACGAATGGAACACGAATAATCTGCATGCACTATTCGTGTCGCCTGGAGGCGCCTACTTTTGGTTATTCGTGAGCATTCGTGTCATTCGTGGTTAATGCCGTTTTCAACGGTTTAATCCTTCGTCTGCTCACCCTCGATAGCGCGATAGAACTCGTCCATTTTCCGCGCCGCCACGTGCTTATAATAGGCCTTCCAGACGGTTCTGATCACCCAGGCAGTGTAGATGAAGGCGGCGGCGAAAGCGAAGGACAGCCCCCAACCCAGCCCGGTGCTGATCGACAGCGTCAGGACCTCGCCACGCGGCGCGTTGAACACGTATAGCCCGAGCAGCGGCCCGCCGATCAACGAAACCGCGACTATCACGGCAACATGCAAAACGATGCGCCGGGTCGGCGGCAGGAAACTGCTTACGGTGACGTCATCGAGCAGGGGTTCCATGACTTATTGGGCGCGATGGCGCAGGAAGCCGAATATCCCCGGTAGAATCGACAGGAAAATAATGCCGAAGATCACCAGCGTCAGATTCTGCTTGATGAACGGGATGTTGCCGAAGAAGTAGCCGGCCAGCACCAGCGAGCCGACCCAGACCACCCCGCCCGCCAGGCTGTAAAGCAGGAAGCGGCGATAATCCATGCGACCGATGCCGGCGACGAAGGGAGCAAAAGTGCGGATGATGGGGAAAAAGCGCGCCAGAATAATGGCCTTGCCGCCGTGTATTTCGTAGAAACGGTGAGTCTGCTCAAGGTGCTTGGGGTTGAGCAGGCGCGAACGCTCCCTGCTGAACACCTTCGGCCCGACATAGCGGCCGATCCAGTAATTGGTGTTGTCGCCCAGGAACGAGGCCGCGATCAGCAGGCCGGTCAGCGCCTGCACCTCCAGCGC
>CAYGNO010000108.1:0-7687 GCA_964351305.1 uncultured Sulfuricella sp.
TCTGGATGTGCGGATTGCCGCCCGGATGCACGTCGCCCTCGGCGCGGTCGAGGCGAGTGGGTATCTCCAGCATGCGCACGTAATGCGCTGCCTCGAAATTGCCGGGCTGCCCCGGCTGGATTTTCGGATTGCCCGTCTGGCGCAACAAAATAGGCAGCCAGCCGACCTCCAGTTCCGCCCCGGTGCAGGCCAGCATGTCGGCGCTCCGGGCGCGCGCCATCAGGCTGGGCTTGGCTTCGACGCGATGCGGATCCTGCAGGGCATTGGTGGCGTTGTACACGGACACCTTGTCGCCACCCAGCTCCTGCGCCAGCGCGCCCCACTCCGGCTCGCAGGCGAGGATGTTGAGGGCGGCAAAGGCGGGAACGGACAATGACGCCAGCAGTCCACCGGCCAGCCATTTCATCGGTTTTGCTAAATTCATGCCAATTCTCCTAATATTTATGCGCGCCGTGGGCGCCCAGGCTCATCTGGTATTGCAGGAACATCTGGTTGTCGGTCGCCTCGGGACGGGACTTGTCCTGCGCGAATTGCAGGCGGAAGCGGGAAAACTCGCTCGGGCTGTAGTCGAACATCAGGCTGTTCTTCGACGGGTTGAACGCGACCTGCCCCAGCGCGGCATTGTTGGAGGCGTAATCGACACTGCCGCCGTCCATCTGGTCGCGCCGCAGCCCTACCCGCCAGCGCGGCATGAACTGGTAGACGCCCTGCAAATACCCGCCGGATTGCGAGGAAACATAACGGTCGGGGTTGTTGGCCCCACTCACGTCGTAGGTCAGGTCGCCGTCTTCGCGGCGGCGGAAATATTCTCCCTGCAACTTGAAGTTGGTGTAGACCGGGTTACCGTTGGGCGACCATTTCCACACCAAGTCGGCAATCTCCAGCCGGCTGTTGCCGCTGAACCCGTTGTCCACCGTCGCGCCCCAATTGTCGGTGATGCTGTAGGCGCGGTCGCGCGGCAAAGTGCGCAACAGCGAGAGCCCGGCGCGCCAGTTGTGGCTGGCGCCGACATCGCCGCCGAGGCGGGCGAACATCGCCGCCGAACCGGAACCGTTCTTGGCGCGGTCGCTGGCGGGGAAGTTCCTGCCGCGCCCGGCTTCGGCGCCGAGTTCGACGAAGGTATCCGTCGGCGCCAGCCATTTGACCTGTACGCCCTCGTCCTTGAACTGGCCGCCGAAAAACGCCTGGTAGGCCAGCGGCGCATCGACGAAATCCCAGGTGTGGGCGTGCCGCTCGTTGAGGTAGCCGACGCCGGAGAGAAAGCGCCCGCCCTTGACGGTGAGGCCGTTGCCGAGACCGAGGGACTGCACGAACGCCTCCTCCACTTCCACCGTATTTTCCGGCGTGACGGCGAGCATGAACTGGCCACGCCAGTAGGGATCGATGTTGGCGGCAATGACCAGTTCGGATTCGCCCAGGCCGAAGCCGCGCTGCCCCGGCCCGATTTCACCGCCGTTCGGCAGGAAGCCGCCGATCCGGTAATTGGCCGGATCTTGCGAGAGGTTGGCGTAAGTGCCGGAGAGGATCAGCGACACCTCGGGGTTGAAGGCGCTGCTCGCAAGCGCTGGGTGCTGAGTGCTGAGTGCTGAGGTCTGAGCGTGGGAGGGCTGGTTCGGGACTTTCACCTCGGCACTCAGGACCGCCTTTTCTTCAGACTGTTGCAAGCGTTTTTCCAGCGCCTGGATGCGCGCTTCGTAGCTTTCCTTCATTTGCCTGATCTGCTCGCGGATTTGCGCCAGTTCGGCGCTATCGGCGGCCTGTGCGTCCAGCGGCGCAATAAGGGCGAGCGCGATGCTCGCCGCAAGGATTTTGCGTTTGAATGACATGATGACCTCGTGAAAAAATCAAAGCTTATCCCCGCATGATTCAAGCGGGGAGCGACAACCGGCTTCAGGCCGGCTGCCGGAACAGGGTATGATTAATTCAGACGAGGCGGGGCGCGGGAAAGATAGGAATAAAGCGGAGCGGAAAAGAACAGGAGAAACAGTACCGTGGCAAGGACGGCGGCTGTTTCCTGGGCAGCGAACACCGGCGGCGAGGACGGCGCCGCGCTGCCGATGCCGGCATAGACCACGCACTTGTCGCAGGCCGGCGAGTGGGGCAGGTGCTTTTCCTGCTGCGACTGACTCGGCACGCCATCCGCGAAGTGCGACAAGGCGTGCAGCGCCGCGCCCTGCTGGGCGAAGAGCAGGACAAAGGCGAGCCACAGGGGAAATAACAGGCGCGAATTCATTTTTTCAATATGGCCAAAAAACTTCGGGCTGTCAACCAACCCCAGCTCGTACCCGTCAACGTGCGGTGATACGCCAAACATTATGCAACTCTCTATGCGCCATTTTTTTGTTTCCTTATTCGCGGCACACCAATCTTAGGGCACCAAACCAATATTGGACATTCATCGCACCGGGGAGTGGTCGGGGTGCAAATCTCGCGCCCAAGAGAAATCATATTCACGTGTAACGAGTAACGAAGCTCAGGTGGGATTTTGGATTGCAGGCGATCCATATCTCGCGGCGCGCAGTGCCGGTCTTTTTGTGTCGGCCTGACCCAACCGAGACGCCTGGCCATTCGCCAGCAATGCGTATCCACAGGGAAAACTTGCCTGCCCAGCGAGTACATCAAAACACATCGCGCGACTTTCTTCCCAACTCCCGGCAGTGACAACAAAAAATCTTCGGCATCCTTGTCGCTCATCGCGTGCAACGGTTTGAGAGTCGGCCCGCCAAACCTTGCCACGATGATGTCGAAAAGCTTGCGAATCGCCTTTGCCTTCTGGTTCGATAGGCCACCGCTAGCGATAGGCCGCGCAATATATTCAGCAGGCGCTTCGGCGATTCGCAGGTGGGTGGGGAAGGTTTCTTTCAGTGAGCGGAAGGTGCTGCGGTAGCTCGCTTCGCCAGTTTTGGTGCTGCAAATGATGTACAGCAATTCGTCCAGCGGTTCCTTGAGGTTGTAGTGATTGAAGTCGTGGTAGCGCTTTTTCAGCGCTGCCGCAACGTCCCAAACAGTTGAAGGATATTTTGGCGAGGCCATATCAGTAGGTTACAGAATTCATGGGCGAGTTTAAATACGTAAATCTGCTTCAATATTAACAGGACGTACCCTACAAAGGCAGCGTGGCGAAGGCGGAGCCGCCACGTCACACCCTCTTGTGTGCTTCGGGTACAATGCGCCATCACCTAACCAAAAAATACGGGAAGCAGGCTATGCGGTGGAGATGGGATCAAGGAAGACTGGGGTACTTCCAATATGATGAAATTCAAAAAATCGCTCAAGCACTTGCCGACTTTGATGGTCGTGCATTGCCTAGCGCGGAAGACCCGGATACGTTGCGAATCACCCTCGCTAATTACACTTCGCTAACCTTTCCTTCCGGCACTAATACTTTGTGGAGGAATTATGGGAGAGTATTTGGTGTCCAGATGCTTGCGGCCAATATAAATGGCTTATTGGTCAGCACCGAATTGTGCAATGAAATAGCAAAAGGAAACGTTTCTCCAGACGATTACTTCCTACACTTCGCCACCAGATTTTATTTTTCTTATCCTTCGTTCCGGGGATACTCAACTGTAGAGCGCCAAATCTTTCCCGTTTGTGCGGTTATCAAGCTGCTGCTTGCAAAGTTCATCAGTAAAAAACCCGCCTTTACCACCATAGAAGAAATAGCTGACTTGGTTGTTGGAAATAGCCTTGATGGCACTGAACCCATTGCAAGCTACACAAATTTACATAGCTCTGGATTTAAGTTGGCTGAAACACCAGAAAGACAAATTCGCGAATTTATAATCATGTTCAGCCAACTATCATTCTTGAAATGGGATAGTGGGAAGCTTTTTTTGGACGCATTAAATCCTGAAGAGATTTTCCAGATTGAGGGTGCTATTGCGCCTATGCAAGCGCCACGAAAAGATGATCCAGCCATGGAATTACTTCAGCTTGGTGGCAACTATGAAGACTTTGGGGTTGGTAACGTTACGTCAGGGGTCGCTGTTAACGTGCTTGACCAAGAATTTACTGAGGGCAACAAAATTAGAGTTACACATTTGCGGTCCGAAAGAAGCGCAAAGCTTCGAGAGCTTTATTTCGCGCACTTCCCCAACCCACATCATTGCAATATGTGTTCGATGGATGCACAGATTAGGTATCCGTGGGCAGACAGAATCATTGAGTTGCACCACCTGCTGCCGTTGTCATCTCCGATCAGAGTTGTGAAGGAGAAGACGTCATTGAAAGATTTGGTGGGATTGTGTCCGAGTTGCCATAGGGCAACACATAAATATTATTCAAGATGGCTGAAGAAAAAGAAACTTAAAGATTTCCGAGATTACTCCGAAGCCAATGGTGTTTACCAAGAAGTAAAGAATACGATAGTACTGGTGTGACGATGAACAAACTGCACGAAACTGCAATGCTACAAGCATTTTTGCCAAGATCGCTTAATGGCAAAACAAAGGACAAGCTAAAGCGGCAGATTGAGATTGTTAATTACTGTCTCAATAAGGGTGTTAATTTGGCTTCGCATCTTGAAAGTATCGGCTGGTCATATGATGACTTGCAATATGAAAACAACCTTATTCCAGATACATCAAAGCAAAGGTACTATTGCCTGGATGAATTCAGGAAAAAGAAAAACAAAATTCCCGTGGTCAGTTTTTTTTCCGGTGCTGGCGGCTTGGATTTGGGCTTTGAGGCTGCCGGATTTTCTCATCTTGCACTTGTTGAAAAAAATGAGATTTTCTGTAACACCCTCAGAGCCAACAGGCCCAAATGGAATGTGTATGGGCCACCTGAATTCTCTGGCGATGTGTCCAACTTCGATGAAATGGTCGGATTGCTTGCTACTGACGTTCCAAAAGTTGGGTTTGACGGTGTTTTTGTTGGTGGCCCGCCCTGTCAACCTTTCTCAATTGCGGCGAACCAAAGATTCAGCAAGGGCGGGGGGAATTTCAAACGCATCGGCTTTGCTCACGAAACCAATGGCAACCTCCTTTTTGAGTACATTGCGCTAATCAAGCATTTTAAGCCGCGTGTTTTTTTAATCGAGAATGTGCCAGGCCTGATCGAAGTAGATGGCGGCGAACAGCTGCAACGAGCTTATGCCGAGCTGGAGGAAGATGGCTACACAGTGAATGAGCCTGTAGTATTGATGGCTTCTGAACACTACGTGCCGCAACAGCGAGTCCGATTGTTCATTGTTGGCAATCGGGTTGGCAAGCAGTATCAACCTCCGCAGCCAACCAATCAACCTTTGTCTTGTGGTGCTGTTTTTAATTTGTCTTTGGAGGGGGTCGAGAATCACGTTACCAGATGCCACAATGCAGAATCTGTACTGCGGTATATGAAATTGGATTTTGGTTGCAGAGATCATCTAGGAAGAGTTGACAGGCTCAATCCATTGCAACCATCAAAAACCGTGATCGCTGGTGGTACCGCAGGCGGCGGTCGATCCCATCTGCACCCATATATTCCTAGAACAATATCTGTCAGAGAATGCGCTCGAATTCAAACATTCCCCGATGACTATTTCTTTACTGGCCCAGTTGCCAGACAGTTCACACAAGTTGGGAATGCTGTACCACCCATTCTTGGGGCGCAGTTGGCTACATCAATATTCGATAGCTTCTACAGATAACTCAATCGGGATTACTCAAGGTTTCTTCTTCGCGCGGGGATGAGCCGCGTCATAAACTTTCGCCAGATGCTGGAAGTCCAGATGAGTGTACACCTGCGTCGTCGAAATGTTCGCATGCCCGAGCATTTCCTGCACCGCGCGCAGGTCGCCGCTGGACTGCAGCACATGGCTGGCAAAGGAATGGCGCAACACGTGTGGATGCACATCTGCCGAAATGCCCAGTTTGAGAGCCCATTGCTTGATGCGGTACTGTACGGCGCGGGGCGTTAATCGAGCGCCGCTCTTGCCGACAAATAATGTGTACTCTTCAGGCCTGACGAGCTTGTCTCTCTCTGGCAGCCAATTCCGCACCGCCTCCAGAGCGAAACGACCCACCGGCACTTCGCGGGTTTTGCCGCCTTTGCCGGTGACCCGCACCATGCCGGCGGCGAGATCGATCTGGCTTAGCGGCAGATTGACGAGTTCGGAGAGACGCAGGCCGGATGAATAGAACAGCTCGAACATCGCCTTGTCGCGCAGGGCTAGGGGGTCGCCATCTGCGGGGATTTCCATCAAGCGGACCGCCTCGTCCGGCGACAGCGCCTGCGGCAGGGCTTTAACGGATTTCGGGGCGCGCAGTCCGGCGCAGGGATTACTGGCAAACCCGTGGTCGCGGGCGAGATAAGCGTAGAAACCCCGCCAGGCGGAGAGCATGCGCGCCAGCGTTTTACCGCCCAGGCCGCGGCTGTGCAGTTGCACGACGAAGCGCCGCACCTGGTGGACTTGCAACTGGTCGAGAGGGGTGTCGCCCGCCAGCCTCAGCAGCTCGGCGACATCGCGGCCGTAGTTGGCACAGGTCAGGGGGGACAGGCGGCGCTCGCTGGCGAGGTGACCGAGGTAGGCTTGCAGATAGGCCGCGCCTGAGATCATGATTTAGCGGGTAGGGTGGGCACATTTTTGTGCCCACGCGGAAACAATGTTCGCTGACCGCGTGGGCACAAAAACGGTGCCCACCCTACATGGCTGCGGTAAAGCGTCGTTTCTATTTGAGATAACGCAGCAGCGCCGCGCTGACCAGCTCACCCAGCCGTTTCAGGTAGAGTGTGCCCATCTCCGGATAGAAGCGTTGCGCATCTTCGCTCGCCAGGGCCAGCAGGCCGAAGGACTGCTCCGAGCGCATCGCCACATAGGCGAAGGAACGCAGATTCGGGCCGGCCTCGCCGAACCAGGAAGGCGCTTCCTCGATGAGCTGCGGGCCGCATTTCGGCGTAATCAGCTCGTCGGCGAAGGCGCACATTTCGATCGTCGCCCCCATGAACTCCGGACGTGCCGGCAGATCCGCGCCGGCCCAGATGCGAATCGCCACGTGAGGCACGTCGAAATCCTCGCGCAGGTTGAAATAAGCGGTGTTCAGCGCGCTGTCCAGATCGCGCGCACCGAGCAGCGACAGGCTGAGGCGGTGCATTTTTTCGCTGATGGCATCATTTTCCTCGCCGAACTGGATCAACTCCCGCAGCTTGGTTTCCAGCAGCCGGTTCTTGTCGCGCAACGCCAGCTGCTGGCGCTCGGCGATGGATATCGCCCGACCCCCGTGGGGGTGGGGGATAAACACTTCCGCCAGCAGCGCGGAATGTTGTTCGAAGAACTCCGGATTTTCATGCAAATACTGCGCGACCGCTTCCGAATTCATGCTTTTTTTCTCCCCTTGTTCACAAATTTATCTCGCCTTCGAATACCGTCACCGCCGGGCCGGTCATCCACACCGGCCGGCCTTCGCCTTCCCAGCGGATGGTCAGTTCGCCGCCCCGGGTCGTCACCCTCACCTCGCCGTCCAGCAATCCGCGCATTCTTCCCGCCACCGCCGCGGCACAGGCGCCGGTGCCGCAAGCCAGGGTTTCACCGGCGCCGCGCTCGTACACCCGCAGCTTGATGCGGCCGCGGTCGAGCACCTGCATGAAGCCCACGTTGACGCGGGCGGGGAAGCTCGGGTGGCTTTCGATCTGCGGCCCTTCCACGGCGACCGGCGCGCTGTCCGCGTCCTCCACCCACTGTACCGCATGGGGGTTGCCCATGGAC
>CAYGNO010000109.1:0-7661 GCA_964351305.1 uncultured Sulfuricella sp.
CCCTGCACGCCAACAGCGCCAACCAGGCGCTCGACCGGATCATTAACTTCTTCCCGGAGGAGCGGCGCCAGCAGCTCTTGATGGACCTGTCCCTGAATCTCAAGGCGCTGATCTCGCAGCGTCTCATCCCCAAAGCGGGCGGAAAGGGGCGCGCTGCGGCCATCGAGATCATGCTCAACTCGCCGCTGATTGCCGACCTGGTCTTCAAGGGAGAGGTACACGAGATCAAGGAGATCATGGCCAAGTCCAATGAACTGGGCATGATCACTTTCGACCAAGCATTGTTCAAGCTCTACGAGGCCGATTCGATCAGTTACGAGGATGCGCTCAGGAACGCCGATTCGGTCAACGACCTGCGCCTCAAGATCAAGCTCCACGGCAAGGCCGCCAAGGATGCCAACCTGATGGATGGCCTGGAGCATCTGGATATTGTTTAGTCGCCGGTTCAGTCGGCATGTAGCCCGCAGGCCGCAATCCGGGAATCCCCCGGATTCCGCTAACCCTCACCCTCACCCTCTCCCTCTCCCGCAAGCGGGAGAGGGGACAAACGCCCTCCCCCTTTGGGGGAGAGTTGGAGAGAGGCTGCTTCATCCGTGCCACAGTTGAAAGTCCACCCCATGGTCAACCTTGCCGGCTTGCTCGAACAACACTGCGCAAACCCGCAAACCCTCCTCTACCGCCAGTACACAGGCAATTCCTGGCGCGACTATTCCGCTCGTGATGTGATGGCCCTGGCGGCTCGCTGGCAGCAGGCCTTCCGTAGCGCAGGTTACGAACCCGGCGACCGCGTGGCGCTGTGCCTGAAAAATGGCGTCGACTGGGCGGCGATCGATCAGGCTGCGCTGGGCCTGGGCCTGGTGGTGGTGCCGCTGTATGCGGACGACAACCCGGAAAACCTGGCCTGGTGCCTGAACGATTCAGGCGCGCGCCTGCTGGTGCTGGAAAATACCCGTCTGCTCGACGCCCTGACCCGGGCGATGCCCTCTCTTCCAATCATCGTCTGTTTGTGCGGAGACGCGCCCGCCCCGGCCATCCCGGTCAGCCGCTGGCTACCCGAAAACGGCGGCTCGTTCGAGGCGCTCGAACTGGACGAAAACACGCTCGCCACCCTCGTTTACACTTCCGGCACCACCGGGCGGCCCAAGGGCGTGATGCTGTCTCATCGCAACATCCTCAGCAACGTGGCGGCGGCGCTGGAAGTGGTCAGCCTGCATCCGGGCGATCTGTTGATTTCAGTGCTGCCGCTTTCCCACATGTTCGAGCGCACCTGCGGCTACTATGTGCCGCTCAGGGCCGGGGTGCCGGTGGCCTATGCCCGCTCCATCAATCAGCTGGCCGAGGACCTGGCATTTCTCAAGCCGACGGTGATGGTCGCCGTGCCGCGGGTGTTCCAGCGCTTTCTTGCACGGATCGAGCAGGCGCTGGCGGCCTCCCCGCTCAAGCGAGCAATGTTTTCACTCACGGTGGCGCTGGGCTGGCGCAACTTCGAAGGCCGTGCCGGCAAGGCGGAACAGGCGCTGTTCCGGCTGCTGCAACCCCTGGTTGCCGGCCCGGTGCTGAGCCGGCTCGGCGGACGGATGCGCCTGACGGTGGTGGGCGGCGCGCCGCTGGAATTGCGCGTGGCGCAATCATTCATTGGCTTGGGGCTAAGCATGCTCCAGGGTTACGGCCTGACCGAAGCGTCGCCAATAGTGGCCGGCAACCGCGAGCAGGACAATGACCCGGTTACGGTAGGCGCACCCTTGCCGGGCGTGGAGGTCAGGCTTAACGAAGCCGGTGAGTTGCTGGTGCGCGGGCCCTCCGTGATGCTGGGCTACTGGCATAATCCGGAGGCTAGTGCGGCAGTGCTGGATGCGGATGGCTGGCTGAACACCGGCGATCTGGCGGAAATCCGGGCGGGCAAGATCATCATCAAGGGCCGCACCAAGGATATTCTGGTGCTGTCCAACGGCGAGAAAGTGTCACCTCAGGATGCGGAAATGGCAATTCTCGACGACCCCCTGTTCGAGCAGGCGATGCTGGTGGGTGAAGGACGCGCTTATCTCGTGTTGCTGGCCGTGACCCGGGAAAGCGATGAAAGAACCTTGATCAAGCAAGCCAATGCCCGGCTCAAATCGTTTTCCCGCTGGGTGCGGGTGCGCCGGGTGGTCGCTTTGCAGGAACCGTGGACGCTGGCGGAGGGCCTGCTGACACCCACCCTCAAGGTCAAGCGCAACGCGGTGCACGACAAATATCGCGAGCGGATCGAGGAAAGCTACCGGACAGGGATCAGGTTGTGAGGGGTGAAGCCACTCATCCAACCTTCTTGGACCCCATCCCCATCCTAACCTTCCCCTTGTCTCGCCATGGTCGCCGCAAAGCGGCGGGAACCTGGCGGGGACACTCCTTGCGGGTGAAGGGGAAGGGACGAGGGTTTCTCCCGCAGGGAGAAGGTTGAGAGATTAGAACGGTTTGACGACGACCAGGATCACCATGGCCACCAGTATCAGCACCGGAAATTCGTTGAACCAGCGGTAGAAAACATGGCCGTGGCGGTTGCGGTCATCGCGGAAATCCCTGAGCAGCTTACCGCAATAAACATGGTAAATCAGCAGCACCGTCACCAGCGCCAGCTTGGCGTGCAACCAGCCGCCGGAAAACCCAAATCCCAGCCACAGCCACAGGCCGAGCGTAACCGCCAGCATCGCGCTGGGCGTCATGATGCCGCGGTAGAGCTTGCGTTCCATGATCTTGAAACGCTCGATGCTGACAGCGTCTTCGCTCATGGCGTGATAGACGAACAGTCTCGGCAGGTAGAACAGCGCGGCGAACCAGGTCACTACGGCGATGATGTGAAATGCTTTGATCCAGAGCATGTCGGGTTCCAATGTTAAAATCCGGAGCAACTATAACTTATCGGGAGTGTGGGTGAAAGCAGGCAACATGTGGGCGCGGGTCAAAAAATACCGGCCGGACTGGCTGACGCTGGTGCTGCTCGGGCTGATTGTCTATGTCTGGTTCCGTCCGCCGGCGTGGGTGTCGGACGAAAACCGTGTGGCCCCGGAGGTGAAGGTGGCGTTGCTGGACGGCAGGCAAATCAGCCTGGAACAGCTGCGCGGCAAGGTGGTGCTGGTCAATTTCTGGGCCACCTGGTGCCCTTATTGCCGTCATGAAATGCCCGACATGGAGCGGTTTTATCGCGATTACCAGGCACAGGGCTTCGAAATTATGGCCCTGAGCCAGGATGACGCGCCGGAACCGGTGCGCCAGTTCATGGCGAAAGAAGCTTACCATTTCCCCGTGGCGATGGCGGAAGCCCGTCATGCCGCTGCCTTCGGCGGAGTAAGCCGGCTGCCGACTTCGTTCATCATCGACAAGCAGGGCCGGGTGCGCCACAAAATTAGTGGGCAGGTGCACTATGCGCGGCTGGAGAGCCTGGTGAAGCCGCTGCTGGCCGAGAGTGACCATTGAGAAAACAAGGGGAATCCCTATGGGTTCCCAGGTGGTTGGCTTTATCCCAGATTATCCATTGGAATGTTCGTGCATGCAGGAGCGCCGCCCCCGGCGCGAATGCGGACAAAAATCGCGGCGGGGGCGGCGCTCCTGCAACAGTGCTTTGGCTCTAAATGGATAATCTGGGTTTATGCCTCGATGCCCTGGCTGTGCAGGTATTCTTCGTAATCGCCGGAGAAGTGCCTGAAGCCGCCCTTGCCGTCGAGTTCCAGCACCTGGGTGGCGAGTGACGAGATCAGTTGGCGGTCGTGGCTGACGAAGATCAGCGTGCCCTTGAACTGCTCCAGCGCGAGGTTGAGGGACTCGATCGATTCCATGTCCATGTGGTTGGTCGGCTCGTCCATCACCAGCACGTTGGGGCGCTCCAGGATCAGCTTGCCGTAGAGCATGCGGCCCTTCTCGCCGCCGGACAGCACCTTGACCGATTTCTTCGAGTCGTCGCCGGTAAACAGCAGCCGGCCGAGGGTGGCGCGGATGATCTGGTCGTCATCGCTCTTGCGGCCCCAGCGCTCCATCCACTCGAACAGGGTCATGTCATGCTCGAAATCGGCGTGATGATCCTGGGCGAAGTAGCCGATCTTGGCCTTGTCCGGCCACTTGACGTTGCCCTGGTCGGGCTCGATCTCGCCCACCAGGGTTTTCAGCAGGGTGGATTTGCCGGCGCCGTTGGGGCCGATGATGGCGAGGCGCTGGCCGGCGTCGAGAAGCAGGTTGAGGCCGTGGAACAGCACCTTGTCGTAGCCTTTGGCGACATCCAGCAGTTCCACCGCCTGGCGGTGCAGTTTTTCCCGGTCGTCGGTTTCGAAGCGGATGTAGGGGTTCTGGCGGCTCGAAGGCTTGACCTCGACCATGCCCGACTTGAGCTTGTCCACCTGCCTGGCGCGGCTGGTCGCCTGGCGCGCCTTGGAGGCGTTGGCGGAAAAGCGGGCGACGAAGGCCTGCAGTTCGACCACCATTTCCTTTTTCTTGGCGTTGTCGGTGATGAGCCGCTGGCGCGCCTGCGTCGAGGCGATCATGTACTCGTCGTAGTTGCCGGGATAAATGCGGATCTCGCCGAAATCCAGGTCGGCCATGTGGGTGCATACGCTGTTCAGAAAATGCCGGTCGTGGGAGATGATGACCATGGTGCTGGAGCGCCCGTTGATCATGTCCTCCAGCCAGCGGATGGTGTTGATGTCGAGGTTGTTGGTGGGCTCGTCCAGCAGCAGGATGTCGGGGTCGGAAAACAGCGCCTGCGCCAGCAGCACGCGCAGCTTGAAGCCGGGGGCGACTTCCCTCATCGGGCCGGTGTGCGTCTCGACCGCAATGCCGACGCCGATCAGGAGTTCGCCGGCACGGGATTCGGCGGTGTAGCCGTCGAGCTCGCCGAACTGGATTTCCAGCTCGGCGGCTCGCATGTAATCATCCTCGGTCGCTTCCGGGTTGGCGTAGATGGTGTCCTTTTCCAGTTTCACTTTCCACAGTTCGGTGTTGCCCATCATCACCACGTCGAGCACCACGCTGTCCTCGTAGGCGAACTGGTCCTGGCTCAGCTTGCCGAGGCGCTCGCCGGCGTCGATCGAGACGTTGCCCGAGGACGGTTCGAGGTCGCCGCCGAGAATTTTCATGAAGGTCGACTTGCCGCAACCGTTGGCGCCGATCAGTCCATAGCGATTGCCGTCGCCGAATTTGACCGAAACATTTTCAAACAGGGGCTTTGCCCCGAATTGCATGGTGATGTTGAAGGTGGAGATCAATGTGGAGCGGCCCTGAATTGTGCTGTAAAAACCAAGCATTATATCAAATTGCGCGCAAAATAAGCAGCCCTTTCTTGCGTCGGGGCCGGCTCCCCCGCCGGAGTCCGAGACGGCTGAAAGGAACCACCCGTTAGTACCTATGCCTCTGTGGTTAAGTGCTTTTTCCGGGATTAGCTCATAAAGGCGTCTATGGTATATTGCGGTTTTTAATTCCGCAGCCGTGCGTCGCTCTCTCGACGAGGACGGTTTTAAATGGACATAGCATTACTCCTGTTTCTCATTCTCCTCAACGGCGTTCTGGCGATGTCGGAAATTGCCGTAGTCTCTTCCCGCAAGGCGCGCCTGCAAAGGCTGTCCGATGACGGCAGCCCCGGAGCCGAATCGGCCCTGGCGCTGCACAACGAGCCGGCCACCTTTCTCTCCACGGTACAAGTCGGCATTACCACGGTGGGCATCCTGAGCGGTGCCATCGGCGAATCTGCGCTGGCCGACCCCCTGACTGCCTGGCTGGCCGGATTTGCGCTCATCGAGCCCTATGCCAGGGGTGTCGCGCTGACCGTCGTCGTCGTGGCGCTAACCTATTTTTCCGTCGTCATCGGGGAGTTGGTTCCCAAGCGGCTGGGGCTGCTGGCTCCGGAGAAAACCGCCTCATTGATCGCCCCGCCGATGAACATGCTGGCGCGCGTAGGGCGGCCCCTGGTTTGGTTGCTTTCGGCGTCGTCGAGTTTCCTGCTGCGGATGATGGGTGCAGGCAGCAAGGAGGAGTCGCCGGTAACCGATGAGGAGATCAAGGATCTGATGGAGCAGGGTGCCGAGGCAGGCGTGTTCCACGAAAGCGAACAGGCCATCGTTTCCAACGTGCTGCGCCTTGATGAGCAGCGCATTGGTGCAATCATGACGCACCGCACTGACATCTATGTGCTCGATCTGGACGAACCGGAAGCAGAGATTCGCAACCACATCGCCGAAAGCCCCTACACGCGCATTGTGGTCTGCCGGGGCGGGCTGGACCATATTGTCGGCGTACTGCGTACCGCCGATCTCCTCAAGGCGGCGCTGGCCGGCGAAGCCATGAAGGTCGAACGGTTCCTGCGACCGCCGTTGTATGTGCCGGAAGGCGTGACGACCACGCATCTGCTCGAAAACTTCCGCAAGGCCCACCAGCAATGCGCGCTGATTGTGGACGAATATGGCGAGCTGCAGGGCCTGGTCACGCTCACCGACGTGCTGACCTCAATCGTCGGCGAGCTTCCGTCTTCCGACATACCCGAAGAGCAGGACATCGTCGCTCGCGAGGACGGGTCGTGGCTGATGGACGGAAGCGTGACCGTCGAACGGGTAAAGCAGGTGCTGGAAATCGACAATGATTTGCCGGGCGAGGAAGAAAACGCTTTCAATACCCTGGGTGGTTTTGTCATGCACGTACTCGGGCGCATCCCGGCGGTGGCCGATCACTTCGAGGTGGCAGGCTGTCGCTTTGAAGTCATGGATATGGACAAGAATCGTGTGGACAAGATGCTGGTTGCACGCATTGTCTCGCCCAAGAATCATTTGACCGGGGCCGGCCAATGATGGGGGGCTGCTGATCGGCGCCATGAAGCGGCGAACAATCCCGGAAATTGCTTGGGGGCAAAGCGCCCCCCTGCCGGAGTCCTGACGAGCCCGGTCTTATCCGCTACAATCTGGATCAATCCCGAACTTTTCATGGACAGCCCATGGTTCCCCATTTAACTACCGCGCTTACCGGCCCCCTGCTCGCCCTGGAGCAGCATATCCTGGACGCGCAGCCGCGCATCGAGCACTGGTTCCGCACCCAATGGCAGGATAGGGCCGCGCCGTTCTACGCCTCGGTGGACTTGCGCAACAGCGGCTTCAAGCTCGCCCCGGTGGATACCAACCTGTTCCCCGGCGGGTTCAACAACCTGAATCGCGACTTCATGCCGCTCTGCGTGCAGGCGGCGATGTCGGCGGTGGAGAAGGTTTGCCCCGTGGCGCAGCGCTTTCTGCTGATCCCGGAAAATCACACCCGGAATACCTTTTACCTGCAGAACGTGGCGGCGCTCGCCGCCATCCTGCGCCATGCCGGTTTGCAGGTGCGCATCGGCAGCCTGCTGCCGGAAATCACCACCCCCACCACGCTCGATCTGCCGGACGGCGCCACCCTGACGCTGGAACCGTTGCGGCGCGAGGGCAATCGCCTGAAGCTGGACGGCTTCGATCCCTGCGCGATCCTGCTCAACAACGACCTTTCGGCGGGAGTTCCCGATATCCTGAAAGGCCTCGATCAGCCGGTGATTCCGCCCCTGGGCGCAGGGTGGCACGCCCGGCGCAAATCCAGTCATTTCAGTGCCTACAATCACGTCGCCGAGGAATTCGCCAGGCTGGTGAACATCGACCCCTGGCTGATCAATCCCTTTTTTGCCACCTGCGGCG
>CAYGNO010000110.1:0-7658 GCA_964351305.1 uncultured Sulfuricella sp.
CAACAGCCCGTCCAACCCGACCGGGGCGGTCTACACGCTGGACGAACTGAAGGCCCTGGGTGAAGTGCTGAAGCGTCACTCCCGCGTACTGGTGGCCACTGACGACATGTACGAGCATGTCAACCTGTCCGGCGCGAAGTTCTTCAATATCCTCAACGCCACCCCTGAGCTGAAAGACCGCTGCGTCGTGCTGAACGGCGTGTCGAAAGCCTATTCCATGACGGGCTGGCGCATTGGCTACGCTGCCGGCCCGGAAAAAATCATCAAGGCGATGGAAATTCTCCAGTCCCAGTCCACCTCCAACCCCACCTCGATCTCGCAGGTGGCGGCCCAAGCCGCCCTGGATGGCGACCAGTCATGCATCGAGCCAATGGTGAAAGCCTTCCGCGAACGCCATGCGTTCGTGGTGCGCCGCTTCAACGAAATGAAGGGAGTGAAGTGCATCCATGCCGGCGGCGCCTTCTATGCCTTCCCCGACGCACGAGAGGCCATTGCCGACCTGCATCGCCGCGGCATCATCGCGGAAGCGACCGACATGGCTCTTTCGGAATATCTGCTGGAAAAAGCGAGGGTGGCCATCGTGCCGGGTTCGGCCTTCGGCGCGGAGGGTTACTTCCGCATCTCCTTCGCCACTTCGATGAAAAACCTGGAGATGGCCCTGGATCGTATCCAGAAGGCGCTTGAATAGCTTTGAATTAAACTCGTTACTGAGTTATTGAAGGGCGCCAGGAACGGCGCCCTTTATTTCTTCTTGCCCCCGAACCAGCTTTCCAGCTTGTCGGCAGCCTGCACCCCCAGGGATGTCCCCACTCCGGGGCCGAGGATCGCCGTGCCTACCACGGCTCCGGTTACCGCCGCACCAGTTGGGAACAGCACCGGGTCCTGCAGCGTGCCGGAGATTTTGAGCGGGACACTCACCAGTGAAATACCCTGCTTCACCTCGACATAAATCTTGCCGTCCAGTTGTTTGGAAGGCGAAATTTCCACCTCCCCGTTGGCATTAAGCACTCCGGAAGAAATGTTCAGCTTGCTCAAGCGGATACTTTTCCCGGCAATGCTGAAAATCCCGCTGAATTCCTCGAACTCCGTCTGCCCGCCGCGCACTTCCTTGGTCTTGATCGGTTGCGCCGCGCTTGCCAGATCGAAACCGTGCAACACCCCATTGTGGATGGAAAAACCGCCATCAACATTCGGACTATCCGCAAGCTGGGATGCCGTCCTGCCCTTCATCGCGAACCTGGCTTTGGCGTTGAGCCGGCCACTCACACGGGCTTTGGAATTGAACAGCGGCAACAAGGATTCCACCGCCATCCGCTGGCCCTTCAGGTCGCCGCTAAGCCTCCACCCCGATTTCCAGTTAAGCTCAGCCTCTCCCTTGAGCGTCCCTCCATAGAGCTTGCCGTCGATATCCCTGAGCCGTAACGCTTCATTATCGACGGCTCCGGCAATGTTCAGCGCGTCGAACTGAAACGCCGGACCCACGGGAAGGCGCCATTGCTGAGCGTTGAGCTTTAAATCGAAGTTACTGTCCGATATGGGCGTAGCATCCAGCTTGAGCTTGCCGTCATCGCTCGCAAGTAGCACATTCTTCAAGCCCCCGTCCGAGTTCATGTTTACTACCACGCTGAACAGGGGCAACGCCACGCCTGGAGAATCCAGCGTGACGTGATTCAAACCGATTTTTTCGATTCTTACTGTTTGGGGGCCTCCATCCGATTTGAACCAGGCTGGCATCCTTCCCAGCATGTCCGTACGGATGGAAACCGTGTCCAGCTCGATATCGCGCAAAATCTTGACCGGGCTAAACAACGAACTCAAATTCGGACTGACCTTGACCGAAGCTATCCTGACTTCCTGCTGGGCACCGATGGTAATTCTTTCTAACGCCACATGAGGCATAGGAACCAGCGAAAAACGCAACGAGCCAATCTTGACAGGTTCATTCAGCTTTTCCCCCGCCTGCTTCTCGAATTCAGGAATATATGTGTTCAACGGGATGAGAAACGGCAGACCGATTACAGCCAGAAAAACAACTAGAATAATAAACAGGCGCTTAGCCCACTTCACAGTATCCACCGTCAAAACCACGTAATTTACAAGTTGACCGGCCAAGGCCAAAGCTTTATTATACGCAGCTTGTTAATTCCCTGATAGCTCAGTTGGTAGAGCGACGGACTGTTAATCCGCAGGTCCCTGGTTCGAGTCCAGGTCGGGGAGCCAAATTATAAAAGCCTCGCAGCGATGCGGGGCTTTTTTGATTTCTGGGCGCCGACAATTAAGGCGACATTTGACGAAGCAAGAAGGCTTCCTTCATGACTGTGCGATTGGCTATACTATCGAACCGGCATTCAAGTGACTTTCCGGCCTCGGATCGACGCACCCGGAACCCAGGGGATTCGGCAGAATGACGCGTTGATATTGT
This sequence comes from uncultured Sulfuricella sp., assembly GCA_964351305.1. Taxonomy (GTDB): domain Bacteria; phylum Pseudomonadota; class Gammaproteobacteria; order Burkholderiales; family Sulfuricellaceae; genus Sulfuricella. The sequence goes on from CAYGNO010000110.1 coordinate 2,423, forward strand.
TTTCGCGCCGAATCAACAGGCTTAAATACATTGTGGAGTAGCCGCCGTGCCATCGCCAAAATTATTTCTGACAATTGCCCTATTTTTGTTATCACTGCCTCCCCTAATGGCAGGGGCGGAGGAAAAGAAACCTTCCATACCGGCATGGTCTGCGTTAGCTAAAGACGAAACCTATGAAATCCAGGTGATTTTTCTCCCTGACATCAAGGGAGAAAAAAAGACGACCCGCGAAATAGCACTCAACAACAAGGATTGCGAACAAAATGGGAACAAGTCATTAGAAAAAGAAGACGCGAACTCCTTTATCACTGTGGAATGCCGTGCAGACGGGGATATCCTTATCCGGCGCAGCACCCTGCAACCCATCGGAAAATTGAAGCAGGAGCTAACCCTTCCATCCGTAGGAACTTCCCGATTTGAAGTCCTTCAGGGAAGCGATTATTACCCCGATATCCTGTTCAAAGTTAGCCGTCTTAAGATCGCAAAGCCCATCGTGACGTCCGGCACACCCCCCAGCGTAAAGCCCAGTGCAACACCGAGCGCAACTCCCAGCGCAAAACCCTAATAATGAGGCGGCCTCTCATCCGGGTGTTATCACACTTAGCTCAGTGCAGCGTTCTTCCCTTGCCGCAGCACTGCTTGAATTTCTGTCCACTCCCGCACGGGCAGACCTCATTGCGTCCGACTTTCGGCGTTTCCCGCCTAGTTGGCACAGGCGTCATCCTGGAATGCCAATAATGGTATATACCCGCAACCACCTTGGGAAGCGTGACAGCACATTCTTGCTGCAATTTCGCATATTCATCATCAGGCAGGTATTTCTTCCCCCTCCTTTCAGCTTCTTCCTTAAAGGCACCGGATAAAAGCAAAATCGGGAAAGTCAGCTTCTTGAGAGGCTCGTTTCCTGAACTCAGCCACTCTTCCGAGGAAAGCCCCCACCCCAGGATGTAGCCCTCGCACCATGTCTGGTAGTCGAGCCCCCGATCGCCGTCCAGACGGGATTTCAGGGTAAATTTGATTGGCCGGTTTTCATCGAGTGTTGAGGCCACGCTATTGTAGAAACGCATCATCAGCGTCACAAGTTCCTGAGTCAGTTCCATCGATTCGCGTTCTGGCTCGCTCTTGAAAACTTCCGGCATCCATAGTCTCGGCGGGACGGTGTCCGGCGCGCTGATAACGGCGCAAAGAAATCCCTGCAATTTATCCAGGCTCATGGCCTTGCCATTGAAAATGGGTGAGGCCAGCAATTCCTCCAATCTCGAGAGATCCTGCTTCGATAGTGCATTTGTTAGCATGAATGACCTTTATGTTCTGTTATGTTCTGTTGGATAAGCTTTTGTGCGGTGCAATGTTATACCGGAAAACCCTCTCAAATATCAGGCAAAATCCACTATCTGAGAAGGTGCCCATGGATTTGAGGCAGGGCACGAGATTATCGCCGTTGCAACTTGCGGGTTTCCACCAGTCAGTCATCTCAAATTTACTCATTTCAGGGTAAAATACTCGTTTTTTCTCAAGTGCGGGTGCACGTACAAGGTAAAGCGCATTATGGACCTGAATCAATTTCTGGGGCTGGACGACGGTTCTGAAGACCCACAAGAAACTCGCAAACGCCTTCAACTATATATCAACCTGAAGCTGTCCTCGTCGGGGCAGCCTCCCTGCCTGGATGGCGGAAGCGGCGATTTCCTGGCCGTTGCGCATGATCTTCTGAAAAGCTATCGGGAAAAATCCCGCTTGTTGAGCGGCTACCTCTGCCCGCCCGATCAGCGTATCCAGACTTTCCTCGACGATTATCTTGCCGATGCCGCAGATGGCGCCGTACCCAGGCTGCCGGAAAACACGCTGATACTCGACCGCCATGGCGTGGCGAGGGAGCTTTCCCTGCCGGTGAACAAGAATGAGTTCAAGGGCGATTATGTCAGCAGTTATCGCATCCGCAACGGCGTGCTGCACAATCCGGTGAGCGACCGCCGCACGACCAAGGGCTTGTTCCACGTCACCGAGGGCGGCCTGCCGATCCCCGGCGACAAAAAGGCAGTTCCCAAAGCGACTTTTGCGCGCCTGCTGCGCGAGGCATTCACCCCGCCTGAACATCTACTGCACTTGCCGTTCACCGCTGGGCAGCCACAGGAAGCGGCGATGTTCGTTTCATTGCTGCTACGCCCGGTCATCTGCCCCGAAATTCCGGGCCGCGAACCGGAAAAAATCATGGAGATTCGTTTCTTCGCGCCCGGCGGTCTGGTGAGCAATCTGGATTTTGTGGAAAGCATCTTCGGCAATGGCGGCAACCCTGTCCTGGCGTCGAACGATGTCGGGCTGGACGTGGATCACTGGTCCGGGCACACCGGCTGCGTGATTCTGGCACCTCACCTGACCCGGTTCACCAAGAAAGAGCTGGGGCTACCCCACCGGGATGTTGCAACGCCTCGCCAACAGGCTGATGGTATGTGCTGGGTCGATGAAAGCGAACTGTACAACGACGGTTCTGCGTTCAAGATCACCGCGCGCGACGAGCGAGGCGTGATCGTCACCATTCTGGCCGACAATTACTTCGGATACTGCAAGAAAGAGGTCAAGACCCAGATCAGCTATGCCGCCAACCTTTTCGGGCTGGCTGAAGAGGAACATGCGGGCGGCGCCCTGGCGTTCCCACGGCACAACCACGGCGAAGAATTCGGCGTGGACAGCGTTACCCGCGTACCGGGGTACAGCTTCGAGGAGATCGTAACCCACTACGGCGACTTGATGAGCGTGCAGCCGGAAGGCTATGGCATCGACAAGCAGCATCCGGAAGTCATTTATGTGCCGCAGGATCTGCGCATGGATCTTGCCGCACAAACCATCAGCTGGGTGAAGGATGGCTCACCGCAGACCATCAAGCTGCGTCCGGGCCATATCTACGTGCAGCCCAACGGCTACAAGGTCGAAATGCAGGAGCATCCGGGCGCGCCATCCTGGCGTTTAGTGGGCACGGATCCGGAAGGCACCTTCTGCCACAAGCCCTGCACCGTGTCGGGCGGAGGAAAGTCGGAGATTTCCAAGTCGCTGAATGACGCGGTGATCTACGGCCCGCTGTTCGTGGCCGATCTGGAGAAGGACCTCATCCAGGTTGATAAAATCATCCGGAAAAATTACGCCGGTCGCTTCAAACCGGGATTCGAGCATGAGGATCGGAATGCCGCCCGCACCTTGCTCAGCACCGAACGCAGCCTGGGATCGGTGATCAAGGTACTCACTGCCTCCCCCTCACACACCGGAGAATACAACGCCTGGCTGGAAGGAATTCCCGACCGCATTTTAGCGCTGGTGTTCATCATCAAGCGCATGTATCGCCCGGAATGGGGCGACGACTGGCGCAACCAGCTTTCGACGGATTTCGTTAACGGTCATCCCGGCCATGAGCTCAAGCTCGGCGATAGAAAGCTGGTCGGTTCCTATCTAAGGATAGGTTTTGCGGAAAATGGGGCATGGCGCGTGTTCAAGTTGCGCCAGGATTTCATCGCCGCCGACAAGGTGCAGATGGAGGACGACATCAGCGCCTCGGTGGTCGTTCCTGCGGCATCCCTACCCAATTTATCGCCGAAAAGTGACGACCCTTCCGTCAAACTCGTCCGCAACTGCGAATACCGCCTGTTCCAGCGCCCGGACGAAGCGATTCATCGCGGACTCGATCTCCAGACCGAAAAGGACATGGCTCAGAGCGACAATTTTATTGCGAATTTCGAGCCGCTCAATGGCGAGGCATTGACGAAAATTATCGATGACGTGGTGGGATTCGACCAGTACACCGATCCCATGCGCAAGATTCTGCGCGAGGCCCATGAAGCCAATGAATATGTGGTGTCCTCTGCACATCCGCGCCTGGTGGACGGCAAGCCGAGCAAGAATCCCCGTTACCTGCAACTGCGGCTCGATCTCGCTAATCCAGTACGACGCTACGTGGCGGGAATCGGCGCCAGGTTCAATCGCCGGATTCCTCTGGGCACCCCCGTCATCGAACCCGTCAACGCGGTGCTCGTAGGCCGTCGCAATAACCCACCGGAACCCGGCATCCGCCCCCTGGCAGTGTATAACCCGATTCACTATCAGGAACTGCCCGAGCTGTTCATGGACTTCATCTGCAGCCTCACCGGCAAGTCGCCGTCCACAACCGGTGCAGGCAGCGAAGGCGCGCTCACCAAAGGGCCGTTCAACGCCCTCCGGCCCACTGTGGATCTCAACAATACGCTGGTGTCCTTCATCCTTACGGGTTACGCCGGCTATTCCACCGCGGCGGGTTATATCGGCCCGAATCACCGTGTCGACCACGACATCAGCCTGCTGGTGCCGGAAATCTGGTCGCGCCTGAAGCCACAGGCACGGGATCCGCGTTTCCTGATCGAAAATGGCTACCTGGAAAAGGTCGAGGATTTCCAATATCAGGGCCGACCGATCCAGGCAAGCCGCCTCGGCTATCGCATCACGGAACGCTTCGTACACGGCTTCATGGGCAAGATGTTCGATGCGCCCCGCGCGGTATTTGGCGAGCAAATCCTGCGGCCGGAAACCCAGGATATGGCGGTGTTCGTGGATGGCGTGGAAAATATCGTCGAAGCTCAGCAAAAAGTCGCAGCCTGCTATCTGGAGGACGGCAGCGTGGAAGATGCCTGCCCACCGCTCAAGGCCTTGCTCCACATCATGGCTAATGGCCATTATGAGGGCAAAGACGTGCATGACATTGCCATCCGTGCCTTGTTTACCCGTGAAGCATTGCTCGCTTCGGATTGGTACCAGGAACGACTGAAGACGAAGCAGGTACGGGACATCCGTCTTTGGGAGCGCCATATCGCTTACCTGGATACCTTCGCCCACCGCACAAGCCACCAGGACATGGCCGAACGGCTTGATATTCAGGAACGGCTTGCAGGCGCCAAGGCCAAGCTGGAGTGGATAAAGAGTACCGCATACCTGCAAAGCCTGAGCGGCACTATCGGTGCCGACCCGTTGCGTCCGGCGCAGACAAAAAAATAATAGTAGGGTGGGCACGTTTTTGTGCCCACGCGGAATATTTTCGCTGACCGCGTGGGCACAAAAACGTGCCCACCCTACCCTACTAGCCGCCCGAAGCGGCTGCACATACGAATTTCAGGACATCTTCATCCACGCTGCCTTCCAGCGCCGTGCTCTCCTCCTGGCCGACCAGCTTCTGGCGGGTGATCACGCTCATATCCGCGCGTTGCGCTTCGCTCGAAAG
>CAYGNO010000111.1:0-7622 GCA_964351305.1 uncultured Sulfuricella sp.
TGTCTTTCATGCTGACGCCGTGGGCGGTGTCGGCGGCGTTGCGGATTTCGATTGAGTGATGATTCCATTTGGCGATCAATAAAGAGCACTAACCGCAAAGGACGCAAAGGTTCGCAAAGGAAACGGGGTAGGCAGGGGTGGGCGGTTTTATCGCCAAACTCGCAAAAGCAATCAGGCTGGCAGGTCTGCGGATTTGGTTTTTCCCTCGCGAACCTTTGCGTCCTTTGCGGTGAAAAAGTTTTTTGCAGTTTCATATTTAGATGAAATGAAAATTGGAATGAGCAGTTTTAACTGGTATAAATATTCCTCTCCGGCGACTTTCTACGGTCTTGCCGGGAAGATGATCCCCTGGTTTTACGGCGCGGCAGCCCTGCTTTGCGTGGCTGGCCTGTATATCGGGCTGTTTCTCGCCCCCACCGATTTTCAGCAGAGCGATGCCTACCGCATCATCTTCATCCACGTGCCCGCTTCCTGGATGTCCATGTTCATTTACGTGGTGATGGCCTTCTGGGCGGCGCTCGGGCTGGCTTTCAACACGCGCCTGTCGTTCATGATGATGAGTGCGCTCGCGCCCACCGGGGCCATGCTGACTTTCGTGTCGTTGTGGACGGGCGCGCTGTGGGGCAAACCGACCTGGGGCGCATGGTGGGTGTGGGATGCGCGCCTGACTTCAGAGCTGATCCTGTTTTTCCTGTATCTTGGCTTCATGGCGCTGCAGGCGGCGATCGACGATTCCCGCCGCGCCGACCGTGCCGGCGCGCTGATCGCGCTGGTGGGCGTGGTCAACGTGCCGATCATCTATTTTTCCGTCAGATGGTGGAATACCCTGCATCAGGGAGCTTCGGTGAGCATGACGAAAGCGCCGAGCATGGCTACCATCATGCTCGTGGGCATGCTGGTGATGGCGCTGGCGGCGTGGATGTACGCCATCGCGGCAGCGTTGTCCCGTGCGCGCAGCATCATCCTGGAGCGCGAAAAAAACAGCCAGTGGGTGGCGCAAATGGTGGAGGCCGAAGCGTGAACTGGAATAGCTGGCCGGAATTTTTTCAGATGGGGGGCTACGCCTTTTACGTGTGGGGCTCCTATGCCGTGACCGCCGCCCTGATTGTCGGTGAGCTCCTGCTGTTGAGGTCGCACCGGCAAAAGGCGTTGACGCTGGCAAAACGTACTGTGAAATATGGCAAGGTCGAAAAGGATGAGAGCAACGATGAAATCACGGCATAAGAAACTGATATTGATCGCCGTAGTAGTGGTGGCGCTGGGCGCGGTGGCCGCGCTGGTGCTCAACGCTTTCCGCAGCAATCTGGTGTTTTTCTTCTCCCCGACGCAGGTGGTTAACGGCGAGGCGCCTCACGATCGCTCTTTCCGCATCGGCGGACTGGTCGAGGAAGGCAGCTTGCGCCGCGAGAAGGACGGCGTGACGGCGCATTTCCGCATCACCGATACGGCGCAAACCCTTTCGGTTACTTACACTGGACTGTTGCCTGACTTGTTCAAGGAAGGCAAAGGCGTGGTGGCGGAAGGCCGCTTGAGCAGCGATGGCGTGTTTGTCGCACAGCAGGTGCTAGCCAAGCACGACGAAAACTACATGCCGCCCGAAGCGGCCAGCGCGCTGGAACAGGCGCAAAAAGCCCAGAAAACGCTAGTCCCTCCCCAAGGAAAATAATGATTCCAGAACTCGGCCATTTTTCGTTAATCCTGGCGCTGCTGCTGGCGCTGGTTCAAGGCATCCTGCCGCTGATGGGCGCCGCGCGCAACAACCCGGCGTGGATGGCGGTCGCCAAACCGGCGGCTCGCGCCCAGTTTCTCTTCGTCGCCATCGCCTTTGGATGCCTGGCCTATTCGTTTCTGACCAACGACTTTTCGGTCATTAACGTGACCCGGAATTCCCATTCCCGTCTCCCTGAAATCTACCGCTTCACCGCTACCTGGGGCTCGCATGAAGGCTCGATGCTGCTGTGGACATTTATTCTCGCCATGTGGACGCTGGCGGTGACCCTGTTCAGCCGCCATCTGCCCGAGGACATGATGGCGCGGGTGGTCGGCGTGATGGGCCTGGTCAGCTTCGGTTTCCTGCTGTTCATGCTGGCCACCTCCAATCCTTTCCTGCGGATGGAAATGGTCGTGGACGGTTCCGACCTCAACCCCTTGCTGCAGGATCCGGGCATGGTGGTTCATCCGCCGATTCTGTACATGGGCTATGTCGGGTTTTCCGTGGCTTTCGCTTTCGCGATCGCGGCGCTGCTTTCCGGCAAGCTGGATGCCAGCTGGGCGCGCTGGTCGCGCCCCTGGACCACGGCGGCATGGTCGTTCCTGACGCTGGGCATCATGATGGGCAGCTGGTGGGCCTATTACGAGCTGGGCTGGGGCGGATGGTGGTTCTGGGACCCGGTGGAGAACGCCTCGCTGATGCCCTGGCTGGTGGGTACGGCGCTGATCCATTCCCTGGCGGTGACCGAGAAGCGCGGCAGCTTCAAGGCGTGGACGGTGTTTCTCGCCATCGGCGCATTCTCCCTGAGCCTGCTCGGCACGTTCCTGGTGCGCTCCGGCGTGCTGTCGTCGGTGCACTCCTTCGCCACCGACCCGACGCGCGGCCTGTTCATCCTTATTTTCCTCCTGGTGGTGATCGGCGGCTCGCTGCTGCTGTTTGCCCTGCGCGCCTCGCAGGTCGGCCTGGGCGGCCGCTTCGCGCTGGTGTCGCGCGAATCGTTCCTGATGGTCAACAACATCCTGCTCCTGACGGCGACCGGATCGGTGCTGCTGGGCACGCTATACCCCCTGTTTCTCGACGCGCTTGGGCTGGGCAAGATTTCGGTCGGCCCGCCCTATTTCAATTCTGTGTTCGTCCCATTGGTTGCGCCGCTGATCTTCCTCGCAGGCGTCGGCCCGCTGGCGCGGTGGAAGCAGGTGAACGTGCCTGAACTGGCTCATCGCCTGAAATGGGGTTTCGGCGCCAGCGTCCTGGTGGCATTGTTGCTGCCGTTTACGCTGGGGGAGTGGAAGCCGATGGTTTCCCTGGGCTTTTTGCTGTCCCTGTGGATCGTCGTTACCGTTGCTATAGGCGTGCGTGGCCGCATGCGGACTGGGGCGGGCTGGTCGGCGAATTTCTACGGCATGCATCTCGCCCACCTGGGCGTTGCTGTCGCCGTAATCGGCGTCACCATGGTGTCGGCCTACCAGACCGAGCGCAACGTGCGCATGGAGGTGGGCGATACCGTGACAGTGAAAGACTATACTTTCCGCTTCGATGGGGTGAAGGATATGGAGGGCCCGAATTACAAGGGCGCGCGCGGCACCCTGGAGGTGAGCCGGAACGGCAAGCCGGTCTCTACCCTGCACCCGGAAAAACGTATTTACACTGCCTCCGGCATGCCTTTCACCGAATCGGCGATCGACTACGGTTTGACGCGCGACCTGTATACCGCGCTGGGGGAATCCCTGGATGGCGGCGCCTGGAGCGTGCGGCTGTTCCACAAGCCGTTCGTGGTATGGATCTGGATCGGCGCGGTGCTGATGGCCCTGGGCGGTTTGCTGGCGATCACCGACCGGCGCTATCGCACCTCGCGCAAGAAGGGAAGGGCTGAAGCATGAAGCGCTTCCTGATTCCCCTGGGAATTTTTATCGTGCTGGTGGGTTTTCTCGCCGTCGGCCTTCAGCTCAATCCGCGCGAAGTGCCTTCGCCGCTGATCGGCAAGCCGGCGCCCGATTTCAAGCTGGCCCTGCTGTCCGACCCGGCCAAACAGTTGAGCCCGGCGGACTTGCGCGGCAAAGTCTGGCTGTTTAATGTGTGGGCTTCATGGTGCGCTTCCTGCCGGCAGGAACACGATCTGTTGCTGGATTTGGCGAGGCAGGGCAGCGTGCTGATTTACGGCATGGATTACAAGGACCAGCCCGGCGATGCGCAGGCCGTGCTGAATCGCTACGGGAACCCCTATGTGGAGACCGTCATCGATCTTGATGGTCGGACGGGCATCAACTACGGGGTGTACGGGGTTCCCGAGACCTACCTCATCGACAGGAGCGGCATCATCCGCTACAAACATACCGGCCCGCTGACCCAGGAAATTCTGGACAAGAAAATTCTTCCCCTGGTGAAGGAGTTACAGCAATGAGACCGTGGATAATGGTGTTTGCACTATGGTTGCCGTTTGCCGCCATCGCTGGCGAGGCCCAACCGGTAGCCGAAGATCCCGTGCTGGAGCAGCGCATGATCAAGCTTTCCGAGGACTTGCGCTGCCTGGTGTGCCAGAATGAATCGCTGGCGGGTTCCCATGCCGATCTGGCGCAGGACCTGCGTCAGGAAATCCGCGAACAGATGCGCGCCGGCAAGAGCGACGATCAGGTCGTCGATTACCTCACCCAACGCTATGGCGATTTCGTGCTTTACAAGCCGCCGGTCAAACCGCTGACCTGGCTGCTGTGGTTCGGCCCGTTCGCGCTGCTGATCGGCTCGGTCGGCGGTCTCTATGCCTATATCAAGCGACGCGGCAACCGCCCTGTCGATGAACCCTTATCCGAAGAAGAGAAGAAACGCGTGGCGGATCTTCTGGGTAACAACGGAAATAAATCATGAGCAATTTCTGGACAATTTCGCTGTTCTGGGCACTCTTTCTCCTCTTTATCGCGGTGGCCCTGGCGTTTGTCCTGCCGCCATTGCTGCGGAGGGATGCCAGGTTGGGGCAGGTGGATAGAAAAGAGGCCAATGTCGCCATCTATTACGATCAGCTGGCCGAATTGAAGGCGGATCTCGATAGCGGCGAACTGGATGCGGCGCAATACGAGGATGCCCGGCAGGAAATCGAAAAACGCCTGAGCGAGGATGTGCCGCTGGAATCCGCGCCTGTCGCAGCCGCCCAGGCGGGCCGCTGGCCCGGGGTTGTGCTGGCCGGAGCGATACCGGTGATTGCCATTGCGCTTTACATGGTGTTGGGCAATCCCGATGCGCTATTCGAATCACGCGCAAAAGGTCCTGCGGCGGAGGAGCAAGGCCAGCACGATGCGGCTCCCATGATCGCAGCCCTGGAAGCCAAGCTGAAGGCGAAGCCGGATGATGCTGCCGGCTGGTACATGCTGGCGCGTAGTTATGCTTCTCTCGAAAAATACCCCGAATCCGCACAGGCTTTCGAGAAAGCTGTTGCGCTGTTTCCCGACGATGCCCGCCTGCTGGCGGATTACGCCGATGTGCTCGCCATGGCGCAGGGACAGAATCTGCAGGGGAAGCCGCTGGAGCTGATCAATAAGGCGCTCAAGCTGAATGCAAATGATGAGAAGGCGCTGAATCTTGCCGCATCTGCTGCCTATCAGAGCAAGGATTTTGCTCGGGCCGCTTCGTATTGGCGGCGGTTGCTCAAGCTTATCCCGCCGGATGCGGATATCGCCAAGGATATCGCGGCAGCAATTGAAGAGGCCGAAAAGCTTGCGGCCAGCCTGGGCGGCCTGGATAACATGAGCAAGCTGAACGAGAAAGGCGGAGCGGGCAAAAAAACCGGGCAACCGCCGCAGGGCGCGGTCGCTATTTCCGGCATAGTGACGGTGAGCAAAGAGATCATCGGCAAGGTGAGCCCCGCTGACAGAGTGTTCATTTTTGCGCAGGCGCCGCAAGGCCCAAAAATGCCCATAGCCAGCCTGAATCTTGACTCCAAGCAGCTCCCATACCGCTTTACGCTGGACGATTCCGTGTCCCTGTCGCCGAACGACAAGCTTTCAAATCATGCTGAAGTGATGATCAGTGCGCGCGTGTCGAAATCGGGTCAGGCCATGGCGCAAAGCGGCGACTTGCAGGGGAAAATCGGCCCGGTCAAGCTTGGGCAGCAGGGCGTGGTGATCGTCATAGATACCGTCGTGCCTTGATTGCTTTTAACTTATAAAAAGAAGCTGAACCGCAAAGGACGCAAGGGACGCCAAGGAATTCAAAAGCTTAAACAATTTAATCTGTTTGCTAGATGGGTGATGCATTGCAATTTATTAACTCGTTGTTTTCCCTTGCGAACCTTTGCGTCCTTTGCGGTGAAATGCCGTTTTCAGGCTTAATGCTTATTTCTCATCGAATAGCCTGCGGTATTCGCCGTAACCTTCCTTTTCCAGGTTTTCCTTAGGTATGAACCGCAGCGATGCCGAGTTCATGCAGTAGCGCTTGCCGGTGGGGGCGGGGCCGTCGTCGAAGAGGTGGCCCAGGTGCGAGTCGCCGAGCTTGCTGCGAACCTCGGTGCGCGCCATCAGGTGCGAGCGGTCTTCGCGCAGGGCTACATGGGCCGGTTCCAGCGGCTGGGCGAAGCTGGGCCAGCCGGTGCCCGAATCGAATTTGTCGAGGGAACTGAACAGCGGTTCGCCCGATACGACATCGACGTAGATGCCTTCTTTCTTGTTGTCCCAATAGGCGTTGCGGAATGCCCATTCCGTGCCGTTTTCCTGCGTGACTTGATATTGTTCCGCGCCCAGACGTTTTTTCAGTTCGTTCGCGTCCGGCTTGCGGTATTCATTGCCGTTCCATGCCATTGCCTGCCCCCCAAAAATAATTCCGACAACAAACAACATCGTGCAAGACTTTGTTCTGATTTTCGTGTCACCTGGGTGTCAGACGGATGCGCGCCGCGCAAGTTCGCGTTTGATCTGCGCAATTTCGTGTTCCAGTTCGTCGACGCGCAGTTCCAGCATATCCAGTCTTTCCCGCTCAGAGTCGGTCAGTTCAGGGGCGCTGTGCGTGCTCCCGGAAAACTCAACCACTGGCGCGCCGCCGCTGAACAGATGCATGTAGCGAGATTCCCTTTTCCCCGGCTCGCGCGGAAGCCTGGCGATAAAAGGGCCGTCGCTGCGCTCCATCAGACGACCGAGCGCGGATTCGACTTCCCGCATGTCGCCGAATTTGCACAGGCGGTTGGTGTGGGTACGCAGTTCGCCCGGCGTCTGCGGGCCGCGCAGCAGCAGCGCGCAAATGATGCCGAGCTCCTGCCCCGAAAATTTCAGGATGCCGAATTCGGTATTGCAGAAGCGATGCTTGTATTTCGCGGTGCGGCTGCCGAACCCGGTTTGATCGCTGACCAGCGATCTTTTGATCAGCGCATCAAGCGTTTCCTGAACCGTCGCCTCATCCAGCTCCAGGACCGGTTCGCGGTTGCTTTTCTGGTTGCACGCATTGGTCAGCGCATTGAGCGAGAGCGGGTATTGATCGGGGGTGGTGATTTCCTTTTCGATCAGGGAACCGATGACGCGCGCTTCATAAAGGGTGAGTTCGATATCCATCGGTTTTTTTCCTTTTCGGGCGTGATTTTCCTTGATTCTAGCCTAGAAACAGCGGCGGTTCGTCCATCAGCGCGGCCTGTTCCCGCAGCGCGAGGATCTGGTCTTGCCAGTAGCGCTGGGTGTTGAACCAGGGAAAACTGGCGGGAAAGGCCGGGTCGCTCCAGCGCTGGGCCAGCCAGCCTGAGTAGTGGATCAGGCGCAGGGTGCGCAGCGCTTCCACCAGCAGGAGCTCGCGCGGGTTGAAATCGTGGAATTCCTTGTAGCCTTCCATGAAGTCGGAAAGCTGCCGGGTCATGGCGGCGCGGTCGCCGGACAGGAGCATCCAGACGTCCTGCATGGCCGGACCCATGCGGCAGTCGTCGAAATCGACGAAGTGCGGGCCG
>CAYGNO010000112.1:0-7512 GCA_964351305.1 uncultured Sulfuricella sp.
CTTGCTTCGCCAAGAAAAGCTAACCAAAAGAAGGCGACCCCACCGCACCGGCCCTGCGGGCTTCCCTCGGTTTTTCGAAAAGATCGGGCGGCTGCGGAACTCGCGCTACGCGCTCAGACAGTCCTCGCCGACGGCCCCCGATCTTTTCGGAAAACCGAGGCGGTACAGAGGGGGAACCGGGTGGTGTGCGCAGAGGGCTAATACTCTCTACACCCACCATCTCTCCAACGGAATGGGCAATCGTCCCTTCCCCTTCAAGGGGAAGGTCAGGATGGGGATGGGGTGCTTGGTGTTGGCTCCCCCTTGTTCCGCCGCCGAGTAGCGCAGCCAAGCCGGGGGTTTTCTGCGAGGACTGTTTGAGCGCATAGCGCGAGTTCCGCAGCAGCCCGGCTTGGCGAGCAACGCAGGGAACCCGCAGCGTAGCGGAGGGCGGCGGAATGGGGTCGCTTTCTTTGGGTTACCTTTCTTGGCGAAGCAAGAAAGGTAACCAGCCCGCCGGGCTGCCCCCGGCTATAAAATAAATGGGTGCGCAAGGCGCACCCTACAAAGCTTTTGTTTACGTAATTGTAAAGCTAAATAGCCAAATGGCATTGTGCCGCGTGATGTGGGCTTCAACCTTATTTGTTTCACACGATGTATCATATGATGGCAGATAGTGTTGCCGCATTATTTAAGGAATATGCATGAAAATTGATGCAGTTGATCTATTCTGTGGGGCTGGAGGTCTTTCTTATGGCATGCAACACGCTGGCATTGATGTCCGTGCGGGAATTGATCTTGATCCAGCCTGCGAATATCCATATTCGGCCAATATCCGGAAGTCGCGATTTTTATTGAGAGACATCTCGAAACTTCAGGCAGATGAAGTCTCAAATTTTTATCGTAAAACGTCTTTAAAACTGCTTGCCGGATGCGCTCCTTGCCAGCCGTTTTCTACACTCCGTAACGGGCGGGATCGAGAAAAAAGCGACAAGTGGCCCTTGTTGAACGAATTCGGCCGTCTTGTGAAATCCATCTTGCCTGACTTCGTGACCATGGAGAACGTCCCTGCTTTAAAAGGGCAAGATATCTTCGAAAACTTCATTAAGACACTTTCCGAAGCTGGGTACCACATTATGGCAAAGGTTGTAGATGCTGCTGACTATGGCGTACCCCAGCGACGGAAGCGCTTAGTACTCCTTGCATCACGGAAGGGGCCAATTCGCCTCTTGTCACCAGAAGAGCTCGGATGTAAGCGCTTGACAGTAGCAGATGCCATCGCAAATCTTCCTTCGCTCAAAGCTGGCGAAATGGATTCAATGGATCCGCTACATAAGGCGCGATCGCTTGCAGATATAAATCTCTCTCGCATTCGCGCCTCAAAACCCGGGGGAACATGGAAGGATTGGCCAAGCCACCTCGTCTCACCTTGTCATACGCGAATAAAAGGCGAAACATTTAAGAGTGTTTATGCTCGAATGGAGTGGCAAAAACCAGCACCTACGATTACAACCCAATCTTCCAACTTTGGAACAGGTAGGTTCGGGCATCCAGAGCAAGACCGGGGCATATCTTTACGCGAAGCGGCTATATTGCAATCTTTCCCACGAGAATATAAGTTTGTTCCTGAAGGTGGGACAGTGGAATTTTCAACGCTTGGTCGGTTAATCGGCAATGCAGTTCCGGTTGACTTGGGCTATGCGATAGGGGCTTCGATTCTGCTGCACGCAAAACACAATTAATAGGGGGGCGGCATGGGGAAACACAATTTTGAATTTCATGTTGACGTCAATGTCATCAACCACCTGGGTGTTGGGCTATACAGTTCGACACCCGCCGCCCTTACAGAGTTAGTAGCGAATGCGTGGGATGCCGATGCGAACGAGGTACGGATCACTGTCAATCCGACTGAAAGGAGCATCGTAATCGAGGACGATGGACACGGAATGTCCGCAGGCGACATCCAAAATAAATTCCTAAAAGTTGGTTATTCTCGGCGTCAGCAGGCAGGCAAAGGAAATCTTAGCGATTCTGGAAACCGCCGTGTTATGGGGCGTAAAGGTATCGGCAAACTCGCTATGTTTGCGCTAGCCAATGAGGTAAAAATCTCGTCATTAGCGATTGGGAACGATGCCGTCGGTTTGTCGGTGAATGTTCCACAGTTCAAGAAAAGTATCGAAGAAAGCAAAGGACATCCTCTTGATGAGTTCGAGCCAAAAGCCTTCCCTAAACAGAAGGGAACTCGTATCGAGTTACTGCAAGTTCTCACTGGCCTTCAGACGACTGAAGCGTATCTTCGAGTAAAATTGGCCCGCCGCTTCAGTGTATTAGATGAGGCCCATGAATTCAAAGTATTCCTCAATAATAAAGAAATCAAAAAAGAGGATCGCGGATTTTATCAGCATGTTCAGTTTTTGTGGGCATTTGATGATGAGTCAGTTAACTCTATTCAGGCACTGGCGAAAAATCTTGCCCAATTACCTAAAGTTGCAACGGATGGACAAAGTCCGCAACCATGCATTGCGATGTTACCCAATAGACTCCGGTGTGGAGAGGCGGATTTGTCTGTTTCGGGATATGTCGCCAGCGTGTTTCGGCCAAGCCAGCTTGGTGCGAAAGAGGATAGCGCTAATATGTTGTCTGTTTTTGCTAACGGACGCGTTTTTGCAGAAGATGTATTAACGGAGGCGAACAGCGCAAAATATTACCAGAACTATCTTGTTGGCGAGGTTCATGCCAACTTTCTTGATGACGATGAAATTGATCGTGCCACAGCAAGCCGAGAAGCCATCAAGAAAGATGACCCGAAATATCAGGCGTTAATTGGCTTCATTCGAACCACGCTAGAATCAATTGGTGACCAGTGGGATGACTGGCGCATTGAGCTGGGCCTTGACCAAACTGAACCACAAAATGCGGCAGTGATCGAATGGATTGCCACGCTTACTGATAAGCGTGATCAAAAAGCAGCAACAAAGCTTATGACATCCATCAAAAATGCCGTAATTCATTCTGATGACATAAAAAACGACGCGGCAAAACGCGTACTTTATCGTGGCGCCATTATTGGTTTCGAAAAGCTGAGACTTAATAATCAGCTCGACAAATTGGCCTCAGTCACTGACATATTGGGGGCCGAATTCGCGGCGATCTTCGCGAGCTTGGATCAAGTCGAAGAATCAGCGTATGCCGAAATTACTCGTCAACGGTTGGAAATCATTAAAAAATTTGCTGAGATAACCAACAACCCCGCAACCTTAGAGAAGGTTGCGCAGCAGTATATTTTTGAACATTTGTGGTTACTTGATCCAACGTGGGATCGCGTCACATCGCGGGCAGAGATGGAAAAAACATTAACCAGTTACCTAAAAAAAGAGCAGCCTGACTCAACGGGTGCCCGGTTAGATATTACTTACAGAGCAAGTTCCGGCAGACACATTGTCGTAGAACTGAAGAAGCCGACTAAGACCTCTCTCAATTACAGCGATCTATATACGCAAGTGTACAAGTACAAGGATGCCGTAGAGGCATATTACAAGCAAAAGGAGCCGAATAAACCCGTGCCCCCGTTGGATATTTATCTGCTCGTAGCTAATACCCCGACCGGCTTTGACGAATCGAAGCGTCAATCGCTTGCGGCTGTTAACGGGCGGTTTATTACTTATGCACAACTCATAAATGACGCCAAGAATTCATACCAAAGATATTTGGATGTCACAAATATAACGGGACCTTTGGAAACAATTCTAAAGAAACTCTGATGCTGGCGAACCGCTTGGGAAATTTGACCGATGGTCGACCGTCTCACTTCAATGCAGCGCAGCCGCCTCATGGGTCGGGTGCGACATCACGGCACATCACTTGAACTAATTTTGCGCAAAGCACTTTGGGCCGCCGGTTTACGTTATCGCCTTAGAACGAAAGAAAGACTTCCAGGTAGTCCTGACATTGTTTTCCTCGGTGCAAAAGTTGCAGTATTTGTTGACGGCTGTTTTTGGCATGGCTGTCCAGCCCACGGCACCCACCCAAAAACCAACGTGGAATTTTGGATGGCGAAGATAACCCGCAATCGTGAACGTGATGCACAAGTTGATGCAAAATTAGCCGGTATGGGATGGGTGTCCATACGGCTTTGGGAACACGACGTAAGGAATCACCTTGAAGATTGCTTACGCACAATCGCTGGCAGCATGAAATTTGAGGTCAAAAAAGAGAAAATAATAAATCGCAGCTGATTAACACGGGTTGTGCAGTTGCTACATAATTCAGTTTGTTTACGTAATAGCTGTAGCGAAAGGAAAAATCATGGCCAAACAAATCCTCTCCACCCCCAATGCCCCCGCCGCCATCGGCACCTATTCCCAGGGCGTGAAAGCGGGCGACACTGTTTACCTGTCCGGCCAGATCGGCCTGGATGCGCAGACCATGATTCTGGTCGAGGGCATCGAAGCGCAGATCCACCAGGTGTTTCTTAACCTCAGCGCAGTCGCCGCCGCCGCCGGCTGCACCCTCAACCATACCGCCAAGCTCAACGTCTACCTCACCGACCTGACCCACTTCGCCAAGGTCAACGAGATCATGGCGCATTATTTCCAGCAACCCTACCCGGCGCGGGCTGCGGTAGGGGTGAAGGAACTGCCGCGCGGCGCGCTGGTGGAAATGGACGCGATCCTGTTCGCCGGCAGCTAAAAAGACCTCCACATCGTCAAACCCCGCGCCAGTATTGCTTAATGGAGGAATCGAACCTAAGATTAACTTATGCAAACATAAATTAAATCTTATGAAATATCTCCTCCGACCGGCAACCTGGCTGCTCGGCCAGCTGACCTTCCCGCGCAAGCTGGCGCTGGTCGGTGTGCTGTTTCTCATCCCTCTCGCCCTTCTGGCCATCCTGCTGCTGCCCCGGCTCAACGCCGACATCGCCTTCGCCGAGCGCGAACTGGTCGGTCTACAGGCGATCAAGCCGATCAAGATACTCACCTCGCAGGCCCAGGCGCACCGCGGCACCGTCCATCTCATCCTGAACGGCGGCCAGGATGCCCGCGAGCGCCTGCCGGATATTCAGGCCAATGTCGAAGCCGCGATCGCTATCCTGGATGACTTCGACCGGCGCCACGGCGCAAGACTCAACACCTCGAGCAACTGGGCGGAAATCAAATTCAAGTGGGACTACCTGCAGGACAAGGCGCTCACCCTGCCTGCCGGCAAGAGTTTCCTGCTGTATACCGACTTCATTTCCTGCCTGAATACCTTTTTAAGCAAACTGGCGGATACCTCCGGCCTCAGCCTGGACTGGGAAATCGCTCCCTATTACGCGGGCAGGGTGGTGACCGACCAACTACCCGACCTGATCGAAAGCCTCGGCCAGACCCGCGCCATGTCAGCCGGCGCGGCCCAGCGCAAAAACCTGTCTCCAGTGGAACGCCACCAGCTCAGCGTGCTGGTCGGCGAAGCAGAGAAAGCCGAGAAAAAGCTCGTCGCCCAGGTCAACAAGGTGCTAATCGCTTCACCTGATCTCGGGAAGCGCCTCCAGCCTTCACTGCAGGAAGCCACCCACGCAATCTATTTCTTCATTTTCGACGTGCAGAACGAGATGCTGCTCGCCGAAAAAATTACCGCCGGGGGCCAGACCCTGTTTGACGCCGGAACGCTCGCCATCAATGCCGCCTACCGCCTGTGCGACAGCACCCTGCCGCTCCTGCAAGGCATGATTCAGGAACGGCTGAACCGGCTGCTGACCGAGCGCCGGCTGATTTTCACCCTGACCGCCATCGCGCTCACCCTGGTGGCCTACCTGTTCACCGGCTTCACCGCAGGCGTTCTCGGCAACCTGACTGTCCTGAAAGAAGCGGCCAGCCGCGTGGCTGGGGGAGATTTTCACGCCTATGCCAGCATTGCCACGCGCGACGAAATGCATGATATCGCCAGTTCCTTCAACCGCATGACGGACTCGCTGCGCAGCACGGTTTCCCGGTTGCGGACCAGCGAGGAAAAATACCACAAGATCATGGAACAGGCCGGCGACATGATCCTGCTTGCCGATCTCCAGGGCAAACTGGTCGACGCGAACCGCATGGCCGAAACCCTGTCGGGCTACAGCCACGAAGAACTGCTGCAGATGAACATCCTGGATCTGACCCCGGAGCAGGAAAAGGGCATGGCGGCCGCAGCCTTCGCCCGCCTGATGCTGGAAGGCATCTGCGAAGAGGAGCTCCTGGCCCAGAGCAAGAATGGCCGCACCATTCCTGTCCACGCCAAGTGCACCCTGATCGAACACGCAGGGAAGAAACTGGCGCTGGGCATTTTCCGCGACATTTCCGCCGCCAGGGAATCCCGGCAGCGCATCGAATTTCTGGCCACCCATGACCCTCTCACCAGCCTGCCTAACCGCAGCCTGCTCTACGACCGCATCCAGCAGGCGCTGGCACGCTCCGAGCGGGAACCCGAACCGTTTGCCCTGATATTCATCGATCTGGACAATTTCAAGGCCGTCAACGACACCTTCGGCCATGACCAGGGCGACCAGCTGCTGCTGCAGGCCGCCACGCGCATCCAGAACTGCTTGCGCGCCGCCGACACCGCCGCCCGCCTCGGCGGCGACGAATTCACCGTCCTGGTCGCGGGTGCCGACCGGACAACCGCCGCCGCCACCGCTCAGCGCATCATCGACGAACTCGCCCTGCCATTCGTTCTCGATGGCCTGGCCCGCAACGCCATCACCGCCAGCATCGGCATCAGCCTCCACCCGCAGGATGGCGAGGACCGCCACTCCCTGATGAAATACGCCGACGAGGCCATGTACCGGGCCAAAACCGTGGGCAATTCATACCGCTTCCACGCCGATTCCTGACCGCCTCGGGTACAATTACCCGGATGACAACCGCCGCAAGCAAAAAGCCAAAAAAGGAAGCTTCCGCCGCGCCCTTCCCGCCGGCCCTGCAAGCCAAGCTTGCCAAACTCGGCCTGCATACTGTCCAGGATCTGCTGCTGCACTTGCCGTTGCGCTACCAGGACGAAACGCGGCTTTACCCCATCGCTCATGCGCCGCTGGGGCAAGCTGTCCTGGTCGAAGGCGAGATTACCGACACTACCGTCCAGTACCGTCCGCGCCGTACCCTGGTTTGCCGGGTCGAAGACGGCAGCGGCATGATGACGCTGCGTTTTCTGAATTTTTACCCGAGCCAGATCAAGCAGCTTGCCGTGGGCAAGCGGGTGCGCCTGTTCGGAGAAATGCGCCACGGCTTTTTCGGCATGGAAATGGTGCATCCGCAGTACCGCATGGCGGGTGAAAACATGCCGGTCGCCGAAGCGCTGACACCGATCTATCCCACCACCGCCGGTCTGGGACAAGCCGCCTTGCGTAAACTGGTGCAGGCCGCCCTCGCCGAATGCGACCTGGCCGATACCCTGCCCAACGAAATCCTGCGGCCGCTGGGTTTGCCCGCCTTTGCCGAAAGCATCGCCTATCTGCACCAGCCCCCGCCGGATGCGCCGGTCGAGTTACTGGCCGAACGCACCCACCCTGCGTGGCAG
>CAYGNO010000113.1:0-7421 GCA_964351305.1 uncultured Sulfuricella sp.
AAAAAGGCAGCACAAACGTTTATGCCGATCTCGGCTTCGAGAACGCCGAGGAGATGCTCGTCAAGGCACAACTCGCCACCAAGATTGGCGAAATCATCCAGCGGCGCAAACTGACCCAGATTCAGGCGGCGGAACTGCTTGGCATTCCCCAGCCCAAGCTCTCCAACATGCTGCGCGGGCAGTTTCGCGGCATCTCGGAAACCAAGATGATCGAATGCCTGACGCGACTGGGACGCAACGTGGAGATCGTGGTTAAATCCGCGCCACGCTCAAAAGCGACGGGCCATGTCTCGGTCGTGTTTTCCTGATTATTTGCAGAGTCACAATCGATGGCGATGAATGACTGCAGCATCATTCATCAGTATCCGATTGCGAAGGCGACCTATGTCAGGACACAGGATGTTTGGAAGGTCTTCTGGAAGCGGGGAGACCTGAAATGGCACGGCTACGAGCCTGCCCCGGCGGTGCCATCCATCGAGCAGTTTCTCGCGATCGTCGATGCCGACCCATACGGCTGCTTCTTTGGCTGAGCGGTGTCGAACCAAGTCCGGTAGTTGATGGACTTCGGTCACTTGATCTGGAGGCCGCTACGACTGAATCTCGGCCTTTGTGGACGGTGGGGCATCAGTAGATGTAGGTCAGCTCCCGCCCCATTGCTGCCTCATGATGTATGCAAGTACTTTGGCCGCTTTTCTGTTCACAAAGCCGCCGCTCAGGGATGTGCGGCCAGGGACGAAAGCTCGGCGATTCTGTTGAGAAACTCCCTCCGCCATTTTCATGGGCTATCTATCCTTTACCCAATCGACGATCGTCGAATCTGGAACGATCTGTGAGGTCGACTTTTCCGGCCTAGGCGTTGTGGAACCCGCACACCGAGTTTTTCAACAGAATCCGGCCATTGCTATCCGTCGCGCTCGTTGGTCCCTGAAAGCCTCGCCTCAATGTCCAGTTTGGGGGTGTCTACTTAAGCCGGGGCGATTCAATTTGAGTAGTTTCATTTGCCGTGGCCAATATCACGAGGTGGCTTGCATCCATACGCAGCCCGGGAAGCGAAAGATCCTCCCAGTGTGCAGACGTCGTTTCCAGCAATCGATAGAGCGGGCCGATGGGATCCATGTTATTTCCGCGATTGGCCTTGTCCAACTCATCCAGTAGAACAATTGGATTGGTATGATCACCAAGCATCAGTTCCTCTGCAACCCGGCCATGCCGCGAGTTTAACCAGTGAGACTCGCTTCCTGACAAGTTGGCTCCACACGTTGCAGCGGCCATGTCCTGAACGATTATGGCCGACTTATACGCAACGAGATAACCGGCGAATTCCTCTATAAACATATTTTGCATATATACTTTGAATATGGAAAATTGGCTTTTCCGTGCTTGCCAAAAGTCGTGGTGTTTTTAAGTGAAGCAATCCGCAGCCTTCGCCGCCATACGCCAGATCGCGACTCTCGGCTATTCCGGGGAGCTTGCCTTGCCCGCCTTGATGACAGCGCTGCGGGATATCGTCGCCTACGACAAGGTGAGCTTCATGTGGCTGGACGAGGAATTCAACGTAACAAACATGGCCGGCTCCGATGTGGTGCCGCCGGATGTCATGCGTTATTACCTCGAACAGTTCCACAACAAGCTGGAGAGCGAGGAGATTCCCAGCAACCGCTCGCTGATGACCTCCTTGGTCACTGACCGGAGCGCCACACTCCCTAAGCTAACAGGCGGCAATCTCTTCAATAACATTTTTCGCCCCGGCGGCAACCGGCACTTCATGCGCTTGGCGATCCGCAACGGCTCGCAGCCGGTCGGCATTCTCTATTTGCTGCGCCCGCCCGGATCGCGGGACTTCACCCGGGAAGAAGAAATGCACTTGGCGCGGGCCGCACCCTGGTTGACCCATGCGCTCGTTTCCCCCGCCAAGGTCGCGATGGAAGGGAAACTGGTCGAAGAAGACAGCGGCTTGATCATTGCCGATGCAAAGGGAACGGTGTTGTTTTTTTCCCGGGGCGCGAAGGAACTCCTGCACCGCGCGGCAGACGTGCCCATCAACCCCCGGACAATCGACGGTCGCCTCGACTGGGCGCAGGCACTGATCGGCAGGCTCATGCAGGCGCTCATGGGCGCCGGTGATGGGAGTGCCGGCCATGACGCTCCGGCGCTGACGATACGGAACGTGGCCGGTTTTTTCGTGTTGCGCGCCTACTGGATTGAAAGCGCGACACTTGGAGCTGGGAGGAACGCCGCCATCCAGATTCAGCGGCAGGTTCCCCTGCCGCTGCGGCTGATGCAATCGCATCGGCTGCGCAAGCTGCCACCCCGCGAGCAGCAGGCCTGCCTGTTGCTCGCGCAAGGCCTGACATCCACCGAGATTGCCAAGCGCATGGGCATCTCGCGCAACGGCGCCGTCTATCATATCCGCTCGTCCTACAACCGGCTCGGCATCTCCCGCCAGGAGGAATTGGTAGGCATCCTGCTGATGCCGCAAGGCTGAGGGTATCCGGCCAAATGAAGTGCGCCGCGTCTTGCGGCCTGTTATTTCCTACCACTCAGGGTAGGGTTCTCCCGCTCCGCTTCCAAGACAATTGCCCTGCATTCCGCGCGCAATAAAAAGGGTATAGCTTGAGCATCGAAGTATCGTCCTCCACAAGAGGTTGCAGGCCATTTCGTGTCCTGGCATCAACCCTGGCCGCGCTGGCGTCTGCTTTCGCCCTCGCCCAAACGCCCCCCGACGCTGGCCGCATCCTCCAGGAAACCCGGTCGCCCGAGCGCGTGCCCACCGTCACCGTCCCGCCGATCCTCGCCCCCGCGCAACCGCGCCCCGCCTTGCCCGCCGTCGGCGACGAAATCCGCGTCCAGGTCACCCACTTCGAATTCACCGGCAACAGCGCCCTCTCGACCGAGACCCTCAACGCCGCCGTCGCCCACTGGGCCGGCCGGGCGCTGAACTTCGGCGAACTCATCCAGGCCGTCGAAGCCGTCGAAGCCCGCTACAAGGAAGCCGGCTACTTCCTCGCCCAAGGCTACCTGCCGCCCCAGAAGATCAAGGACGGCGCCATCAAAATCGCCATCAGCGAAGGCCGCATGGGCGAGGCCCGCCTCGAAGGCGAAAGCCGCGTCTCTTCCGACGTCCTCTACGCCTACCTCGACCGCCTGCCCAAAGGCGAAGCCCTCACCCTCCCGGTGCTCGAACGGCAAGTCCTACTTATCAACGAACTCGCCGGCGGTCGCGCCAGCCTCGACCTCCAGGCCGGAGAAAAGCCCGGCAGCACCGACGTCGTCCTCATCCAGCAGCCCGAAGCCCTCGTCACCGGACGCGTTGATCTCAACAACCATGGCTCCCCCTCCACCGGCGACAAACGCATCAGCGTGAACCTCAACGCCAACAGCGCCCTCAACCTCGGCGAGCGCATCACCGCCAGCGCCCTGACCACCGACACCGGCAAGCTCAACAGCTACAACCTGCGCGGCGAATTTCCCATCGGCGGCGACGGCTGGCGCCTGACCGCCGGCGCCTCGCGCGCCGAATACAGCCTCGGCGGCGCCTTCACCAGCCTCGAAGCCAGCGGCACCGCCGACTCGCTGCGCCTCGGCGTCGCCTACCCCCTGATCCGCAGCCGCGCCGCCAACCTCAAGTTCCAGGTCGAAGCCGATGGGAGCAAGCTCGCCGACAAGTTCCAGGCCGCCGGCATCGAACTCGACAAGCAAAGCCGCGGCCTTACCGCCAGCGCCAGCGGCGACTGGCTCGACGAGTTCATGGGCGGCGGCTCCACCCGCGCCGACCTCGCCCTGCGCACCGGTCACTTGAGCCTCGGCCCCACCGCCGCCGCGCAGGATGCTCCGCCCGCCGGGTCGGGCACGGCCGGTGGCTTCAGCAAGATCACGCTCAACGCCCAGCGCCAGCAGACCCTCGGTCGGGACCTCAGCCTGCAACTCCATCTCACCTGGCAACTGGCCGGCAAGAACCTCGACTCCTCCGAGAAACTGAGCCTCGGCGGCCCCACCACGCTGCCCGGCTACGCCAACGGCGAAGCCAGCGGCGACAGCGGTACGCTCGCGAAACTCTCCCTGCGCTGGCAGGCCCTGCCCGAACTCGCGCTCACCGTCTTCACCGACTACGGCAAACTGCGACTCGCCCATGCCCCGCTGCCGGGGGTGGACAAGAACCACAAGCGGATGACCGATACCGGCATCGGCGCCGACTGGCTGGTCGGCAAGGGCGTTACCGCCACCGCCCTCATCGCCTGGGCCGGGATAGAAGCCCCCAACCCGACGGACAACGACAGACCGAGGCTATGGTTCAGCATGGCCTATACGTGGTGATACGTGGTGAGAGAAATTGAATGAGATCATTGCAGGGGTGAACCCATGAACCACATCTATCGTCTTGTCTGGAGCGAGATTGCCAACACCTGGGTGGTTGTCGCCGAAATCGCCAGGGGGCGCGGCAAGCGCAGCAGCACGAAAAAGAAAACGCCAACATCTGGATGCCTGCCCAAGCTGCGGCTTCTCGCTCATGCTCTGGCATTCGCCATCATCGGCGCACCCGCCCATGCCCTCGACGTGGGCGCACTGCCCATTGGCGGGAGCGTCACAGCAGGCAGCGCAGCCATCAGCCATGCTGCCAATGTCCTCACCGTCCAGCAGGTCAGCCAGCGTGCGGCAATCGACTGGAAAAGCTTCAACATCGGCGCTTCCGCTACGGTCAATTTCAACCAACCCAATGCGAATGCGGTGGCATTGAACCGCATCGGCGGCAACAGCGCATCCGAGATATATGGCAAGCTCAACGCCAACGGGCAAGTCTTCTTCAGCAACCCCAACGGGATGCTGTTTGCACGCGGCGCCCAGGTCAATGTCGGCGGCATCCTCGCCACGACGATGAGCATCGGCAACAGCGACTTCATGGCCGGTAACACCCGCTTCACCAACCCCGGCACCGGCAGCATCCGCAACGAGGGAATCATCAATGCGTTGGGTAGTGTGGCGCTCATCGGCAACACCACACACAACGCCGGGCAAATCATCGCCACCACCGTCACGCTGGCGGCGGGCAACACCGTGGCCATAGATATTACCGCCGACGGTCTCATCCGCGCCCGTGTCGAGGATGCGGCACTGTACGCCAGCATCGAGAATTCCGGCAACGTCGAAGGTACACAAGTTACCCTCACCGCCGGACAAGCCAGAGACACACTGGATCGCGTAGTCAACAACAGCGGCGTGATTCGCGCTATCGGATTGACTATGCAGGGTGGCGAAATTGTGCTTGAAGGCGGTTTGCTGAGTAATACCGGCACACTGGATGCTTCCGCTTCTCTCCCCTCGCCCGCAGGCGGGAGAGGGGCTGGGGGTGAGGGTGCTTTTGCCAGCGGCGGCAGCATCAACCTGTCAGGCGCAGCCGTCTCTCTGGGTGGCACGATTGCCGCCGATGGCAGCACGCAAGGCGGCAACATCGCCATCGACGCGGGCGGTGTATCACTCGCGGGTCTTGTGAGCGCCACGGGTGGCAGCGGACAAGGCGGCAATATAGATATTCAGTCCCAGACTACAGCACTGCACAACGTCCATTCAACGCTGGATGTCAGCGGCGCAACGGGCGGCAGCATCCGCGAAATTGCCGGACATCAGATCACCTCCTCAGCCACCTATCTTGCCACAGGCACTGCCGGGAATGGCGGTCATATAGACATTAGCGCGTCAGCCACCAAACTGCTTTCCGCGCAGATCGATGCCAGCGGCACCGCAGGCGGCGGACAAATCCGCGTGGGCGGCGAATATCAGGGCGGCAAAAATCTCGCAGTGGACGAGTTGCCCAACGCCGAAACACTGGCGATTTCCGCCGGTAGCGTCATCAGGGCGGATGCCACGCAACAGGGCAACGGCGGCACGGTGATTTTATGGTCAGACCTGACCTCGGCGCTGTATGCCGATGTATCCGCCAAGGGCAAAAACGGCGCTGGGGGCTTCATCGAGCTGTCTTCTGCTGAAAAATTATTGTGGGGCGGCACCGCCAACGCGGGCGTGGGCGGTCAAGTGCTGATGGATCCCAAGAACATCGTGATTCAGGATGCCACCGCAGGTGGCGTGCAATACAATCTGACGCTGGGCTACAACTACGTCAACTTGCCGGGGATGACGGGTTATAACTTGGCGTCGAACGACGGCTTTGGCTCCGCCGTGTCGCTGTCAGGCACTCAACTGGCCGTGGGGGCCAAGGGGGATGATGGTTTTGGCAACGCCACTACCGATAGCGGCGCGGTGTATCTGTTCAGTAATCCCTACACCACTCCGACGCTCTCCGGCATCATCGGTAAGGGATACACCGGTACGGGCAACTACGATGTGACCGCGCTGCAGGGGCTTGATTCATTTGGCTCCGCCGTGTCGTTATCAGGCACTCAACTGGCGGTGGGGGCTCCCAGAGACTGGGGTTTTGGCAATGCCGTAGAGGGCAGCGGCGCGGTGTATCTGTTCAACAATCCTTTTGGCGCGACTACGCTATCCGGCACCATCGGTCAGGGCTACAGCGGTGCGGGCGACTTTAACCTGGCCGCGTTGGAGTTGAATGACAACTTTGGTTACTCCGTATCACTGACAGGTACGCAACTGGCGGTAGGGGCATATGGGGACGATGGGTTCGGCAACGGCGTCTTCAACAGCGGTGCGGCATATTTGTTCAACAATCCTTTTGGAGCGACTACGCTGACCGGCACCATCGGTCAAGGCTATGTCGGTACGGGCGACCTCAATCTGGTCGGGCTGGAGGTAAATGACTGGTTCGGTACTGCCGTATCGCTGTCCGGCACGCAACTGGCGGTGGGAGCTTTTAGGGATGATGGCGCCGCCAATGTAGCTCTGGAAAGCGGCGCGGTGTACCTGTTCAACAATCTCGATACCACCCCGACGTTCTCAGGCATCATCGGCAAGGGTTACAGCGGTGCGGGCAGCTTCGATTTGAGCGTGCTGGAAGCGGATGACTATTTCGGCTACACCTCGGTATCGCTCTCTGGCACGCAATTGGCGGTGGGTGCCGTGTCTGATGATGGTTTTGGTAATGCCGTTACGAACAGCGGCGCGGTGTATCTGTTTAATAATCCGTTTGGTGTAACTTCGCTGTCCGGCACCATCGGCAAGGGTTACATCGGCACGGGCGATTTTAACTTAGCTTCGCTGGAGGCGTTTGACAACTTTGGCTACGCCGTGTCGTTATCCGGCACACAGCTGGCGGCAGGGGCTTTTAGGGACGATGGTTCCGGCAACGTTACTACGGACAGTGGCGCGGTGTATCTGTTCAACAATCCGTTCACCACACCGACGCTGGCCGGCACCATCGGCAAGGGTTACATCGGCGCGGGCGACTTTAACTTAGCTGCGCTGGAGGCGTTTGACAACTTTGGCTACGCCGTGTCGTTATCCGGCACACAGCT
>CAYGNO010000114.1:0-7378 GCA_964351305.1 uncultured Sulfuricella sp.
AGGCTCTCCAAAGCAGGGCCAGCTAGAATACGCGCTGTGTTGTACATGGCTGCTATCGTGGCGGCTCGTTGCAACCCCCATGTCAAAGCTGTTTATGAACGCCTGCTTGCCCGAGGAAAGTCCAAGATGTCTGCTCTCGGTGCTGCAATGCGTAAATTGGTACACTTGTGCTTTGGCGTACTTAAAACTCAACAGCCCTATTCGCACGATCATGCAAAAACAATTTGACCGGGAAGACGGTATCTACAAAATCCATCTAAAATATCCTCGTTTCCATGTTCAGACTCCACACCCTTCTTCATGCTTAGTTTCTGGTGGCGTTCATTGATGACGCTAGTCCTGCTGGCGGTCGCTCCGCTCGTCCTGTGGGCGATGGCCGGGGCGGTTCCTGCGTTGATCCTGATGGTCGTCCTGCTGCTGTTCACCCTTTTCCATCATTTGCGCAATCTGAATGCGCTGGATGGCTGGCTGCGCAAGCCTGATGTCGGGACGGTGCCGCACGGGTCCGGGTTGTGGGAAGAGCCCTTTGCCGTGCTGTACCAACTGGAGCGGCAGCAATCCGATAGCCAGCACAATCTTTCCAATGCGCTGGAGCGTTTCCAGCAGGCGGGCGAGGCGATGCCGGATGGCGTCGTGATGATGAACAGCAGCGGCCAGATCGAGTGGTGCAACCCGGTGGCCGAGACGCAGTTCGGCATCAACCTCGGGCGCGACCGCGGGCAGTGGATGACCTATCTGATCCGCCAGGCCCAGTTTACCGATTACCTGGCGGCGCATAACTATCGCGAGCCGCTGATCTTCAAGTCCACCCGCAACCGCGAGCTGGTGCTGTCGATACAGCTGATCCCTTTTGGCGACGAACAGAAGCTCCTGATCAGCCGCGATATTACCCAGCTCGAACGGGTCGAGACCATGCGCCGCGATTTCGTCGCCAATGTCTCCCACGAATTGAGCACGCCGCTGACCGTGGTGGGCGGCTTTCTCGAAACGCTGGTGGACATGGAACATCTGGATGAGACCCAGACCCGGCATTACCTGGACCTGATGCTGGACCAGACCAACCGCATGGCGCATCTGGTCAAGGATTTGCTGATGCTGTCGAAACTGGAGAGCAATCATACTGGCCATCGGGAAGAAAAAGTCGACGTGCCGCGCCTGTTGCGGGGTTTGTTAAAGGATGCGCAATCCCTGAGCGCCGGACGGCACCGGCTACGGCTTGAACTGGCTTCGGAGCGCTGGCTGCTGGGCAACGAGGACGAGTTGCGCAGCGCCTTCGGCAACCTGATCAGCAACGCTATTCGTTACACGCCGGATGGCGGCGAGATCGTGCTGCAATGGGAAGAGTGGGAGGGCGAAGGGGTGTTCAGCGTGCAGGACAGCGGTATCGGCATCGAGCCGCATCACATCCCTCGCCTCACCGAGCGTTTTTACCGGGTAGACCGCAGCCGCTCGCGTGAAACTGGCGGCACCGGCCTGGGTCTGGCGATCGCCAAGCATGCCCTGACACGCCATCAGGCGCGGCTCGAAATTGAAAGCACGCCGGGCAAGGGCAGCATCTTCAGCGCCTGTTTTCCGGCGCGGCGGCTGATTGCGGAAAATCAAAGCTAAAAAAATACACCACGAATGGCACGAATAAAACACGAATGTTCACGAATAAGCAGTGGTAGATTCAATGGGCCACCTGATTTTCCTGTCTGGTTAGACGACATTCGCCTTTGAACTATTCGAGTTAATTCGTGAACATTCGTGCCATTCGTGGTTAAAGATTTTTCTCAGATCAAATACGTACAAACCCCACCCGCTCGTAATCACTGCCTTTTTCAATCAGGCTGTTCAGCCTGACGGTCAAGAGTTCCTCCCCGGTATGGATTTCCACCAGTCTGCCAGGAGCGAACCAGCCCGGCGGCAGCACCAGGCTGGTGGTTTCTTTCAGCACGGGCATGTCCGGGAGCAGGAAGGACTGGACGTACTTGCTGGTGGCATCCGTCATCAGCGACACCGGACGTGCGGCGATGGCGAGCGGTGCGCCGGGCAGGACACGAACGCCGATATTGAGCCCCTCGTTCGAGGGAAAGATCAGCCATTTGATCACGCCCAGCGCATAGGTGTTGCTGTCCGCCGGACGTACCGCGATGAGCTGTTTCAGGCTGATACGCATGCCGCCCTTGTCCGACCGGGCCAGGCGGAAGCCGAGCGCACCTTCATCCTGAATCTGCCAGGTTTCGAGGCCGAATCCCAGTTGCGAAATATGCAGCTTTTCCGTCTGATCGCTGACGCGACCGAAGAATTGCAGATCCTCGATTTCGCGTTGGCTGAGGTTTGTTTTTTCGCCTGGTTGCTTGAAGGGTTTTTCTCCGCCCAGGAAAAAATGGATTGCCGCCATGCCGAGCGCGGCCTGAGCCTTGTCCGCACCCGGCCGGCGGGTAAAGTTCCTGCGTTTCGGCGCGGATTCGAACCAGTGCTGGTAGAGTACGGTCAGCAGGGCCTCGCAGTCGGGCTGCACGCAGTCTTCGCCCAGTCCCAGCGCGGCGGGGTCCTCGTTCTTTCTGAGCTGCTTGATGCGCTTGCGGAAAGTGGTGGCGAGCCGGTCGGTGTCGAGATAGCGGGGGTTGGCCAGTTGCACGCCGTCGCGCACCATGACGGGAGGCGCCGACGAGGCCAGATCCACGCCGATTATAGACAATGAAGTGTCTTCCGGCGGAGTGGCGGCGATCGTTACGCGCACCCCCCATTTATCCAGCCACCGGTCCAGCAGGGATAGCTGTCTGGGCGTCAGGCGGTAGGGGTCGGCCAGGTCGGCGAGCAGAATCTGGGCGTAGGAGGCCGCGCAGGTGGCGCTGTCGGTTTGCTTGTTCAGGCTGTCCCTCACCACGTCCATGGCGTAACCTCGCTGCTCCGCGAGGGCATACAATTCGTGCGCCTGTTTCCACACGCTCTTTTCGATTTCGCGGTAGATGCGGTAGTGCTCCATCAACTGCAGGCCGGTGTAGCGCAGGCAACGCTGGGTGATCAGGGCGGTGTGCGCGGCGACGCTGGAGTCGCCTTCCAGGCAGGCTTGCAGGGAAAGCCGGTAGGCCGCGCCCAGCGCAGCCCAGAGACCGGCTACGCTGTGCCAGTTATTGAGCTGGACGGTCTCGAGCGGCACGGGCTTGCCGAGATATTTCCTGGCCATCTCCATCTGCACAAAGGCGACCGGGTCACGCAGCAGCTCGTTGATCTTGAGGCGCTCCAGAGAAGCGAAGGGAGTCCGGTTGAGCAACTCCATCTGGGCGGTGAGGACGGCATGCGCCAGGGGGACATTGGTCAGCGGCAGCGTTTTCAGCCATTGCCTGCAGGTAATGGCGTCGCTGAACTGGGGCGATTGCACCGGTTCAGGAAGCGCGGGTGAGTTCATGGGAGCCTCCTTGACGCTATCAGTCCGAGGCGGGATGCATTGCCTCATGAATTATAGTACGCAAGCCTTCCGCCAGCTTCTCTGGCGCTGCTGGCTGCGCATCACGCTGCATTTCACCCCAGATCGGGTTGGGAAAATTCCGGTCGCCAATCCAGCGCGGGATAATGTGCCAGTGGAGATGCGGAGTCAGGTTTCCCAGGCTGGCCAGATTGATTTTGTCCGGTTGCAGCTTCTGCCGAACCGCCTCTTCCACCGCGAACACCACGTCCATCAGGTGCTGGCGTTCAGTTGCCGGCAGGTCGGTCATCTCCTTGACATGGTTCGTCCAGATGACGCGGCAGAAGCCGGGATAGTCGCGGTCTTCGACCAGCACCACCCGGCACAGCGCATCCTGCCACAACAATTCGCCGCCTGCGCCGTTGCACAGTTCACAGTTCATTGGTCAATAGCCGCAAAAGGCACAAGAAACACAAAGAGGAATAGGGTCATTTTGCGATTTTTGTGCTTTTTTGTGGCCATTCCGCTGTTATAGCAACACCCGTTCGATGCCGCCGTTGTTCGCATTGGCGATGTAGTCTTCCATCCAGGCCGAACCGAGAAGATGCCGCGCCATTTCCACTACGATGTAATCAGCCTCAATGCCCGTGTCATCATTATAGCGGGATAGTCCCTGCAAACAAGAGGGGCAGGATGTCAATAATTTAATCTTCGGGTTTCCGCCGGAAACGGTTTCCCGGTTTATTTCGGCTGCAACCTTAATGATTTCCTCCTGCTTGCGGGAGCGTACCTGGGTGGAGATGTCGGGCCGGGTTACCGCCAGCGTGCCGGATTCTCCGCAGCAGCGGTCGGACAACTTGACGCCGCCGCCGAGCAGATCGTTGGCCACTTTCAGCGGATTGTAGGTCTTGATCGGGGTGTGGCAGGGGTCGTGGTACATGTACCGCGCCGACACGGTATCGCGAAGCGCCGGTGCGGGAGGTGCGGTTGCCGGCTGCTCCTCCGCCGATTGATCTTCGTTGCCCGTTCGCAGCCGGCGCGTGCTTGTCACGCCTTCCAGTTTCAGCCCTTTTTGGCTCCGGCCAACCTGAAGGTTACCCTTCACCGAAAGGGTGTTTCGCTCATTACTGAGCGAAACACCCTTTTCCATCAGGTATTCGTGGATGTCGAGCAGGCGGCAGCCGGGGAAGATCTTGTCGAACTGGTACTTCAGCAGCTGGTCCATGCAGGTGCCGCAGGACACGATCACGGTCTTGATGTCGAGGTAGTTCAGGGTGTTGGCGACGCGGTGGAACAGCACGCGGTTGGCGGTGGTGATCGCCTGCCCCTTGTCGTCGTTGCCGGCCGAGGTCTGCGGGTAGCCGCAGCACAGGTAACCGGGCGGCAGCACGGTCTGCGCGCCGAGATGGAACAGCATCGCCTGGGTGGCGAGTCCGACCTGGCCGAACAGCCGCTCCGAGCCGCAGCCGGGGAAATAGAACACCGCATCGGAGTCCTCGTTGAGCTTGGCGGGGTTGCGGATCACCGGCACGATGGCCGGGTCTTCCAGCCCGAGCAGGGCGCGCGAGGTTTTCTTCGGCAGGTGGCCCGGCATCGGCTTGTTGATCATGTGGATGACCTGCGCCTTGAGCGGCGGCCTGCCCACGGTGGCGGGCGGATGCCGGGTCTGGCCGCCGATCAGGCCGAAGCGCTTGGCCAGATGGTAACCCAGGCGCTGTCCGGCGTAGCCCCATTCGATCATGGTTTTGCGGATGATCTTGATGGTGGTTGGATCGGTCGCGTTGAGGAACAGCATCGCCGCGTAGCTGCCGGGATTGAATTTTTTCTTGCCCTGCTTGCGCAGGAAATTGCGCATGGCGATCGAGACGTCGCCGAAGTCGATATCCACCGGGCAGGGGGCGAGGCACTTGTGGCACACCGTGCAGTGGTCGGCGACGTCGTTGAATTCGTCAAAATGCTTGAGGGAAATTCCGCGCCGCGTTTGCTCCTCATAGAGGAAAGCCTCGATCAGCAGGCTGGTGGCGAGGATCTTGTTGCGCGGGGAATACAGCAGGTTGGCGCGCGGGATATGGGTATTGCACACCGGCTTGCATTTGCCGCAGCGCAGGCAGTCCTTGATCGAGTCGGCGATTCCGCCGATCTCGCTCTGCTCCATGATCAGCGATTCGACTTCGAGCAGGCTGAAACTGGGGGTGTAGGCATTGCGCAGGTCCGCCCCCGGCAGCAGCTTGCCGCGGTTGAAATGGCCATTCGGGTCGACCTTGGTCTTGTAGGCGGCGAAGCTTGCGATCGCCTCGGGTTCGAGATACTCCAGTTTGGTGATGCCGATGCCGTGTTCGCCCGAAATCACCCCGCCCAGATCGGTGGCCAGCCGCATGATGCGCGCCACCGCCTGGTTGGCTTCCTGCAGCATGGCGTAATCGTCGGAGTTGACCGGGATATTGGTATGCACGTTGCCGTCGCCGGCATGCATGTGCAATGCCACGAACACCCGGCTCTTCAGCACTTTCTGGTGGATAGAATCGCAGCGCTCCAGAATCGGCTGATACTCGCGCCCGGTGAAGATGCGGTGCAGCTCGGCGAGCACTTCCGTTTTCCATGAGATGCGCAGGGTGTGATCCTGCAGGACTTGAAAGACCGAGTCCTGAGCGCTGAGTCCTGAGTGCTGAGCATCCCACTCGGGACTCAGCGCTCGAAACTCAGGACTCTCGACGCTGGCGTCGAGATGCTCCAGCAGCCACTGCCAGCGCTTGCGGCTGTCGCGCAGCAGCGCCAGGGCGGTGTCGCGTCGTGTGACTAGCAGTTCGGCATCGGGCGGCGCTTCTTCGTCGCGGTGCAGCGGCAGGTCGCCGGCGACGAATTCTTCCAGCGCATCCAGCAGCTTGAGTTTGTTGCGCGTCGAAAGCTCGATGTTGATGCGCTCGATGCCGTCGCTGTAATCCGCCAGGCGCGGCAGGGGGATGACCACATCTTCGTTGATCTTGAAGGCATTGGTGTGGGCGGCGATGGCGGCGGTGCGGGCGCGGTCGAGCCAGAATTTCTTGCGCGCGTCGTCGCTGACCGCAATGAACCCCTCGCCGCCACGGGCGTTGGCGATCTGCACGATGCGCGATGCCGCTTCGCCCGCCGCAACTTCGTCGTCGCTGGCAATATCGGCCAGCAGCACCATTTTCGGGCGTTCCGCCCGGTTCGCCTTGGTGGCGTAGCCGACTGCCTTGACGTAGCGTTCGTCGAGATGCTCCAGGCCGGCCAGTATGGCCAGCGGGTGGGCATCCAGGTAATCCTTGATCTCGACGATGGCCGGCACGGCGCGGTGCACCTGGCCGAAGAATTCCAGACACACGGTGCGCACATGCCTGGGCAGGGTGTGCAGGATGAAGCGCGCCGAGGTGATGATGCCGTCGCAGCCTTCCTTCTGGATGCCGGGCAGTCCGGCGAGGAACTTGTCGGTGACGTCCTTGCCCAGCCCGGCCTTGCGGAAATGGCTGCCGGGGATTTCCAGCACCTCTTCCGACTCGATGGTCTTGCCGTCGATGCCGAGCCGGCTGACGCGAAAGCGCGCGGTTTCGATGTCGTGGATCTTGCCGAGGTTGTGGTCGAGGCGGGTAATCTCCATCCAGTTGCCATCGGGATCGACCATCCGCCACGAGGCCAGGTTGTCGAGCGCGGTGCCCCACAAGACCGCCTTCTTGCCGCCGGCATTCACGGCCACGTTGCCGCCGATGCACGAGGCATCCGCCGAGGTCGGATCGACCGCGAACACGTAGCCGGCGCCCTCCGCCGCCTCCATCACGCGCCGGGTGACGACGCCCGCGCCGCAACGGATGGTGGGCACGGCTTGTGCCACGCCGGGCAGGCTGAGCATTTCCACGCCGTTGTGACGGTCGAGTTTCTCGGTATTGATCACCGCCGACATCTTGTCGAGCGGCACGGCGCCGCCGGTATAGCCGGTGCCGCCGCCGCGCGGGATCAGGGTCAGGCCGAGCT
>CAYGNO010000115.1:0-7314 GCA_964351305.1 uncultured Sulfuricella sp.
CGCCCGGCGCAGGCTGTGCTCCAGGGCGAACAGGGCGCTGGTTTCATCGCTCGCGCTGCTGCGGTAGAACTGGTAGTTGTTCCTGCCCTGCTCCTTGGCGTGATACATGGCAATGTCCGCCGTCTTGACCAGCATTTCGGCGCTGCCGCCGCTGGACGGGTAAAAGCTGATGCCGATGCTGGCGGTGATGAAGACTTCCTGGTTTGCCAGGGTAAAGGGCTGCGCCAGGACATCGATGATTTTCTGGGCCACCAGCGAGGCATGGTTGATGCTGTCCAGTTCCGGCAGCACCACGATGAATTCGTCGCCGCCCAGCCGCGCCACGGTGTCGCTTTCGCGCATGCAACCGCCGACCCGCCGCGCGACGTCGATCAGCAGCGTATCGCCCGCCATGTGGCCGAGGGTGTCGTTGATGATCTTGAAGCGGTCGAGGTCGAGAAGCATCACCGCAACCATTTGTTTGCCGCGGTCAGCGCGCGCCATCGCCTGGTTCAGGCGGTCGTTGAACAGGATGCGGTTGGGAAGCTCGGTCAGCGCATCGTAGTAGGCCAGGTTGTGCAGGCGTTCCTCGTTTTCCCGGACAGCGGTGATGTCGGAAAAAATCGCGACATAATGGGTGGTGTGTCCGAGGTTGTCCTTAATGGCCGTGATGGACAGCCATTCGAGGTAAATTTCGCCGTTCTTGCGGCGGTTCCAGATTTCTCCCTGCCAATGACCGGTTTCGATCAGGGCTTGCCACATGACCCGGTAAAACACCGGGTCCTGGCGACCGGAATTGAGCAGGCTGGGCGTTTCCCCGGCCACTTCCTCGCGGCTGTAGCCGGTGACCTGGGTGAACGCCTTGTTGACGTTGATGATGACGCCCTTGGGGTCGGTGATCATGACCCCCTCCGAGGAATGCTCGAAAATCTTGTCCGCCAGTTTCGAGATCAGGCCCAGGTCGTGCGTGAAACCTGCCCCCAGGCCATAAACCAGTTTGCGCAGAATATTCACCTGGTTCAGCAGGTCGGCGTATTCCTCGCGCTGGATATGCTCGCCCCGATCGGACTTGAGCAGGATTTTCCGCGCCTTGGCGTGCATCTGGTGGTGGATTTCGCCGATCCTGGCGAAATCCTCGGACTGGCTCCAGACGGGATCCTGAAGATTGTGGTACCACTGCCCGAACAGGCAGTGGTGGTGGGCGTCCTCGCGCAAGTCCTCGGGGCGGGGGGGCAGGCGGCAGATCAGGGCTTCGTTGAGGCGCGACAACCATGCGGCATGGTTCTCCAGCGCGCGTTCGAGCTGTGCAACCAACTCCTGGATTTCATCCGCCGTCAGCTCTTGCAGTAAGGCATTCATTTTGGTCTGGGTCGCCGAAGGAGGTCTGGTAAACGGCAGTCTGTCGGGGCTGCCTTCATACTCGCAGTATAGGATAGGCGGAAAAGGCCCGGCAGAATATCATTATTCCATTAAATTCCAATAAGCTATGCAAATCGCTTTGCCAGTTTGACCAAAGAGATCATTGATTCGCTGCTTATAAAATTTAACCGAGATTGTTCATTGGAATGCTCGTGCCTGTAGGAGCGCCGCCCCCGGCGCGAATGCGACCGCAAATCGCGGCGAGGGCGCCGCTCCTACAGTGGTTTTGGCGCTAATGGATAATCCCGGTTTAATTGAATTTATGTACCGGATTTCAGCAGATGACCAATGCGGATCGCCGCCGGCGGATGGGAGTCGTAGAATGCCGAGTGCAGCGGATCGGGGGTGAGGGTCGAGGCGTTGTCGTTGTAGAGCTTGACCAGCGCCCGCACCAGATCGTCGGCGCTGGCATTTTTTGCGGCATAGCGGTCGGCCTCGAATTCATGCTTGCGCGAGTAGAAGCTCATCAGCGGCTGCAGCAGGAAGGTGAATGCCGGCATCGCCAGCAGGAACAGCAGCAGCGCCGTAGCGGTGCCTGGCGTGGCGACGCCGAGGCCGTGGAAAAACCATTCCTTGTCCATCAGCCAGCCGAGCAGCCCCAGTCCGGCCAGGCTCATGGCGGCCATCAGGACGATGCGCTTGATGATGTGACGGTGCTTGAAGTGTCCGAGTTCGTGGGCCAGCACCGCGACGATCTCGTCGTGTCCGAGGCGCGTCAGCAGGGTGTCGAAAAACACGATCCGCCGGGATTTGCCGAAGCCGCTGAAGTAGGCGTTGCCGTGGGTGCTGCGTTTGGAGCCGTCCATCACGTAGAAGCCCTGCGCGTGGAAGCCGCATTTTTGCAGCAGTTGTTCGACGCGTTCTTTCAGCGTCGAATCCACGAGAGGCGTGAACTTGTTGAACAGCGGCGCGATGAAGGTGGGGTAAACCGCCAGCACCAGCAGGTTGAATCCTATCCATGCGCTCCATACGTAGAGCCACCAGTATTCGCCCATCCGCCCCATCAGCCAAAGCACGCCGAGCACCAGCGGAATGCCGAGCGCCGCGCCGAGGAGCATCTGCTTGGCGAGGTCGGTGAAAAACAGCGCCGGTGTCATCTTGTTGAAACCGAAACGTGCGTCAATGCCGAAGGCGCTGTAGAACCCCAGCGGAATTTCAACTAGAGTTAAAATAGCGAATACGCTCAGTATCAGTGCCGTGCCCTGCCACAGCCCCGATCCGGGCAGGCCGTGCCACAGTCCGTACAGCGCCTCGATCCCGCCGCCCAGGGTAAAGGCCAGCAGCAGGGCGGTTTCCAGCGCGAGATGCAGGTTGCCCAGACGGGTTTTGGCGATGCTGTAATCGGCGGCCTTCTGGTGCGACTCCAGATCGATGCGGTCGGCGAAATCCTGCGGCACGCTGGCACGGTGCGCCTGGATGTGGCGGATATGGCGTCGTGCGAGCCAGTAGCGCAGGAGTACGGAAATCGCCAGCGCGGCGAGGAAGATCAGCGTGAATGTTGGCATGGGGTAGGAAGTGGTTTAAGGTAGAATAATCAGCTTTGATTATCAGGTTTCTAATTATTATGGCACAAGACAGCAATCGCCTCATCTGGATCGACATGGAGATGTCCGGGTTGGTTCCCGAGCGGGAACGCATCATCGAAATCGCGCTGGTGGTCACCGACTCGAATCTGGACACCATCGCCGAAGCGCCGGTTCTGGTAGTGCACCAGTCCGACGAAGTGCTGAACGGCATGGACGCCTGGAACAAGGCGACCCACGGCAAATCCGGCCTGATCGACAAGGTCAAGGCATCGAAACTGGACGATGCCGCCGTCGAGGCGCAGTTGCTCGAATTCCTGAAGGAATACGTGCCGGCGAAGAAATCGCCGATGTGCGGCAATTCGATCTGCCAGGATCGCCGTTTCATGGCGAACTACATGCCCAGGCTCGAGGATTATTTCCACTATCGCAACCTCGATGTGAGCACCCTGAAGGAACTGGCCAAGCGCTGGAGGCCGCAGGTTTACGGCGGTTTCAAGAAGGAGAACAACCACACCGCGCTGGCCGATGTGTATGAATCCATCGGCGAACTGAAGCATTACCGGGAGCATTTTCTCCGCTTGGAATAACGTTCAAAGCAGGGCGTACCACGAATTACACGAATAAAACACGAATGTTCACGAATGATTATGCCGTTGCATACTTGCCCGGACTCACTGCCACGCTGAAGCAGAGGTTTCTATTCATATGTCTTTATTCGTGTCGATTCGTGAGCATTCGTGTAATTCGTGGTAATAGCTTTCGAATTTGGGTTTAGGATTAAGGAATCAGCATGAAGCAGGGCACCACTTTCGTTATCGAGGTTAACCCGAAGATTCCGCGCAAGCTGCTGCGCCTGGAGGAGCTGGCCAACAACCTCTGGTACGGTTGGGACAAGCCGACCCGGACATTGTTCGCGCGCCTGCATCCCGGCTTGTGGGATGCGGTCGGACACAACCCCAAGGTGTTCCTGCGCCGGGTGGATGAAAAGCGCCTGGTGGAAGCGGCGGAGGATCAGGTGTTCCTGGCCACCGTCAACCGCGTGCTGTCGGCCTACGATACCTACCACAACGAGCCGCTGCGTCGCGGCAGCAACCACGAGCAGTTCAAGGAAGGCGATCTGATCGCCTATTTCTGCGCCGAATTCGGTTTTCATGAAAGCTTTCCGATCTATTCCGGCGGCCTCGGCATCCTCGCCGGCGACCACTGCAAATCGGCAAGCGACCTGCGCCTGCCTTTCGTTGCGGTGGGCTTGCTCTACCGACAAGGCTATTTTTCCCAGATTATCGACGGCGAAGGCAACCAGATCGCGACTTACAGCGATTCGGATTTCGACGACCTGCCGATCGTTCCCGCGCTGGGGGAGGATGGCAAAGAGATGCACGTTTCCGTTGACCTGCCGGGACGGAAGGTCGCGGTCAAGGTATGGCAGGCGCGGGTCGGTCACGTCACGCTGTACCTGCTCGATACCGACCTGGAGGAAAATACGCCCGAGGATCGCGATATCGCCCACCAGCTTTACGGCGGCGACAGCAACATGCGCATCATGCAGGAAATCGTCCTCGGCGTCGGCGGCGTGCGCGCGCTCTGCGCGTTGGGACTGAAGCCCACGGCGTGGCACATCAACGAAGGTCATGCCGCCTTCCTGGTGCTGGAACGTGCCCGCTGCCTGGTCGCCGAGGGGCTGGATTTCGCCAGCGCGCTGGAGGCGTCTGCTTCCAGTACCGTGTTCACCACCCACACGCCGGTGCCGGCGGGACACGACCATTTCGCCGAAAACACGGCCTGCGATTACTTCCAGAACATGTGCCATGAGCTGAAAATCAGCCGCGAAACATTTCTTTCCCTGGGCAGGGCGCCGGACGGGCCGGATTTCAACATGACCGCCCTGGCGCTACGCGGCTCGCGCTTCCATAACGGCGTCAGCCGCATTCACGGCGAAGTCTCCTCGCGTATCTGCGCCAGCCAGTGGCCACAGGTGGCGCCCGAGGAAAACCCGATGAGCTACGTCACCAACGGCGTGCACGCGCCGACTTTTCTGGCGCAGGAATGGATCGACCTGTTCGACAACCAGTTTGGCTATGAGTGGCGCCATAATCTTTCCGACCAAGGCTACTGGGCGCGTATCGACGAGATCTCCGACCACCAGTTCTGGAGCGTGCGCCAGTCGCTCAAGTCGCAAATGCTCGAACTGGTACGCTTTCGCCTCAGCCAGCAGCACTTCCGCAACCACGGTTCCGAAGCGCATCTCGACCGGCTGCTGAAGCATATCGATCCCGTCAACCCGAACGTCCTCACCATCGGTTTCGCCCGCCGCTTCGCCACCTACAAGCGCGCCGCGCTGCTGTTCGAAGACCCGGCCTGGCTGAGCCAGATCATTTCCGAAGCCGACCGTCCGGTACTGTTCATTTTTGCCGGCAAGGCGCACCCCGCCGACCGCCCAGGCCAGGATTTAATCCGGCATATTCAGGGTATGTCCCACATGCCGGAATTCGAGGGCAAGGTGCTGCTGGTGGAAGGCTACGATATGGGCCTGGCGCGCAGACTGGTGGCGGGCGTGGACGTATGGCTCAACAACCCGGTGTACCCGCTCGAGGCGAGCGGCACTTCCGGCATGAAGGCGGGCATCAACGGCGCGATCAATTTCTCGGTGCTGGATGGCTGGTGGGGCGAGGGCTACGACGGCACCAACGGCTGGGCGATCAAACCGGCGCCGACCTACATGGACGACTACCGCCGCAACAAGGAAGACAGCCAGACTTTTTACGAGATACTGCAAGACCGTATCGTGCCCCAGTACTACGATCGCGGCAAAATGGGCTACTCGGCGGAATGGGTCAGGCGTTCCAAGCGCTCGATCGGCACCCTGCTGCCACGCTTCAATTCCAACCGGATGGTGGGGGAATACGCTGCCCGCTTCTACCTGCCGGCCAGCCGCCAGGGCGATCTGTACGCCCGCGATGGCTACGCAAACGCGAAGAAGCTTTCGGCCTGGAAAACGAAGATCCGCGCTGCCTGGCAGGGCGTCGAGATGCGCCGCCTGGATACGCCGAAGAAGCACATCCAGTTCGGCGACAAGGTGCGCTTCGACGTTGCCCTGAAATTGAACGGCCTGGCGCCGGAGGATGTGGTGGTCGAGCTGATGCTGCGTCGCCCGACCCGCAAGGAGATGCGGGATTGCCAGCATTTCAGCTTCTCGTTCCAGGGGCTCGTGGAGGCGACCGGGGAGCATCTGTTCGCCCTTGATCTGGCCCCCGATCGGTGCGGCCATCTTGATTACAAGATCCGCGTTTACCCCTGGCAGGAGCTCCTGACCCATCCGCTGGAGATGGGGTTGATGGTCTGGCTTTGAATTGATGGGTGGAATAGCGCCAGGGAACCGCTGATTTATTCGTCACCCGGCGAAGGCCGGGGTCTGGATTTGTTGATTCTTCTGGATTCCGGCCTTCGCCGGAATGACGGAATTTGATTTGTTCAGCACCTCCCCAGCGTATTCCGCCGCATGGCGTGTTGCACAAGATACGGCGCAATGCGAAGAATATTGACATGGCCAGCATAACCGGACTAAACTTAGCCGGACATGTAAATATACTGAGGCCACTTGCTATGCAAACCGTTAACATCCACGAAGCTAAAACACAGTTGTCGCGTTATATAGACCAGGCAGCTATTGGAAATGAAGTGATAATTGCCCGCGCAGGCAGGCCTGTGGCGCGCCTTGTGCCGCTGGAGGGGGTTAACAAAGCACGTCAGCTAGGCTTGGGTAAAACCGCTTATACATTACCCGCCGATTTTGACGCCTTGCATGCTGAAGCAATACAAGCCATGTTTGAGGCCAGCGAATCGGCATGACGCAACGCACCTATTTACTGGATACCAACATTCTGCTTTGCGCGCTCATTGCGCCAGAGCGTTTAAGCGCTGATTTGCAAGCGCAATTAAGCGATGCAGAAAACACCGTTTACTTTAGTGCGGCGAGTATTTGGGAGGTTGCCATTAAAAGCAGCCTGAATAAAGCCAATTTTGATTTTTCACCCGAAGATATTCATAGGCTTGCAATTGAGACAGGCTTTACCGAGTTGCCTATACAAGCCCAGCATACTTTTGCCGTGGCCAACATGGCATGGCATCACCGCGACCCATTTGATAGATTGCTGATTGCGCAAGCTTTATCGTTACCCGCTTATTTGCTGACGAGCGATAACATGCTTGAACAATACTCGGAATTAGTGCAATCAGCGCCGTTGAAATAAACCCGGATTGTCCATTGAAATGTTCGTGCCTGTAGGAGCG
Organism: uncultured Sulfuricella sp.; assembly: GCA_964351305.1. Taxonomy (GTDB): domain Bacteria; phylum Pseudomonadota; class Gammaproteobacteria; order Burkholderiales; family Sulfuricellaceae; genus Sulfuricella. The sequence goes on from CAYGNO010000115.1 coordinate 7,215, forward strand.
CCGCCCTCGGCGCGAATGCGGCCGCAAATCGCGGCCAACCCCCCATCCCAACCTTCCCCCGCTTGCGGGGGAAGGGGATCGTCTCCCCTCCCTGCACCAC
>CAYGNO010000116.1:0-7292 GCA_964351305.1 uncultured Sulfuricella sp.
GCGGCATCAGGAGCGGAATCGGCACGCTCGCCACCGCCGCCAGGATGGCGACGATATGAGCGCTGATCAGATCCTTCTTATGCTCGCGGACGATGCCGAGGATGGAGGACCAGGTGTAGGCGGACATCGGATTACGGCAGCACCTTCACGTCCTCGATCACCACGTTCTCCAGCGGCACGTCGGAAGGCAGGGGGTCGCGCGTGCCGGTTTTTACCTTGGAAATTTTCAATATTGTTTCCTGGCCTTTCACCACCTTGCCGAACACGGTATAGCCCCAGCCGTCCACGGTTGGCGCGGTATGATCGAGAAAGGAGTTGTCCTTCACGTTGACGAAAAACTGCGCGACGGCGGAATGGGGGTTCCTGGTGCGCGCCATGGCGATGGTGTAGACCTCGTTCTTCAGGCCGTTGTTGGCCTCGTTGCGTATCTGGTGATAGGCTTCCTTTTCCCGCAGGAAGGTATCGTAGCCGCCGCCCTGGATCATGAAGTTGTCGATCACGCGGTGGAATACCGTGCCCTTGTAGAAGCCGCCCTTGGCGTATTTGAGGAAGTTTTCCACGGTCTTCGGCGCTTTGTCCGGGTAGAGTTCGAGCGTGAAGCTGCCAAGGCTGGTCTTCATCTCCACCATGGGATTGGCGGCGTAGGCGCCGAGGGAAAACAGCAGGCCGAAGAAGAGGGCGATCAAGCGCAGTTTCATGGATTTTATCTCCGCAATGGTGAATGAAACGGGGTAAGCAGGGATGGGCGACTTGTTGCCCAACCCGCAAAAAAACTTGTGGCCATTATGCCACGGTCTGACAGAAGCGGGAGCGCTGCGTCAGCCCAGAAATGCTTCCCTGGAAGCAAGATACTCGATTTCCTCGGGCGTACTTTGCCGTCCGAGTATGCGGTTGCGGTGAGGAAAACGACCGTATTTCCGGATCAGTTCCCGATGGTGTTGCGCAAAACGCAGGTTGCTTTCGAGTTTCGCAGCGGCGAACAGCCTGACTGAAAGATCCTGGTCTGCAAGATTTTCGCTGTGCATCAAAGGCATGTACAGAAAGGCCAGGTGCTCTGACGGCAGGCGCTGGTCGAAACCTTTGTCGATGGCGTGTTTGGCGGTTTCGACCGCCTGTTGCTCGGTTTTGAAGCTCTCCGCCTTGCCGCGAAACATGTTCAGGGGAAACTGGTCGAGCACGATGGCCAAGGCCAGGCAGCCCCCGGGGGTTTCTTTCCATCCGTCGATTTCCCCTGCGGCGGCCTTGCGCCATAGCGACTCGAATTGACTGCGGATATTGTCATCCAGCGCCGGCGTTGATGAAAACCAGCGGCCTTGCATCTCTTTCGAGTACCAGAAGTCGAGGATGTGTTGGGGAGTTATCCGGGCTGACATTTCTTGCCTCATTCGATAAATAATTCCATGCCGATTGGATTTGACGCGATTATTTCTTTCATGGCAAGCGACCGGTTGCTACCATGGCGGCATGATACGGATTACTTCACAGCTTGCCATTGACGAGAACGAAATCGAGTTGCAGTTCATCCGCGCTTCCGGGCCGGGCGGGCAGAATGTCAACAAGGTATCCACTGCGGTGCAGTTGCGCTTTGACGTGGCCCGTTCTCCTTCGCTACCCGAGGATGTGCGATCCCGCCTGATGAAGCTGGCGGGGAACCGCCTGACCAACGAGGGCGAGCTGCTGATCGAGGCCAAGCGCCATCGCACGCAGGAGCGCAACCGGCAGGATGCAATCACTCGTCTGGTGGAGCTGATTCGCCATGCCGCCGAGAAGCCCAAGCCGCGCATCGCCACCAAGCCGACCAAGGCATCGAAAAAACGCAGGCTGGAAACCAAACGGCAGCGTAGCGAGACCAAGCAGGCGAGGGGGAAGGTCGCAGACTAGCCCTTTACCGGCACGCCCCAGCCGCCCTCGAAGAAATGCGCGCCCAGCGGTGTTCTGGCGCGTGCAGCCAGTTCCAGTTCCTTGAGTTCCTCATTCAGTATTTCCGGCTCGCCTTGGTAGCCCACCGCGATCATCGCCATCAATGCGAATTCTTTGGGAATGTTGAAGGCGCTGCGCGTTTTTTCTTCATCGAAGCCGCCCATCTGGTGCGCCATCAGCCCCGAAGCCACCGCTTGCAGACATAGATTCTCGGCGGCGGCGCCGGTGTCGTACTGTCCCCAGCGGTTGGGGTTGCCGTTCTTGCGGAACAGGCTGTTGGCGGTGGTCAGCATCAGCACCGGAGCGTTTTTCACCCAGTTCTGGTTCCATTCCCCCAGGCAGTCGAAGGCCTTCTGCCAGGCGGCGGCATCGCTGTTTTTATCCCACACGATGAAGCGCCATGGCTCGTCGCCGAAGCAGGAGGGCGCCCAGCGCGCGGCTTCCAGCAATGAAACGATCTGTTCCCGGCTGACCGGTTTGCTTGCGTCGAAGGCGCGGCAGCTCCAGCGCCTGGCGATGATGTCGTGAATGTCGATCTGGGTTGAGGCGGTTTTGGTTTGCATTATTGTTCCTTGATGATGTTTTTAAGAGAGAAACGGGTAGTCGGTATAGCCTTTTTCGTTGCCGCCGTAGAAGGTGCTTGGGTCGGGCGCGTTGAGCGGGGCATTTTTGGCGAAGCGTTCCGGTAAATCCGGGTTGGCGATGAACAATGCGCCGAAGGCCACCAGGTCGGCATGGCCCGAGGCCAGCGCGGCGTCGGCGCGCGCCTTGTCGTAGCCGCCGTTGGCCATGTAACGCCCCTTGAAGCAGCGGCGGAACTGGGCGAAATCGAAATTCGGTTTATTGCCGCCGCCGAAATCGATCTCCATGCCATGCATATAGGCCAGGTCGAAGGCATTCATGGCAGAGGCCATGTAATCGAAGGTTTTCTGCGGGGCGGAATCGCGCATGTCGTTGAAGCTGTTGATCGGCGAGAAGCGCACGCCGACCCGGTCGGCACCCCACACGCCGGTGACGGCTGCGGTCACTTCCAGTAACAGCCGGCTGCGGTTTTCCAGATTGCCGCCGTAGGCGTCGGTGCGCTGGTTGGAGCCGTCGCGGATGAACTGGTCGAGCAGGTAGCCGTTCGCCGCGTGGATTTCCACCCCGTCGAAACCGGCTGCCAGCGCGTTCTGCGCCGCCTTGCGGTAATCCTCGACGATGCCCGGCAGCTCGCCGGCTTCCAGAGCGCGCGGCGTGACGAAGGGTTGCGGGCCCTGATAGGTGAAGGCGTCGCCTTCCGGTCGGATGGCGGAGGGAGCGACCGGCAGTTCGCCGCCGGGCAGCAGCCAAGGATGAGAGACGCGACCGCAGTGCCACAGCTGCAAAAAGATGCGGCCGTTGCGGCTGTGTACCGCTTCGGTCACCTGCTGCCAGCCGGCGATCTGCTCGGCGCTGTGAATGCCGGGTGTGGCCGGATAGCCGACGGCGGAGGGCGAAATCTGCGAACCCTCGCTGATGATCAGGCCGGCCGAGGCGCGCTGGCGGTAATACTCCACGTTCATCGCCTGGGGCGCGTTGCCGGCGCCGGCGCGGTTGCGGGTCAGCGGCGCCATGACCAGGCGGTTGGCTAAAGTATAGGGCCCCATTTGCAGCGGGGTGAAAAGGTTGGCGGGCATGTGGTTTCCTTTTTGTATTATCAGGCCAGATCGAACAGCAATATTTCTGCCGAACTATTAGATTCTAGACGAATTTTGCTTTCGCCCTCGATGCGCGCGCCGTCGCCGGCTGCCATTTCCAGGCCGTTGAGACTGGCCGTGCCGCGCGCCACGTGCAGGTAGGCGCGGCGGCTCGGCGGCAGTGCATGCTCGACCGGGTGATCGGGGTCGATCAGGCCGGCGTAAAATTTCGCATCCTGGTGAGGTTGTTGGTTTACCCTCACTGTTCAGTATGATGCATTGTTAAACCTTTTACCGCAAAGGACGCCAGGGTACGCAAAGGAAAACAATCTTTGGGGTATCTCGCGATCCTTCGCATCCTGCGGTGAAGAATATGGATGGTCAACGACGGTTTGTTATGGTTGGATGGGAGCGATCCCCATGAATTTCAAGAAGCCAGGAGAAAACATTATTTCACGTTATCGCGGCCGCTTCGCACCCTCGCCGACCGGTCCGCTGCACTTCGGCTCGCTGGTCGCGGCGGTCGGCAGTTCTCTCGAAGCGCGCAGTCGCGGCGGAGAGTGGCTGGTGCGCATGGAGGACCTCGACCTGCCCCGCGCAGTGCCCGGCACGGCGGACGATATCCTGCGCACGCTCGACGCCTTCGGCTTGTACTGGGACGGGGAGGTGATGGTCCAGAGTACCCGCAACGAGGCCTATCGCGCTGCCTTGGACGAGATGGAAAAACTCGGCGCAGTCTACCCATGCGCCTGCACCCGCAAGGAGATCGCCGATTCCGCCATCAGCGGTATCGACGGCCCGGTTTACCCCGGCATTTGCCGTGCCGGCCTGGCGGAAGGCCGGGCGCCACGTGCGGTGCGAGTGCGCACTGACTCTGTGCCAGTCAGCTTCGACGATGGTCTGCAGGGGCGCATCAGCCAGATTCTGGAAACGGAGGTGGGAGATTTCGTCGTCCGCCGCGCAGACGGCCTGTTCGCCTACCAGTTGGCGGTAGTGGTGGACGATGCCGAGCAAGCGATCACTCACGTTGTGCGCGGCGCCGATCTGCTTGATTCCACTCCGCGCCAGATCTACCTGCAAAAACTATTGGGCCTGCCTGCCCCGGCCTACCTGCATCTGCCGGTGGCAGTCAATGAACGCGGCGAAAAGCTCAGTAAGCAGACCCTCGCGCCGGCAGTAAGCCGAATCAATCCGGTGGCGCGATTGTGCGAAGTGCTGGCATTCCTTAACCAGGCGCCGCCGGAGGAACTGAAAGACGCTGACCTGGATGCTTTCTGGAAGTGGGCGATTGCTCACTGGCGAGCGGACCGGCTGCCGGCGGTCAGGTCGAGGCCGCTATCCGGAGTAAAGGCGCCCGGATGAGCGCAAGAGTTCGCAAAGGAAAAGTAATCGGGCGACTGCGGAACTCGCCAGTGCGCTCAGACAGCCCTCGCCGACTGATGGTGCTGTGCCGGGAGCGCATGCTGACGTCGTCGATGACCGGAATTTTTCCTGGAACTTGATGGTTCGCTACCCGTGCTGGATGCCTTGGCCAGGAGATTTTCCGCGTTCATGGCTTGATTTGGCGTCTTTGCGGCCTTATTTGTAATAATTGGGAAATCTTACCATGCAGCATGGATGACACAGGGAACCGTATCGGCTTGCCTGCGGCCACAAGCCCGTTATAATTCATTTATTATTCAAGACACTATCAGGAGCGTCACATGCCTTATTTCGTTTATAAAATCACCCCCCCCTTCAAGCAGCTGGAGAAGATCGATTCCTTTCCCAATTTCAAGGAGGCCAGTGCGTTTGCCAAGTCTGTGCGCACCGGCATGGCGGAGACCGATAACTACGCCGTCAAGGTGATTTTCGCCGAGAACGAACTGCAAGCCGAAGACCTGCTGAACCAGGTGCGTGAGCCGGAACCGATGACCGGCGATGATTATTAAGTAATCGGCGGATCAGGCGTCGTGGACGAGCGCGCTTTTCAGGATGCATACCGGGCAACCAATCCGCTTGCCTGTCCGTTCGAAAAGGCGATCCTGATCTGCCGGTGTACTTGCCGTGAAGCCAGGCGCGTCAATATTGCGGAGCGGGACACCGTGAACTGCCTTGACGCCCAGGCGCAGGGGGATTGTTCGTTACTGGTCGGGATGCTGAGGCACAACGCGGCGTTCGCCCTCAAGCTGACCCATGCCGATGCGGTGCTGCCCCATGCCAAATATGTGAAAGTGCAATGCGGCGGACTGCTCGGTTTGCAGGCCGCGTTGCGACCCGAACAGGCCGGGGATACGCGGGTGGAGGATATCCGTGGGTTGGTGCTGGAGGCGCAGGAGCGGTTCGGCGGCCTGCAGGAGTTACCCTACAGCGAGATCGTCAGAGGCATCGCCGGATTTGAGTTCAGGCGCAGGTCCGGGCCGAAATAGCGCTCACCAGCAGGTGCCGCCTTCCCGATAGACGGCCATGATGGACTTGAGTTCATGCAGAACCACTTGGCGCTCGACTTCGTTGAGTTCCTGCATCTCCGCCATGGTCTCGCCTCGCTCCAGGGCGAGAATAACCAGAGAAACTTCCTTGCAGCCTCTCTGGCACAGAACTTCGATGCAATGGGCGATTCTGGATTTATCCATAATCCTAGAAACGGTAGTTGGACGGGGTGGAGTGTGCGGTTTTTGGGGTGCAGGGCAAGGCGCAACGACGCGGAATGGTTGTTCCATTCCAAGGAGTTGCAACGCCGTCATGCGCTCCAAAAACCGTGCACTCTACCTCGTAGCGGCGCTCATCAAAAAGGCGAACGTCAAAAAACGGAAAAAGCACTTTGTATTCCATTTGTTAAATCTCCAAAATAGCGGTCAACTGCCATTTCCAGGATAATTCAAGGCGTTGGGGTCAAGGCGGTACAATGACATGATTTTAATGCAAATGCATTTTTGCCACGAGGAATAATTTGAAGCAATCTGACAGCCTGCAACGTTTTATGTTCGAGCACGCCGCAGTACGCGGAGAGATCGTTCATCTGGATGCGACCTGGAAGGCAGTGCTGGATCGGCGCGATTACCCGCCGGCGTTGCGCGCTGTGCTTGGCGAACTGATGGCGGCAGCGGCGCTGCTTTCCGCCACGCTTAAATTTTCGGGTTCGCTGATCATGCAAATTCAGGGCGGCGGGCCGGTCAGGCTGCTGGTCGTGGAGTGCGGCGCCGACCTGACGATGCGGGCCATGGCTCATTGGGATGGCGATCTGGCCGAAGGCGCGGCCTTGCCCGAACTGGTGGGTGAAGGGCGGTTCGTGATCACCATCGACCCGAAGAAGGGCCGGCAGACCTATCAGGGCATTGTCGATCTGGAAGGCGGCAGCGTGGCGGCCGTGCTGGAAAATTACATGCAGCGCTCCGAGCAGCTCGATACGCGGATCTGGCTCGCTTCCGACAGCCACGGCGCGGCGGGCATGCTGTTGCAGAAAATGCCCGGCGGTCTGGAGACCGATACGGATGCCTGGAACCGCGCCGTGCATCTTGGCGCCACCGTCAAGCCGCGGGAGCTGCTCAATTTGCCGGCACACGAGATCATTCATCGCCTGTTCCATGAGGAAGACATCCGTTTGTTCGACAGCACGCCAGTGCATTTCGGCTGCACCTGCTCGCGCGAGCGGGTTGCCAATACCTTGCGCATGCTGGGCTACGACGAAGTCCGCTCCCTGCTGGAGGAAACCGGCTACATCGAAGCCGACTGCGA
>CAYGNO010000117.1:0-7129 GCA_964351305.1 uncultured Sulfuricella sp.
CGGCGCCGCTCACGGTGCCGGAGATCACCGCAGCCGTTGGTGTCAGTGCTGGTACTGGTGTCGGTGCTGGCGCTGATGCCAACACTGGCACCCCGGAGAGTCCTCCGGTAGTCACACTAGCGATAGCCCCATCACCAACATCAGAAGCACCCGCCGTATTGACGGACCGCCCCCCGCTCGTAGGCGAATCCTCTATGGATTGCCGATCAAGCGAGGGGTACCCATATGTCAACGGCGCAAGCGCCTCAACCGTCCGTATCAACTGAACGAAGCTATTGCCATCACTTGACCTGATGCTGGCACCACTGAGGCTAGAAGTCGGACTCAGTCCGGCCGATGTTTCCTGCAAAAGTCTGTCAAGACTGCTGCCTTCGGTGATTGCATTAATGATGCTGGCGAGTTCGCCCACCCGTGGCAAAAGAGCGCCGCTATTGCCGTCGGGCAATATATTGCCGAACACCGTCGAATCCAGCGTTACGGTTTCATTGGCACGGATGAGAAGCTTTCCCCCTTGATCGAAAGCCAGCTCCACACGGCCCCCGTCCGCCGTAACGACCACCTCATCTTCACGCACAGCATCGCCCGACCTCAGCGGGCGTTTCTCACCGTCTTTATTTTGAGCAAATGCCAAGCCTTCAATCAAAACCGCATTGCCGACAACTTTGGCTTCATCTGCCATAGGGAATTCCAGACGGAGTTATTACATTGAGCCCAATGTAGTCCGTTTATCCCGTCGCGAAAACTGTACGGAGGTACTAGATGAAAACCGCGTTCAGGCCTGCTTGGATGCCCGCCCATTGACGATCAGCGACAGTTGCAGGCGGTCCCGGACCTGAAGCTTGTCAAGGACAGCGCCGACATGCGCCTTGACGGTCCGCTCGGTGATACCGAGCGCCCGCGCGATCTCCTTGTTGCTGGCTCCGCGGGCAAGCGTGCTGGCGACCTCTTTTTCGCGACCCGTCAAGTTTTTCGACCAAGTCTCACCCTCTTCCGGCAAGGGGGCCGTCGTTGCAGCCGCCTGGAGACGGCTTGTGGCACTGACCAATCTTTGCATCAATGACTCGCCAATCCAGAGCCCCCCCTGCAGCACGACTGCAGCCACCTGGATCAAGAGCTGTGCTGCGGCGTGCGTATTGCAATATCCCCGTGCGCCGGCGGCAAAAGCAGCCAGCGCCTCCTCATCTGTCGGTTGATCGCTTAGCACCACGCACGGGATCAGCTTCAACCGCGGTGCAAGTTGTTCAATTTGTACAGCCACGGGCAAGCCGTGCGCCAAACGCAACCAAACGAGATCCACCTTGCCTGATCTTGCACTGCCTCCTGCCAGTTGAATTTTCCCGGCTTTTCCCGCCTGAAAAGCCTCGCGCCACCGAGGAAGCATACGACCATCCGGACAGAGGAATAAATGCGCCAACTCCTGATTTCCCACTGCCATTTCAAGTCTAGCGCTCGGTAAAGGCGGCCTGTTTTGCCTTCAAGACAGGTTTGAGAAGGTAGGACAGTATGGATTTCTGGCCGGTAATAATATCTACCTCTGCCACCATTCCGGGAATGATGGGCAGGCCCTCGCCCAGCTTGGATTTTTCGGTACGAACACGCACCGTATAGAAGGTATTGCCGCGCTCATCGGTCACCGAATCGGCGCCAATGAATTCCAGCTTGGCCTCAAGGCCGCCATAGATGGAAAAATCATACGCGGTAAATTTCACCAGCGCCCTATCCCCAGGCCGCAAAAAAGCAATGTCCTTGGGCGATACCCTGGCCTCAAGCAATAAATTCTCTTCGAGAGGCACAATTTCAATGATGTCTCTGCCGGGCTGGACCACACCACCCACGGTATTGACGAGAAGACGTTTCACCGTGCCTCTGACGGGTGAGCGTAGCGAAGACTTGTCAACCTTGTCGGCAAGCCCGACGCTGCCAGCGGAACTTACATTAAGTTTTGCAAGCGTTTCTGACAACTCCTTGCGCGCTTCGCTCTGGAAGTTCAGGGTGATTTCCTGAATCTTGCGCGAAGCCTCACTGATGGCTGATTGCGTTTTCGATATTTGAGCGGAAGCCATTTCCCGCTCCCCCAGAAAACGCCCGGTTTCGCGCTCCAGCCTTAGTAATTCGACCTCGGATACCGCCCCATCCTTCAGCAAAGGTTTTGTATACCCCAATTCCCTGGCGGTCAATTCGTAAGCCCGCGATGCCTGCTCCCGCTTGGCGCGCATCTCGACAAGCTCCTGCTGCCGTTGCGCCAACTGCTGCTGAGCAATGCCCAGTTGTGCATTCAATGTGGACGTGCTGGCTTCATACGCGCGCAACTCTTCTTCAACCGTCTTCGGCGCTTCGGCAAGCGCTTCAGGCGGCGGCACAAAAGGAACCCCTTCGGCAAGGGCCCGGACCCGTGCCGCCCTGGCAAGCAGCGCCAAATACTGCACACGGTTTTCCTTCACTGAAGAATCGAAACGTGTGGTGTCGATATTCACGAGGATCTGCCCAGCTTCGACGACCTGCCCCTCCTGCACCAGAATCTCTGAAACTACGCCGCCATCCAGGCTTTGCATGATCTGCAGTTGCCTGGAAGGGATGACCTTGCCTTCGCCTCTTGTGATTTCATCGATTTCCGACAGACTCGCCCACAAAACCGCCAGAACCAAAACTACACCGAGGCTCTTCACGAGCATCCGGGCGCGTAACGGCTCCTGCTCAAGGATGGCGCGGTCCGCGTCCCCGCTAAAACCTGCGTCCATGCGACCGTCGTCCTGCCGCCACGATGAAAGCGTGCGGTCAAGGCGAGGCTGCAAAACTCGTCTGATCGCCTCCAGGACGGCGATCAGGGAACGAGCCCATGCCATCCAGCGCGGTTTCATGAGGCTTTTCCTATGCGGCCGGCCTTCAAAGCCTCGATGACCTGCGCATAGGGTCCGTCGGCAACGATGCGGCCTTCGTCAATGACAATGATTCGATCAGCCAAGTCCAGCAGTGTGTTTCGATGCGTCACCACGATCATCGTCTTGTGTTTAGCGTAGCTGCGCAAGCGCTCTTTGAATTGCGCTTCGGAAGAAAAATCCATGGCGCCCGTCGGTTCGTCCAGCAGCAGAATCGGCGGCTCAAGCAATACCGCCCGCGCAATCGCCACTCCTTGGCGCTGGCCACCCGACAGCGACTCCCCCCGCTCGCCGATGATCATGTCGAAGCCCTGGGGATGACGATTTGCAAATTCAATCAAACCACCGACTTCGGCAGCCGCGAGGATGGCGCCATCATCGGCATAAGGGGCCGCTATCGCGATGTTATCGCGCAGCGTACCGTAGAAAAGCATCGCATCCTGCTCGACATAGCCCACATTGCGGCGCAAATCAGCCGGATCGAGCTGTCGAAGGTCAATCCCGTCCATGGTAATTGCGCCCTGAGTCGGCGTGTAGAGCCCGAGCATCAGTCTTTGAAGCGTGGTTTTGCCGGAGCCGACCCGGCCGATCACCACCACATTCTCGCCCGGCTTGATCCTGAAAGAAACTCCCCTTAATGCATCCTGCGTGCGGCCGGGATAACTGAAATGCACATTGTCAAATACGATCTCTCCGGCCAAATCCGGCCGATGGACGAAATTGATTTCATCGGATCGCTCGCCGGGTTTCTTCATGGTGTCTTCAAGCGATGACAGCGCCGTCCTGGCATTCTGGTATTGCATCAAAAGCGCAACAATTTGCCCCAATGGCGCCATCGCGCGCCCAGACAACATGGTGGCAGCGATCAGGCCCCCCATGGTCAGCTTGCCCTCATGAATCAGGTAAACGCCGGCCACGATAATCACGATATTAACCAGTTGCTGCAGGCTGGAAACACCGTTGATCACCGAAGAGGACAGCAAGCGCAACTGCGCGCTGACGCGCGCCAGAAATAAGGCGGTGTCCTCGAGCTTGGACTGCATCTGGCTCTCGGCGCCATGGGCTTTGATGGCCTCCATCGCGGTGAGGGTTTCGACCAGCGTGGCATTACGCATCGCAGATGCCCTGAAAGTGGTCTCTGACAACTCATGCATCTTGTGCTGAACGATGTAGCTGTAGATCACCACCAGAAACACACCCACCAGCGGAGGAATCACGAGCGGCCAGGAAATCCAGCCCAGCACAAGAAAAAAGAGAAGCGCGAATGGCAGATCGACGACCGCAGTGACCGTGGCCGACGCAATAAAGTCGCGGACCGACTCGAAAGAGCGCAAAGTGGCGGCATACGAGCCCACCGAGGCTGGCCGCTCTGACAGACGCATCCCCAGTACGCGCTCCATGATCAGCGTGGAAAGTTTGATATCTATGCGCGAACCGGCAAGATCGACAAAGTAGCCCCGCATGACGCGCAGGAAGTAGTCGATGACGAGTACAAGCAACAGCCCGAAAGCCAGCATCCAAAGAGTCTCTATCGCGAAGTTGGGCACAACGCGGTCATAGACGTTCATTGAAAAAAGCGGTAGTGCCAGCGCGAATAAATTGATAAGAAGCGCTGCCGCCAGAATGTCGCGGTAAAGCGGAAACTGATCGCGAAATGCCCCCCAGAACCAATGGCGCTGCGGGATATCGGCCAATTCCGGTGTTCGCTGATCAAAACGAAAGTTCGGACGCGAAAAAATCGCGATGCCGGCATATCGGCCAAGCAATTCCTCACGCGAAAGCACGACCACGCCCTGCCCCGCCTCCGGGAAGAGCAGGTTTGCCGTCTTCCCCTTGTCATCCCACCCCAGCAAGAGGCAGGCCTCATCGCCCGCCAGGAGCAGTACCACCGGCAACAAGGCCGCATCTATTTTCTCCAGGGGCCGGCGTAATATTTTGCAAGACAAGCCTGCACGCGCGGCAGCGCGCGCAAACAGTGTCGGAGGCAAGCCCGCCTTGGGAAGCGGAAGGCCGGCGGACAAGGCAGCTCGGGTGCTTGGCCGACCGTGTATACGCGTTAGCTCCACCAGGCAATCAAGCAGGGGGTCATGATGCAGCAGATCTTCCCGCAAGCCTTGAGCCAAATGGCTTGCTTCGTTTTTTACACCGGCTTGAAATGGCACGTTCATGTCACTCGTCGTTCCTGACCTTACAGATCGGCTCATTCAGAATTGAAAGCCTGCGAAGCATATAAGTAATTGTAATGGGGTCAATAGCAACGAACTCTGCCGGACGTCAAAAAACAAAACCCCCCGCAGGCTGTTGATCTGCGGGGGTTTTTGCTGGTTTCCCGGACTTCTTTGGAAGCCTGCAAACTCATGCACATGGCGGAGAGGGTGGGATTCGAACCCACGGTAAGATCGCTCCTACGCCTGATTTCGAGTCAGGTACATTCGGCCACTCTGCCACCTCTCCAATGTCGAATCGTGTAGTTTATCAGGCGCCGAGAACCTGGATTCCGCCGAGGTAGGGCTGCAAGACAGTCGGCACTTCGACGGTGCCGTCTTCGCGTTGATAATTTTCCAACACCGCCACCAGCGTGCGGCCCACCGCCAGGCCGGAACCGTTGAGGGTATGCACGAATTCGTTTTTGCCCTGGGCGTTCTTGAAACGGGCTTGCAGGCGGCGCGCCTGGAAGGCTTCGCAGTTGGAGACCGAGCTGATTTCGCGGTAGGTATTTTGCGCCGGCAGCCAGACTTCGAGGTCGTAGGTTTTGCTGGCGCCAAAACCCATGTCACCCGTACACAGCAGCATCACGCGGTAGGGCAGACCCAGCTTTTGCAAAATCGCCTCGGCGTGGCCGGTCATGGCCTCTAACGCGTCGTAGCTGTGCTCGGGATGAACGATCTGCACCATCTCGACCTTGTCGAACTGGTGCTGGCGGATCATGCCGCGAGTGTCGCGGCCATAGCTGCCGGCTTCGGAGCGAAAACACGGTGTGTGCGCGGTGAATTTGAGCGGCAATTGCGCCTCGGGTACGATCTCGTCGCGCACAAAGTTGGTCAGGGGCACTTCAGACGTCGGGATCAAATACAAGGCCGCGCTGTCGGCCTCGACTTCGCCTTCCTGTCCGCCTTTTTTGGCGGCAAACAGGTCTTCTTCAAACTTGGGCAACTGGCCGGTGCCGCGCAAGGAGTCGGCATTGACGATGTAGGGCACATAACATTCGGTGTAGCCATGTTCGGCGGTCTGTACATCGAGCATGAACGCCGCAAGCGCACGGTGCAAACGGGCCAGCGGGCCTTTCATCACGGTAAACCGTGCGCCCGAGAGCTTGCTGCCCAGCTCAAAGTCCAGCCCCAGCGGCTGGCCGACATCGACATGGTCTTTCGCGGCAAAGGTCAGGGCCGGAGGGCGCCCGCCCAGGCCTTGCACCGGGCTCCATTTGCGCACCTCGACATTGCCGGCTTCGCCGGTGCCCTGCGGCACGCTGTCGTGCGGCAGGTTGGGCACGGCGAGCAGCAGCGCCTGCATCTCGCTCTGGATGATCTCCAGCCGCAGTACACAACGGTCCAGCTCCGCCTTGAAAGCCGTGACCTGCGCCATCGCCGGCGCCGCATCTTCGCCTTTGGCCTTGAGTTGGCCAATCTGCCTGGACAGGGTGTTGCGCTGGTTTTGCAGTTCTTCGGTGCGGATTTGCTGCGTCTTGCGCTCGGCTTCCAGCGCCTGGAAAGCCTCGACGTTCAGAAAGGTTTGCGGGTTTTTGCGGGTTTGCAGGCGCGCAATCACCGAGGGCAGGTCTTTTCGGAGCAGGCTGATGTCTATCATGGGCTGATTTTAATGGGCCGCCCTCAAGGCTCGGCATGCAGGTCACTGCCGATGGCGTCCCGCCCGGAGCCGTCCAGCTTGAGCCCCTTGGGCAGCGGGAACTTGAGGGTCTCCTCGATGCCCGACATCTTGCGCACCGACACGGCGCCCAGCGCCCTGATGCGGTCGATCACCTGCTTGACCAGAATTTCGGGGGCTGACGCACCGGCGGTCAGGCCGACACGGCTTTTGCCTTCGAACCAATCGGGCTGAAGCTCGCTGGCGTCGTCCACCATGTAGGCCTCGGTGCCAAGCTTGACGGCCACCTCGCGCAGGCGGTTGCTGTTGGAACTAGTCGGGCTGCCGACCACGATCAAGACATCCACCTGCGGGCTCATGACCTTGACGGCGTCCTGCCGGTTCTGGGTGGCGTAGCAGATGTCCTGCTGCTTCGGGCTGCGCACCTG
>CAYGNO010000118.1:0-7061 GCA_964351305.1 uncultured Sulfuricella sp.
CCGTAACCCAACAAACCCAAACTTCCTTCAAAATGTCGCTTAGAAGCGCCTACTTTTGGTGGTTTCGCCTGGAGGCACCACCTTTGGTGACTGTCGCCTAGAGGTGCCTACTTTTGGTTGGGTTTGTTGGGTTACGCGATAAAACCGCTAACCCAACCTACATGTCAATATTTCGCTGCCACATTACTATTACTGCTTAGGCAGCACTTCCAGCGATACATGCAGTTCGTGCCGGAGTTTATCCAGCGGCCACGAAAGCGTCAGCGTCACCGCCTGCATGATTTTCTCGAAGCCCGCCTCGGACTGCGACACGCTGAAGTGGGGCCGGCTGACAAGGCGGCCCGGCTCGCTCAGGGTCAATTTTACCGCACCGCCCAGGACATCGTCGTCGAGCAGCAATTCCCTGACCGAATCCAGCTCCATCAACTGGCCGAAACCGCCCGGCACTTGGCCCGCGAAAATGAACTTCCCTGCCGGGCCGTCGCAGCTCGGCATGGCCAGATTGATTTCGGTAGTGAACGTGCCGCAGATTTCCTTGCCGAAACGGTAGCTCGCTTCCAGCCGGTTTTCAGACAAGTGCAGCCGTTTTTCCACCCCTCTACCGTTAAAGGTCAGGGACGAATCGCGCTCCGTCTTCATCTGGTAATCCTGCAAGGCCGCGAATTCGCCGCCCTCCGGCTGAATGCTGTCGATGAACAGGCCGCGCGGGCGCACATCGGTAGCCAGATCATCCGGATGAATCTCATGCTTGAAGGCGACGCGATCATGTGCCGAGGCAATGCCGGCGCCTTCGCGCCGGCCATGATCCTCGCGCAGATGGATTTTTCGATGGTAGTGCTCGGTCTGGCGCATCAGGCTGTCGGCGAAATTATGGCGCAGCGGGTAGCTGTCGAACTCGATCACGCCGGCATTGCCGTCCAGACGCACCACCGCCTGGATAGCCGAATTGTGCAGGAAAATCTCGTCCTGGCCATCCAGGTCGCAATCGAAGCGGGGCCTTGCCGGACGGGGATCGCACTGGTCGAGGCCGCCTTCCAGTTCGACGATGGCGTGATACACCGCGCGCCGCAGGTGCGGCAGGTAAAACCCGCCGAACAGACCATGCCAGTAGGCGTCGTTGGCCTGGGCGCGATAAAGGGCGTCGAGCATCGCCGGTTTCTTCCTGTTCGGCGGCAATTTGTCCAGGCGTTCGGACAGGCCCAGCATGCGCTTGTGCATCCAGTTGGCCTCGGGATAGCGGGTGATGAAATTTTTCCACATGCCGCCGCGCAGGAACGCCTTGTCCCGGGCGAACCAGCCTTCGGCCTTGGCGCGCGCCACCAGATCGGCATACTCGTTGGCGACAGGCGCCGGCAGGGTCCATTCGTTCATCTCGCTATAGGAGGTGGTGGGCAGGTACACTACGCCGCGCGTTTTGGCGGCAGCATGATAATCGCTGTAGCGCTGCGTGCGGATTTTCCCTGATGCGAGCACGCCCTCGATGAAGCTCACCAGCCAGCCCTTCTCGTACACCCATTCGTAGGTTTCCGGCCAGATGCCGAATTTCTCGATGTCGTCGAAATACACCGCTGCGGCGCGCCCTTCGTCGGCCAGGCCCTCCAGGTAGGCCACCGCCTCGTCGGCGGGAGAAAACGGGAAGCGATAGCGCAACTCCTCGGAAATCGGGAACAGGTCGAGCTGGCGACCGTCCTCCTCTGTCGTGTAGAAGCCATCCAGTTCAGCCGCAGTCTTGCCGGCGCAGAAGAAATGATAGTCGTCCACCGTCACGTAGCGAATGCGTGCATCCGCCAGCGCCGGCACCACCGTTGCCTCCCACACCCGCTCGGTCAGCCAGGCGCCTGCCGGTCGCTGGCCCAGCTTCTTTTCCAGCTTGTCGGACAGCCGCGTCACCTGACCGACGCGGTCGCGATGGGGAATCACCGCCAGCACCGGCTCGGTGTCGCCGGCGCCGAACAGCTCGACCTGCCCGCGCTTGACCATCTCGCGCAGCAGCGCCATGTCTTCGGGGTAGTGCTGGAGCAGCCAGTCCAGCAGCCAGCCGGAAAAATGCACGGCAAAATGGAAGTCCGGGAAGCGGTGCAGGGTGTGGATGAAGGGACGATAGCAGCGCAGGTGCGCATCCTCCAGCACTTCCGGGAAGTTGCCGACGGGCTGGTGGGCGTGGACGCCTAATAACAGTGAGATTGGTTTGGTCATTATCATAAAGTCCTGAGTGCTAAGTCCTGAGTCCTGAGTCCTGAGTAATTGTCGCTCCGCGAATTTTTTACTCAGGACTCAGGGCTTAGGACTCGTCACTCATGAAGCCCGCCGCATCGCGCCGCCCGCCTCGGGGCTGCCGCCACCGTGGCTGATCGGCTCGCCGAGCTCATCTGGAACGGGCAGTTTCAACAGCCGGTAAAGGTTCGTCAGGTTGTCCCGGTACAGCTTGTCGAAGCTCTCGACGCTGTGTTGCGGATTGTAATCGCCGAACCACCAGAACCAGTCCGACCCCTCGCAATCGGCCAGCTGTTTATGTGCGAGATCGGTTTCCTGTTTGTCCAGGCGGCCGCTGCCGATGACCAGGTCGAAGCTTTGCTTGGCGGAGCACAGCAGGTCCCAGGCGCGGTTCTTTGCGGGGTCTCCGATCCAGGTAGAAAATGTGCCATACACCCAACTGCCGGCGACCAGGTAGGGCAATTCATCTATCGCCGGGCTTGTTGTTCCTGCGCCCTCAACCAGGCCCAGCGGCAATTGCGCCTGCATGCTGTCCTGCGACGCGCTGCTGTCGAGATAATCCTTGAAGGTGGTGGTGCGGATGAAAGGGTGCGACTCCAGCGCCTCGTACATCTCGGACAGAAAATAATAACCATTATAAGGATAGTATTCCCAGGCATTCTCCCCATCCATGATGACGCTGACCACCGGGCTTTCGTCTGCCGGCGTATGCCGCCAGATTTCCTCCAGCTCATGAATGAAATTATCCACTGCATCCCTGCCGAACCACTTCGCGTACTCGAAGCCGATCTTGTCCGACAGCATGTCATCGCGGAAGAAGGAAACAATCTCGTGATCGCCGGTGGAGAGCCGATAGGGACGATAAAGGTAGCTCGTTCGGTCCGGCAGCGGCTGCTCTCCGTCCAGACCACGCAGGCTGTTGACCAGCACCGCTTCGCCGCTTGCCATCCAGCGACAGCCGTGCTCGGCGAACACCGTCGCCGCCGCTTGCGACACGCCCCCCTCGGCCGGCCAGATGCCCTGCGGCGCGGTGCCGAAACGGTCGCGGTGGCTTTCGATCGCGGACGTGATATGGAACGAGGCGCGCTTGAGCCCACCCGGATAGCATGCCGCCTCGGGCAGACTGACGCCGGGCATGCATTCCCGAGCCACCTTGAAGTCGATCAGGAGCGGTACGATAGGATGGTAGTGCGGCGTGGTGGAAATTTCGATCTGGCCCGAATCGGCCAGCTTGCGGTAGCGCGGGATCAGCCCCTGGATGGTTTTTCCGATCAGGTCGAAAAGATGGCGGCGGTCGGCAAGGGTGAAATGAGAGCCCTTCGCCATCAGCCTGACCACCAGCTCATTGTTGCGCCGCACGGTTTCGCCGCACCACACCAGGTGGTACCAGACCAGCAGGTCGGCCAGGTACTGCCCGGACAGAAAGTCAAACGCCGTCTCGCCGAACGGCTCCTGGCGCTTGTAGAGATCGCTCAGCCGCTTGTAGGCCGGGTAGGGGTCGATCATCATGGTATGGTTGCTGCGGAAACAGCTGTCGAAAATCAGCTTGCGCCGCTCGACCGGCAGGCGATCCAGATCCTTTTCAGCCAACAGGCTCAACAATGGATCGCGCAACTTGCCTTCCTCGAATTGCCGGCCATAATCCTCCAGCTGGTCCAGCAGCACCGGCACAAAGTTGAATACGGCGCGGGCCTTGGGATGGCTTTCAAGATGATAAGCCATGTCGGTGTAATCCTTCATGGCGTGCAGGTAGGTCCACGGCAGCATGTATTCGCCCGTGGTCAGATTGCGGTAGTCCGGCTGGTGCATATGCCAGCACAGAATCAGGTTGAGTTTTTTTTCAGTCATATAAAAACTGGTGAAGGGTGATGGGTAAGGGGTAAGGAAAGGCCGCTCACATCACCCATCACCCATTCCTATTATCTAACATGGTGCAGTCGCTGCCCAAGCATCTCGGGCGTAATCAGGGTGATCCCCTTTTTTGTCACGTAAAAGCGCTTGGCATCCTCCTCGGGATTTTCCCCCACTACCAGCCCTTCAGGGATTTTGCAGCCCCTGTCCACCACCGCCCGATGCAGGCGCGCGCCACGCCCGATGTCCACGTCCGGCAACACGACCGAATCGCTGACCTCGGCAAAACTGTGGACATAGACATTGGAGAACAGCAGCGAGCGGCGCACCGTTGCACCGCTGATGATGCAGCCGCCCGACACCAGGGAATCCACCGCCGCGCCGCGACGGGTCTCATCGTCGAAAACGAACTTGGCGGGCGGCAACTGCGCCTGGTAAGTCCAGATCGGCCAGGTATCGTCGTAAAGGTTGAGATCGGGGGTGACCTTGGTGAGCTCCATATTGGCTTCCCAATAGGCATCCACCGTCCCCACATCGCGCCAGTAAGGCGCCTCCCCCGGCGCCGCGACGCAACTGTCGGAGAAGCGGTGGGCGAAAATGCGGTAGCGCGACATGATGTAGGGGATGATGTCCTTGCCGAAATCATGCGAGGAATTCGGATCGTCGGCGTCGCGCAACAGCTGCTCGTAGAGAAATTCAGCGTTGAACACGTAAATACCCATGCTCGCCAGCGCCATATCGGGATTGCCCGGAGTCGGCTGCGGATGTTCCGGTTTTTCATTGAAGGCAACCACGCGCTGCTGGTCATCCACCGACATCACGCCGAAGTCCCTGGCTTCCTCGAGCGGCACATCGATGCAGGCCACCGTCATGTCGGCCGCGCTTGCGGCGTGAAAGGCCAGCATTTCGCCGTAGTCCATTTTGTAAACGTGGTCGCCCGCCAGGATCAGGACATAGGTCGGATCGTAGTTGCGCAGGATGTCCATGTTCTGGTACACCGCATCGGCGGTGCCGCGGTACCACATGCTTTCCTCGATGCGCTGCTGCGCCGGCATGAGTTCGACGAATTCGTTGAATTCGCCGCGCAGGAAACTCCAGCCGCGGTGCAGGTGCTGCAACAGGCTGTGCGCCTTGTACTGGGTGATCACGCCGATGCGGCGGATGCCCGAATTGACGCAGTTGGAAAGAGGGAAGTCGATGATGCGGAACTTGCCGGCGAACGGCACGGCCGGTTTGGCTCGCCACTCGGTCAGCATTTTCAGGCGGGAGCCGCGCCCGCCGGCGAGAATCAGGGCGACGGTGTTTTTTGTCAGCAAGCTGACAAAACGTGGATATTCTTTCTGCAAGACTAACCCCCACTTAAATTATCGGAAACCGATGGAGCCCATCCGGGCACAGCTGACGCGAAGCACCATGGAAGATTATAGCAGACCGAAATCTCCCGCAAGCCGAGTAACAGCCGTTATAATCCAAATATATCCGACTTTATAGAAACATGCCCCCATGAAAGTCAATCCGCGAATAAAATCCTTGCTGCAAGCCCGGCTGCATGATCCTTTCGCCTTCCTCGGCACGCACCAGGCCAGCGGAAGCTGGACAGTCCGGGTATTCGCCCCCTTCTCCGAAAAAGTCTGGCTACAGATGGGAGACGGCTGGGAGGACATGCAGAAAACCGACCCGCATGGCCTGTTCGAATGGCGCGGCAAGGAAGCGCCGCCCGCCCCGTGCCGCCTGCGCCACCTGCAAAACGGGGTGCTGAAAACCAGCCACGACCCCTATTCCTTCCCCAGCACCATCAGCGAGCACGACCTCTTCCTTTTCGGCGAAGGCCGGCTCTATCAGGGCTACCGCATGCTGGGCGCGCAGCCGATGGAAAGCCTCGGCATCGCGGGCGTGCGCTTCGCGGTATGGGCGCCCAACGCGGAGCGAGTCAGCGTGGTCGGCGACTTCAACGGCTGGGACGGCCGCATCCATACCATGCGCAGCCTGGGAAGCTCGGGAGTGTGGGAAATCTTCATCCCCGGGCTTCCTCCCGGCAGCCTGTACAAGTTCGAAATCCGTAACCGCCAGAGCGGCCAGGTGCTGGTCAAGGCCGACCCCTACGCCAGGGAATTCGAACTGCGCCCGAATACCGCCGCCCGCATCACTGCGCCGGCAGGCCACGCCTGGCAGGACAACACCTGGCTGGAAAAGCGCAAGAACCTCGACTGGCTGCACGCGCCGTTCAACATCTACGAAATCCATGCCGGCTCATGGCGGCGCCATCCCGACGGTCGCTTCTATACCTGGCGCGAACTGGCCGAAAGCCTGGTCCCTTACGTCAAGGAAATGGGTTACACCCACATCGAACTGCTGCCGATTTCCGAGCATCCGCTGGACGAGTCCTGGGGCTATCAAACCACCGGCTACTTCGCCCCGACTTCCCGCCACGGCACGCCGGACGAACTGCGCGCCTTCATCGACGCCTGCCACCAGGCGGATATCGGCGTCATCCTCGACTGGGTGCCGGCGCACTTCCCGCAGGACGCCTGGGCGCTCGCCAACTATGACGGCACCGCCCTGTACGAGCACGAAGACCCGCGCCTGGGCCTGCATATCGACTGGGGCACCCACATCTTCAATTTCGGTCGGCACGAGGTCAAAGGCTTTTTGTTGTCCAGCGCCCATTACTGGCTGGAGGAGTTCCACTTCGACGGCCTGCGCGTGGACGCGGTCGCTTCCATGCTCTACCTCGACTACTCGCGCAAGGCCGGAGAGTGGCTGCCGAACAAGTACGGCGGACGGGAAAACCTCGAAGCCATCGACTTCCTGCGCCAGCTCAACATCATGGTGCACGACGAGTTTCCCGGCTCACTCACCTTCGCCGAGGAATCCACCTCCTGGCCGATGGTGTCGCGCCCGGTATACCTCGGCGGCCTGGGCTTTTCGATGAAGTGGAACATGGGCTGGATGAACGACACCCTGACCTACATGCAGAACGACCCGGTGCACCGCCG
>CAYGNO010000119.1:0-7052 GCA_964351305.1 uncultured Sulfuricella sp.
CGGATGAACACGGATTGCCACAGTCGGGTAGGGTGGGCACAGCTTTATCGTGCCCACGCGGACAGGCTTTATTATTTTTCGGCGCGTACCTTGGCGAGGGCTGCGTCGATGCGCTGGTCGAGAAAGCCGCCGTAGTAATCCGGCGTGGAGAGGCCGATCAGCGGTTCGGTCGGTTCGTGGCCTTCCGAATCAAACCACTTGATGGTGGGGGTCAGCTTGATCCGGTGTTCCTTGGCGAAACGGGCGTGGGTGGTGGTTTTGCCGGAAAAGTCGCGAAGCGCGGCGTTGGCCGTGGTGTCGATACGCCGCATCATGACTTTGGCTTCGTATTCCGGATTGCGCCGCATCGGCCGCAGAAAATCCCGGTTGAGTATCAGGCAAAAGGTGCAGTTGCGGCTGCCGAAGACCAGCATGATAGGCACGCCCCTGGTTTTTGCTTCCTGGGCATCGGCGGCAAGGTCGTGCGCAATCGGCACCTCGGCGCTATCCTCGGCGTACACGCCGGCGGCGGTGAACCATGCTAAAATAATCACCGATAGGCCGTTGGCCAGCTTAATGTTCATTATGTAATCTTTGCCTTGGGAAATTCGTTGAAAACTCACTCGGACAATACAGACGCCGGTATTACGCAGGTCACTATTGCGACGCGAGAAAGCGCGCTGGCGATGTGGCAAGCTCACCATATCAGACAGCATCTGCAAGCATTATATCCACAAATCGAGATAATAATCCTCGGCATGACCACCACCGGCGACCAGATTCTGGACAAGACCCTGTCGAAGATCGGCGGCAAGGGATTGTTCGTCAAGGAACTGGAGCAGGCGATGCAGGAAGGTCGCGCTGATATCGCGGTGCACTCGTTGAAGGACGTGCCGATGGTGATGCCGGAGGGATTTGTTCTCGCTGCCATCGGCGAACGCGAGGACCCGCGCGATGCTTTCGTGTCCAACCAGTTCAAAAAGCTGGAAGAATTGCCGCCGGGCAGCGTGGTCGGCACTTCAAGTTTGCGTCGCCAGTGCCAGATACAGGCGCGTTTTCCGGCACTGAAAATCGAGTCGCTGCGCGGTAACGTGCAAACCCGTTTGCGCAAGCTGGATGAAGGTCAATACGCCGCGATTATTCTCGCTGCGGCGGGGCTGAAGCGCCTCGGTCTGGGCGAGCGCATCACTTCGCTGCTGCCCACCGGGCAGAGCCTGCCTGCGGTGGGGCAAGGCGCGATCGGCATCGAGTGCCGAGCCGGGCGCGACGATCTGATTGCCTTGCTGGCGCCGCTCAATCACACCGATACCGCCGCCTGCGTCACGGCGGAGCGCGCGATGAGCCGCGCCCTGGCGGGAAGCTGTCAGGTGCCGCTGGGCGGCTTTGCCGAAATAGCCGATGGCGTGCTCCGCTTGCGCGGCTTCGTGTCCAGCGTTGATGGCGTGCGCGTGGTGCGCTCGGAAGTGTCAGGCAAACCTGATGAGGCGGAACAGATCGGCAAGGAACTGGCCCAGCGCCTGATCGGCATGGGGGCGGACAAGATACTGGCGGAGCTAGAGCAGCACGGATGAAACCGCTGGAAAATGTCGGCGTGGTGGTGACCCGGCCTGCGCATCAGGCGGGAAACCTGGCTGAGCTGATCGAGCGCGCCGGCGGCAGGGCGATCCTGTTCCCCACGCTGGAAATTTTCGATGCGCAGGATATGGGACCCTTGTCCGGGGTAATCGACCGGCTGGAACAGTTCGACCTGGCGATTTTCATCAGCCCCAATGCGGTTAACAAGGCGATGAACCAGATTCGGGCAAAGCGAACCTGGCCGCAAAGTTTGCGCTGCGCGGCGGTGGGCAAGGGCAGCGGGAAAGAGTTGCAGCGTTTTGGTTGCGAAGGCGTGCTCGTGCCTCAAGGCCGTTTCGATAGTGAAGCGTTGCTGGCGTTGCCCGAATTACAGGATATGGCAGGCAAGCAGGTGGTGATTTTTCGCGGGGAAGGCGGACGCGAACTGTTGGGCGACGAGTTGGTCCGGCGTGGCGCCGAACTCGCCATGGTTGAGTGTTACCGGCGCGGCAAGCCCGTCAGCGGGGATGCCGGCCTGCTGCTTAAGCAGCAGGTGCGCGGTGAAATAGACGCAATAA
Organism: uncultured Sulfuricella sp.; assembly: GCA_964351305.1. Lineage (GTDB taxonomy): Bacteria > Pseudomonadota > Gammaproteobacteria > Burkholderiales > Sulfuricellaceae > Sulfuricella. Next base: position 2,112 of record CAYGNO010000119.1, read on the forward strand.
CTGTGACTAGCGGCGAGAGTATGCGCAATCTGTTTGATCTGGTGGGCAAACTTGGGCAACAATGGCTGAAAAAGATGCCGGTGTTTGTGTTCCATGAAAATATTGCCGAGGTGGCGCGCGGGTTGGGGATAGAGCAGGTTCATGTTACCCCTGCGGGCGATGAGGGCTTGCTGAGGGGTTTGATCGAGTGGCGAGAAAAAACTAGAGAGCGGGCATGAACGAGAATACACAGGACAAGCAAGAGGAAATGCCAGTGCCAACCGAGACAAGGCCGCCATCGGCGAGAGCATCCCGTTTCAATCTCGGGTTGGCGGTGGCCGTCGTGGCGCTGGTTTTGATCGGCTGGCAGTGGCTGGACAGCCGGCAGCACGGTAATGCCCTGGAGCAGAACCTGGGCCGTCGCCTGGCCGAATTCGACAGCCGTAACAAGGAAAGCCAGATCGTAGCAGCGCGGGCGCAGGAGGAATCCCGCCAGGCGATGGTCAAGCTCGGCATGCTGGAGCAGAAGCTGACCGAATCGCAGAACCAGCAGGTGGCGCTGGAATCCCTTTACCAGGAGCTGTCGCGTAACCGCGACGAGTGGGTGCTGGCCGAGATCGAGCAGATTCTGCTGATCGCCAGCCAGCAACTGCAGCTCGCCGGCAATCCCAAGGCCGCATTGATCGCGCTGCAAACCGCCGACAGCCGCTTGCAGCGGATCGACAAGCCGCAGTTCATCAGCCTGCGCAAGGCGATCGTCACCGATATCGAGCGCCTCCAGGCACTGCCGGCGGTCGATGTGGTCGGTCACAGCCTGCGCCTCGACAGTCTGGCCAACATGGTGGACGACTTGCCGCTGGTGATCGGCAGTGAAGTGCCCGTCGACCGGGTAGAGAAGAAGGCGCGTGGCGATGAGACGCCGTTGGCCAGGCTGGGCCGTGAAATCTGGCTGGACATGAAGCAACTGGTTCGCATCCAGAACATGGAAAACTCCGATGCGCCGCTGCTCTCCCCGACGCAAGCCTATTTCCTGCGGGAAAACCTGCGGCTGCGTTTGTTGTCGGCGCGCATTGCCTTGCTGCGGCACGACGAGGTTACCTACAAAGCCGACCTGAAAGCCGCCGATGCCTGGCTGCGCCGTTATTTCGACATCAAGGCCAAGCCCACCCAGGCCGCGCTGGGCGTTCTCAAGCAGCTTGCCGGCGGCCCGCTCAGCATCGAGATGCCGGATATTTCGGCCAGCCTCAACGCGGTGCGCAACTATAAACTGGTGCGCGAAAGGTCGGGGGCCAAGTGAAAGCGCTGTTCTGGATTCTGGCCATCCTGGCCGCGGCGGTGGCGCTGATGCTGGCCGCCAAACACAATGCCGGCTACGTGCTGCTGGTTTATTCCCCGTACCGGATCGAACTGTCCCTCAACCTTTTTGTGACCCTGCTGCTGGCGGTTTTTGCCGCAGGCTATGGGGCGGTGCGTCTGGCCGTGCATACCTTGAGCTTGCCTGCCTATGTGCGCACCTTCCGCCAGGAGCGGCGGCGCGACAAGGCGCGCGAGGCGATGGACGACGCGCTGCTGGCCTTCTACGAAGGGCGCTACGCCAAGGCCGAGAAGTTTGCCGCCAGCGCGCTGGAATCGCAGGAAGCGCCTCTGGCCAACGCCTTGCTGGCAGCGCGCGCCGCCCATGAACTGAAGGCTTACGACCGCCGCGACAGTTATCTGGTGCAAGCCGAGAGCGTGGGACGGGATCGGCCGGAACCGCGGCTGATGACCCAGGCCGAGCTGCTGCTAGACCAGCGCGACTTCCAGCAGGCGCTGCAGTCCCTCAAGGAATTGCAGGCCACTACACGCAAAAATCTCGCGGCATTGCGGCTGGAATTGAAGGCGCAGTCGCAGGCGAAAAACTGGGATCAGGTATTGGTACTGGTCGCCCAACTGGAAAGACGTGAAGCGATAGACCCGATTCAGGCCGCACAGCAGAAAATCAGCGCGCACCAGGAAAATCTGAAACGCAAGCGGCAGGATTTGGCCAGCTTGCGCGAATACTGGCAGAAGATCCCCGGTGACGACAAGACCATCAGCAAGATCGCGCTGGCCGCTGCGCAAGGTTTCCTCGCCTTCCGCGAGTGCCAGACCGCGATGGATATCATTACCGCAAGCCTGGAAAGCCAGTGGGACAGCGACGTGGTCAGGTTGTACGGCGAATGCCTGGGCAAGGACGTGCTGAAACAGATCGAACGCGCCGAGAACTGGCTCAAGCGGCACCCTCAGGATGCCGCGCTGCTGCAAACGCTGGGCCGGTTATGCGCAAAGCAGGAGCTGTGGGGCAAGGCGCAGAGCTACCTGGATGCCAGCCTGAGCATCGAACCCAACGCCGGGACGCACCTGGAGCTGGCGCACTTGCTGGAAAAAATCGGTCGCGCCGACGAAGCCGGCAAGCATTACCGCGAAAGCATGGTGCTGCTGCAGCAGCGCAATTGATTCTAGCCACCGAGCTGTATTATTCGGCGCGGCGGTTGCTTATCACAGAGCATATAATGATAATTAATTTTCCATGCGGTTTTGGAGCCAGCCATGAAAGTTTACTCAGCGGTAATTGAGCGGTGCCCACAAACGGGCCTGTTCGTTGGTTTTGTTCCCGGTTTCCCCGGCGCTCATTCTCAGGGAGAAACGCTGGATGAAGTCAATAACAACCTGCGTGAAGTTATTGCAATGCTTCTGGAAGATGGTGAACCCGTGCTGGAGTCCGAGTTTGTTGGGGTCCAAAACGTCGCCGTCGCTTGATTCATGGGCAATGTTCCCGTCCTCAAACCCAATGAAGTCATCGCCATCCTCATCAAACTCGGTTTCACCGAAGTCCGCCAACGCGGATCACACAAACAATTCCGCGATACCGTAGGCCGCTGTACAACGGTTCCGTTTCATTAGGGTCGAGACATCTCCCCCATTTTGCTCCGTCAAATCGCCAAAGACATTGGGCTCGCGCTTGATGAGTTGCTCAAGCACAGATAATCCGCGTCGGACGCAATAACCAGCGGGCATTGCGCTGTATGGTGGAACCCATTCGGCGGATTACGCTACGCTAATCCGCCCTACGCGGGCTGATCAACCCCCCCCTTCTAACCGTCGAATACCAAAAGTCCGTAGGGTGGATAAGCGCAGTGCATCCACCCAAAGAACTATATCGTCGAATCAGGCCTTGGGCTTGCTGCTGAAGGTAAACGCGTCGGAATAAAACTCTTCGTTCGGCAAGCCGCGTTCCGCGGTAAACGCCTGGTGCGCCGCTTCCACCATCACCGGCGAGCCGCAGGCGTAGACCTGGTAAGCGCTCAGGTCGGCGAAGTCTTCCATTACCGTCTGGTGCAGGAAGCCGGTTCTGCCCTGCCAGCGATCTTCCGGTGCGGGTTCGGACAGTACCGGCACGAACTTGAAATTGGCGTGTTCCTGTGCCCATTTTTTCGGCAAATCCAGCATGTACAGGTGGCTCAGGTTGTGAGCGCCCCAGTACAGGGTGATCGGGCGCTTGATGCCGTGGTGGAAGGCGTGCTCGAGCATGGCCTTGACCGGGGCGAAGCCGGTGCCGCTGGCGAGCAGGAGAATCGGTTTGTCGCTGTCTTCGCGCAGAAAGAAGGTGCCCAACGGGCCTTCAAAACGCAGGAGGGCTTTCTCGTGCATTTGCGTGAACACCAGGTCGCTGAAGCTGCCGCCCGGTACGCGGCGGATGTGCAACTGCAAAAAGCTGTCGTCGTGGGGTGCGTTGGCGAGAGAGTAGGCGCGGCGAGCGCCATCCTTGAGCAGGATGTCGATATATTGTCCGGCCAGGAATTGCAGGCGCTCATTGGCCGGCAGCTTGAGGTAGAGCACCGCGACGTCTTCCGCGGGCGTTTCGATTTTTTCCACTTTGCACGGCATGATTTTGACCGGGATATCCTGTGCGTCGGCCACTTCATGCACTTCTATCACTACGTCGGTTTCAGGCTCGGCGCAGCAGAACAGCGCCAGTCCATCGAGCTTTTCGGATTCTTTCAAGGCATGATTCTGATAGTCGCCATGATCGACCGTGCCTTCCAGAATCTTGCCCTTGCATGCGCCGCAGGCACCGTTGCGGCAGCCGTAAGGTAGCGTGTAGCCCTCGCGCAGGGCTGCATCCAGTATTGACTCGCCTTCCATGACCATCACCGAATGCTTGCTCGGCATGATCGTCAATTTGTGTGACATGCGTACTTCCTCTAGATTAAAGTGGCTTTTTTGTTCGCCGACTCGATAAACCTGTTCCATGCTGAAACAACAATTGCTGATTGTGTGCTGCGGCGACATCGCGCTGCGCTTGGCAAAGCGAATAGTGTACCACAGCGCTTGGTCTTTTTGGGGGGTGTGGCTGGTTTGCCCGAGCGTGCGCGACGGGCTGGGGGCGGCCTAACGCAGCTTGTCGTGCTCGTTGACCTGCGTCCATTCACCATCGATCACGTCGTCGTTGGCTGCGGTCGGCATGGTGACTTTGGGGTGGGGCAGGAGTAGCAGGATCAGGGCGAGAAAATCGCTGACAATGCCGGGAAAAATTAGCAGGAGCCCTGCCAGCACGTTGCGGAAGCCGATCAACAGCGAGAAGCTGAGGGAGTGGCCCGACTGCAGGGCGGCGAACAGGCGTAGCGGCAACATGGCGCCAGCCTCCCGTACCAGCCAGCCTCCGACTATCGCGCTCGACAGCAACCAGGGCAACAGCCACCAGCCGACAGTTCCGGCCAGCTTGGCGAGGACATAAATCTCCAGGGCCGGGAAACCGAGTAGAATGAACAAGATTAGCAAGGTACGCATGTATGAAACCCAAAATTGACACAATATTGGTGATCACCAACTTGCCGGACCGGGAAGCCGCCCAGCGGTTGGCCGGAAGGCTGGTGGAGGAACGGCTTGCGGCCTGCGTCAACATTCTCGCGCCGTGCGAGTCGGTCTATCGCTGGCAAGGCC
>CAYGNO010000120.1:0-7040 GCA_964351305.1 uncultured Sulfuricella sp.
CCAGGTTGTTCATGTAGCGGGCGTAGAACCAGATGATCGCGACATAGATGATCAGGGAGCCTTGAGCGCCAAAATAAAAGCCCAACGGAAATCCGATAAAGGTGATTTCGTTGAGCTCGCGGGCGTAAAAGCTGAAGACGAAGGTGACGATGAACCAGATCGCCAGCAGAAGCGCCGTGATCTTGAGGTTCCTGTGCCAGTACTCCTTGTGTTTCTCGGTTAATTGCATCTTGCCTCCTCCTGAAACCGACAGATTTTTTTAAGGCCATGGGGTGCTACCGCCCCTGGCCAACCGACTTCTTATTGCATGATCCCGTGATGGCGTTGCCCCCACCTGTCCGAGACATGTGGCGGAAGTATAGAAGCAAAAAAACCCGGATGTAAAGCTTTTCTGGCCAACTGATCATTCTTGTGTCTTATATCTTAGATACTGAACTGAATTTTGATCAGTTTGTCCGGCTTATCCAGCGTTGCGCTTTTTCCAATTCAATTAATCCCTTAAGGTCCTCAATGCGGTTTTGCCGTGCGCTTTCCATGGCTACCTGGAGCAACTGCGCGGTCGCCAGCGAGTCTGCCAGCGCGCTGTGACGAGCGAAATTGCCGATGCCGAAATGGCCGATCCAGTCGTCCAGGGCGCGGCATTTGCGCGCCAGTTCCGGGTGGAGGGCGGGCATCACGCAGGCGAGGTCGAGCCAGATATGGCGGAAGTTCAGCCCGAGGGTTTTCTTCAGGGCACGCTTGATCATGGTCTCGTCGAAAGCGACGTGGAAGGCGATGAGCGGGTCACGGTCGAGATATTCGAGAAAGCGCAGCAGCGCCTCAGCCGGGGCGACGCCTTCGGTCTGTGCCGTGCCGCCGATGCCGTGGATCAGGATATTGTCCTTGCCGCTGGAGGCGTCCTGCCGGAGCACGATCTCGAAGCTGTCGCCGTGGTCTATCCTGCCCGCCTTTACCGCTACCGCGCCGATGGCGATGAGATGGTCCGTGGCCAGGCTCAGTCCGGTGGTTTCGACATCCACCACGACGAAACGGTCGCGCTCCAGAACGGCATGCGGGCTGGGCTTGTCCAGTGCCTGCCAGGCCGCCAAGCGCCGGGCGGCGGCCTCGTCGAGCCGGGGCGCGCCGCGCAACCAGCGCGCGAACAAGCTCATAGATGATAGTCCAGCGCCAGCCTGGACTGCAGCTTGCGTGCCTGGCGGAAAGCCTCCTTCAGGATGCGGCGGTCAAGGTCGTTGAGGCTGTCCGGGTCGATCTTGTTGCTCAACTCGCTGCCATCTTCGCACTGCTGGTGCTGGATGCGCAGGCGCAGCAGCTGGATGAAATGAAGCGCATCCACCCAGGCTCCGATTTCCGCCGGCGCAATGTTGAGCCGCGCCGCGCCGGCGCGTAGCCGCTGCACCGTGTTGGTTTGTGTCGCGCCGCTGGCGAGGCTGTAGATGCGGGCGGCATCGACGAAGGGGGTGATGCCGTTAAGCTTGAGGTCGAGGGTATGCGTCTCGCCCACCACGAAATCGCGCACCAGGCCCAGCGGCGGCCGGTTGCACAGGGCGTTGGCGGCCATCTGGTGGAGAAAGCGCGGATTGGCGGCCGCCTTGCCCTTCAGCCAGCCACGCAGTTGCTGCGCCAGTTCGTGCGTGCCGAACAGAGGTCGGAAATCGAAGAAGATCGAGGCGTTGAGCAGGGCTTCGGGGTTGCCCTGGTCGATCCACGTTGCGAAGGTGTTCTGCCATTCCGCAAGCGACAGGCACCATAGCGGGTTGCTCGCCATGATGTTGCCCTTGCACAGGGGGAAGCCGCAGGCATCGAGCGCCTCGTTGATGCGCCGGGCGATCGGCAAGAGCTGGGCGCGCACCTGCTCGGCAGTCGCCCCCTCGGGCACATGGAAAATGATGCCGTTATCCTGGTCGGTATTGAGCGTCTGTTCGTATCGCCCCTCCGATCCCAGCGCAATCCAGCAGAAGCCAGCGCATAGCGGACTCTCCATGACGCCTGTCGCCGTGCACTCCAGTTCGATGATACGGGCAGTGAGCAGATCGTTCAGGGTGGAGATGAACTGCGTCAGTTGTTCCGCCGCCACCCCCTGAGCCATCATGTTGTGGGCAAGCTGGCGGATGTCGCCGGCAGCATGCTGCAACGCCGCGATATCGTTTGCCCCGCGGATAGACGCGCTGATCTGGCGCAGACCTACCCGCTGCAGCGTAAACAAATCCTTCTCCGAAATCACCCCGACCAGCTTCCCGTCCTGCGTCACCAGGACATGGCGGAAACCGTGCTTCGCCATTTCCAGCGCCGCCTCGTAGGCGAATGCCTGGGGCGGCAGGGTGGTAAGGCTGGAACTCATCACGGAAGAGATCGGCTGATCCAGATCAAGTTGCGCCAGGGCGACCCGGTTGAGTACGTCGTGCAGGGTGAAGATGCCGATCGGTTTCTGCGCGTCATCGATCGCCACCATCGAGCCGATGCTCAGGGCATGCATCGTTTCCAGCGCCGACCGCACCGGCGTTTCGGGCGCGCACGTCACCGGATTACGGCGGATGATCGCCGACAGGGGGCTGGACAGCGACTGCTGCTCCGAGCTCGACTTTGCATACTGCGCCTGGATGATCTGCTTCGACTGCTCCAGCAGGGAAGCGATACGGCGCGTGCAAAAATCCTGAAAGGGCGGAGACAAATGGATCAGCTCATGGAAATCCGCCGCAGCGAGCTCGTAGCAGAACACATCCTGCTTGGCGCGGTAGGTGCTGGTGACGGCTCGCTTGGACAGCAGTGCGCCAAGGGGGAAGCACTCGCCCTCGTGCAGCTCCAGCCAGGCGGCATCCTCCTGGGCGCGAACCACATCCTGCTCGCCCTGAACCACGCCCTGCTTGATGATGAGGAAGTGAGACACCTCGCCCTGTTCGGGTGAGGCAATCACCCCGCCCTTGGCGTAGTAGCCCAGGGAAAGCCGCTGCGCCAGCCATGCCAGGTGCTCGCGCTCCATCCGGTCGAACGGGGCGAAGCGGCGCAGGTGGTCGATGGTGGCGAGGATCAGGGAATTGGGTGGTGTGCTGGCCATGTCGGAATCCTTGTTGAACTTTAAAACCGCAGATGCAAGCCACAGAGAGCACAGAGATTAAAGATGTTCCGAATATTGGGTGTATCCACCTGTCGGGTGAATACGCCAAGGTCGGCAGCCTGATGATTTTTGCGCGTTGGGCGACAAGTCGCTCGTTCCTGCGAGCTTCATTTTCTCTGTGAACTCTGTGTTCTCTGTGGCGAATGATTTTTTTAAGTTGGATTGCTGGGAAGATCATAGCCCCGGCGGGTGAATTTCGTCAAAAGGCATTCTTTGTTGCCATGCCGGAGTGTGCGATACTTTTACCTCTGCCCCAATCCAGAACCAGCGATGAAGACCCGCATCCGTTACGGAGACTATCTCGGCGCCGTCCGGCACCGGCAGCATGCCATCAGCTACAACGCGGTGACGGCACATGCGCCGTTGCGGCGCCGCCTGCGTCTGCGCGCGGTGGATATGTACCGCCTGATCGCGCCTTATGTCGGTTTGCGTTTTCTCGAACAGGTCCGTGCGGTAGTGCCACTGGCCGCGTTCATGGCGCTGTTCCTGCTGATCGTGTTGCATGTTCGGGTGGCTAACCCCGGAGATGTGGCCCTGGGGCTCGTCGGCATCATGGTCGGCCTGATGTTGTTCATGGAAGGGGTGAAGCACGGCCTGATGCCATTCAGCGAGAATATCGGCTATACCATGCCGGGCCGGTCTTCCCTGATGAGCGTCGCACTGGTGGCTTTTGCGCTGGGTGCTGCGGCAACGCTGGCCGAGCCGGCCATCGGGGCGCTCAAGGCGGCCGGCAGCCTGACCAGCGCGGAAGCTTCACCTCAACTTTATAGTCTTCTGCATGACCGGGTGCACTGGCTGGTGTTCGCCGTGGCGATCGGGGTCGGACTTGCCGTGCTGGTCGGCATCCTGCGCTTCTATTTCAACTGGCGCCTGAAGACCATTCTGTTTATCGCAGTGCCTCCGTGTCTGATGCTTACGGCATATCTGGCGTCCGATCCCAGGCTGGCCCCGATACTCGGACTGGCCTGGGATTGCGGCGCGATCACCACGGGGCCGGTAACGGTTCCGCTGGTTCTGGCGGTCGGTATAGGCGTTTCGGCGGCTACCGGTCGGGAGGACAACCCGCTTTCCGGCTTCGGCATCGTCACACTCGCCTCCCTGTTCCCGGTGATGGCGGTGATGCTGCTGGGGCTGTTCGTGGAATGGGGGTGGATGGTCGATGTTCCGCTCGAAAGCCTGCTGGCAACCGCACCCAGCGAGAATAGACAGCAGATGACGCCGTTTGCCGACATATTCAGGGCATTGCGCGCGATCCTGCCGCTGGTGTTGTTCCTGTGGGCGGTGCAGCGTTTCCTGCTGAAGGAAAAACAGCAGCACCTCAACATTATCGTGTACGGCGTTTCGCTGGCCATACTCGGCATGGCCCTGTTCTCCATCGGCCTGGATTACGGCCTGACCGCGCTCGGCGCACAGGCCGGCGAACTGTTCCCGGCTTCATTCGCCCGTTTCGAATCCGTCCCCGGTTCGCCTTTGTATTCCTACGGTGTCGGCATAGCCCTGACCTTGCTGTTCGCCCTGTTGCTGGGTTTTGGCGCAACGCTCGCCGAGCCCGCCCTGAACGCCATGGGCATGACGGTGCAGGAATTGACCGATGGCGCTTTCACCAAAAATACCCTGATCAGGGCAGTCGCCTTCGGGGTGGGTGTCGGCACCGCGATCGGCGTAGCCAAGATCATTTTCGATTTGCAGATTGCCTGGCTATTGTTGCCCAGTTATGTGCTCGCGCTGTTTATGACGCTTCTTTCCCGCGAGGAGTATGTCAACCTTGCCTGGGATTGCGCGGGCGTCACTACCGGGCCGGTGACGGTACCCCTGGTGCTGGCGCTGGGTTTGGGGCTGGGCAAGGCGGTCGGAGTGCAGGACGGGTTCGGCATCCTGGCGATGGCTTCGGTAGGCCCGATCGTCAGCGTGCTGGCGGTGGGATTGTGGATACGCATGAGGACCGCCCTGGAGCGGCGCGCAAGGGTGATATTGGAATGAGCGACGAAATTATCGTATTGACGGATGCGGTGCTGATCACGGCGATTGTTCAGCGCGGCGTGGCCGATGAAGTGGTGCGTGCCGCCCGCAGGGCCGGTGCGCAGGGAGCGACGGTGTTTTACGCCCGCGGCATGGGTGTGCGCCAGCGCCACATGGGCGTTCTCGGCGTGACGGTCAACGCGGAAAAGGAGGTCATCTACATCGTGGCCTCCACCGATCAGGCCGACCATATCTTCGAGCGCATTTTCACCACCGCCAAGCTGGATACTCCCGGCATGGGGATGGCCTACATCACGCCGCTGGAAAAGATGGCCACCCACATCCCGACCGAAATCATCGAAAAGTTCACCGATTCGGAATCATGAAACCGGGCGCAACCCATTACAAGGCCATCACCTGTTTTTGTCCGGCAGGACGTGGGCAGCGCGTGCTTGATGAACTGCGCAAGGAAATGGGCATCAACGACGCATTTGTCCACCACGCGCGCGGGATCGGGGTCGGCAATGTTCAGGCAAAGAAGCTTTTCTATACTGAGAGGGAAATCATCACGGCACTGGTTCCGGCCCATCGGGCAGACGAAATCTTTCGCTTCCTGTATTTCGCCGCCGGGATCAACGAGCCCCATGCGGGCATGATCGTCATGGAAAAAACCACGCGGTCGATGCCATTCGTCGAGCCGGTCGAATTGTAGAAGGTAAGTATCGAATCGTTTGTGACGCGCAATAAAAAACCCCGCCGAAGCGGGGTTTTCGTTGGCTTGGAAAGCCGGGGGCAAAATTACATCATGCCGCCCATGCCACCCATGCCGCCCATGTCACCCATGCCGCCGCCCATGCCGCCGGATTCTTCCTTAGGCATCTCGGCCACCATGCACTCGGTGGTGAGCATCAGGCCAGCCACGGAAGCGGCGTTCTGCAGCGCGTAACGGGTCACCTTGGTGGGGTCGAGCACGCCCATTTCCACCATGTCGCCATAGGTGTCGTTGGAAGCGTTGAAGCCGTAGTTGCCCTTGCCTTCGGCAACCTTGTTCACCACCACCGACGGCTCGACGCCGGCGTTGGCGACGATCTGGCGCAGAGGCTCTTCCAGGGCGCGCAGCACGATCTTGATGCCGGCATCCTGATCGGCGTTGTCGCCCTTGATTTTGCCGATGGCAGCGCGGGTGCGCAGCAGAGCTACGCCGCCGCCGGCGACGATGCCTTCTTCCACCGCAGCGCGGGTAGCGTGCAGAGCATCTTCAACGCGGGCTTTTTTCTCTTTCATCTCGACTTCGGTGGCGGCGCCGACCTTGATCACGGCCACACCACCTGCCAGCTTGGCGACGCGCTCTTGCAGCTTTTCGCGGTCGTAGTCGCTGGTGGTTTCTTCGATCTGCTTGCGAACCTGCTTGACGCGGCCTTCGATGTTTTTGTGATCGCCGGCGCCGTCGATAACGATGGTTTCATCTTTGCCCACTTCAATGCGCTTGGCCTGGCCCAGTTCGGTCAGCGTGCATTTTTCCAGGGACAGGCCCACTTCCTCGGCGATCACGGTGCCGCCGGTGAGGATGGCGATGTCTTCCAGCATGGCCTTGCGACGGTCGCCGAAGCCAGGCGCTTTAACCGCGCAGGTCTTGAGGATGCCACGGATGTTGTTCACCACCAGAGTAGCCAGCGCTTCGCCATCGACATCTTCAGCGATGATCAGCAGCGGACGGCCGGCCTTGGCGACTTGCTCCAGTACCGGCAGCAGGTCGCGGATGTTGGAGATCTTCTTGTCGTGCAGCAGCACGAAGGGGTTATCCAGCAGGGATATCTGGCGGTCCGGGTTGTTGATGAAGTAGGGCGACAGGTAGCCGCGGTCGAACTGCATGCCTTCGACCACTTCCAGCTCGTTCTGCAGGCTGGTGCCGTCTTCCACGGTGATCACGCCTTCCTTGCCGACCTTGTCCATGGCTTCGGCGATG
>CAYGNO010000121.1:0-7024 GCA_964351305.1 uncultured Sulfuricella sp.
TTACCGCGTAGCCCCGTTTTGCCAGGCGCTGAATTTCGCTCTCCTGCTCCGCTGACAGCCCGCACGGGCAAAGGTAGCGGGTGTCGTCGCGCAGGTATTTCGCTTCATAATCGTAGAACTCGTTGACCGGCTCGATCTTGATCACCGGCAGCGCCTCGCCGCCGAGGATCGCAGCGGTGTACTCTCCGCCACCGACGAACTGTTCGGCAATCACCAGATCGTCGTAACGCGCCGCCAGTTCGTAAGCGGCGCGCAGGTCTGCGACCGTCTTCACCTTGCTGATGCCGACGCTGGAGCCTTCGTTGGCCGGCTTGACGAACAGCGGCAAGCCGAGGCGGGCGGCCACCGCCGCGAAATCGCTGCCGGCATCGAGCAACTCGTAGGCGGGAACCGGCAACCCCGCCGCCTGCCAAACCAGCTTGCTGCGCCATTTGTCCATCGCCAAAGCGGACGCCAGCACGCCGCTGCCGGTATAGGGAATGCCCAACAGAGCCAGCGCGCCCTGCACCGTACCGTCCTCGCCCTGGCCGCCGTGCAGGGTGATAAAGACACGCTGGCAGCCATCCCGCTTCAACTCGCCCAATTCCCGCTCGGCCGGGTCGAAAGCATGCGCATCGACGCCGCTGCGCTTGAGCGCCGCCAACACCGCATTGCCGCTCTTCAGCGACACCTCGCGCTCGGCGGATTTTCCGCCCAGCAGGACTGCGACTTTTCCGAACCCGTTCATAATTGCCATATACCTTTGTTCAAATCCTTTACCCACCGCAGAGGCGCGGAGGCGCTGAGGAAACCTAACGTATTGGTACTATTGAAGCTCGTCTTTCTCTGCGCCTCCGCGCCTCTGCGGTTCAAGACTTCTCTCCAATAACCCGCACTTCCGTGACCAGTTCCACGCCGTGCTGCTCCTTCACTGTTTGCCGCACCTTGGCGATCAGCGCCTCGATATCCGCTGCCGTGGCTCCGCCGGCGTTGACGATGAAATTGGCGTGCTTGGGCGACACCATCGCCCCGCCGATCGTCGTTCCCTTCAGGCCGCACGCCTCGATCAGGCGCGCCGCATGGTCACCGGGCGGATTGCGGAACACCGAGCCGGCGTTGGGCGTGCCGATCGGCTGGCTCGCCACCCGCTTTTCCAGCAAGCCCTTGATCTTTTTCCGCGAAACCTCACCGTTGCCGGGCTTGAAAGCGAACCAGGCGGCGACGAACCATTCGCAGCCGATCCCCGCCTTGAGCGCCACGTGACGGTAGCCAATCTCGAAATCCTGCGGCGTACGGCGGCGCAACTCGCCGAAACAGTCGATGGTCAGCACCTCGGTCACGCATTGCCAGGTTTCGGCGCCGTAGCAGCCGGCGTTCATCGCCAGCGCGCCGCCCACCGTGCCGGGAATACCGGAGAGAAACTCGGCGCCCTCGAAACCGTTCAAGGCTGCAAATCGCGCCACCTTGGGACTGGCCACGCCCGCCTCGGCATAAACACCGGCTGGCGCGCCCGGCTTTCCGTGCCAAAGCGTGAGTTGATTGAGCGCACTGTGCAGAAGCACTACCGTGCCGCGCAACCCGCCGTCGCGCACCAGCAAATTGCTGCCCAGGCCGATGAAATGCACCGGCTCGTCAGCCGCCAGCCCCTGCAGGAACTGCGACAAATCGGCGATATCCGCCGGAATGTAGAAGCGCTCAGCCGGCCCGCCGACGCGCCAGCTGGTGTGCTTGCTCATAGTCTCGTTGTACTTCAACACGCCACGCAACTGTTGGGGCGCAAGCGCCAATGCCATATTCATGTCGTTGATCTCCTCAAAGTTCACGCTCCGCCCCGCGCCATCTGGCCCGGTATCTGACCGATCGAGCCGGCCCCCATGGTCAGCACTACATCGCCGTCCCGCGCCGCATTCAGGATTTCATGCGGCAGTTCCGCCACCGTTTCCACGAAAATCGGCTCAACCTTGCCCGCCACGCGGATGGCGCGCGCCAGGGCACGCCCGTCTGCGGCCACGATAGGCGCTTCGCCGGCCGGATAGACTTCGGTCAGCAGCAGGGCGTCGACGGTAGACAGCACCCTGACGAAATCCTCGAACAAATCGCGCGTCCGGGTATAGCGGTGCGGCTGGAATGCCAACACCAGCCGCCGGCCCGGGAAGGCGCCGCGCGCTGCCGCCAGGGTCGCCGCCATTTCCACAGGATGATGACCGTAATCGTCGATCAGGGTGAAACTGCCGCCATCCCGCAGCGCCGCCTCGCCGTAACGCTGAAACCGCCGTCCAACTCCGCGAAACTCGGCCAAGCCCTTGACGATGGCCGTATCCGGCGCGCCCACCTCCATCGCCACCGCAATCGCCGCCAGCGCATTCAGCACGTTGTGCTCGCCAGGGAGGTTAAGCGTCACCGCCAGCTCCGGCTGCCCGGCACGCTGCACCTTGAAATCCATCCGGCCGCCGCTGTGGCTGATATCCGTACCCCGAACCTGCGCGCCTTCTTCCAGCCCATAAGTGGTCACCGGCTTGGTGATGCGCGGCATGATCTCGCGCACGTTGGCGTCGTCGGCGCACAGCACCGCCATGCCGTAGAACGGCAGGCGCTGGATGAAATCGACGAAGGCCTGCTTCAGCCGGCCGAAATCGTGGCCGTAGGTTTCCATGTGGTCGGCGTCGATATTCGTCACCACCGCCATCACCGGGGTCAGGTAGAGGAAGGAGGCATCGGACTCGTCCGCCTCGGCAACGATAAATTCGCCCTGGCCCAGCCGTGCATTGGCACCGGCCGCCTCCAGCTTGCCGCCGATGACGAAAGTCGGGTCCATGCCTGCCTCGCCGAGTATGCTGGCGATCAGGCTGGTGGTCGTGGTCTTGCCGTGGGTGCCGGCCACCGCGATGCCCTGCTTGAAGCGCATCAGCTCCGCCAGCATCATGGCGCGCGGCACCACCGGGATGTTGCGCTCCCGCGCTGCCGCCACCTCCGGGTTGTCGGCCTGGATCGCGGTGGATATCACCACCACATCGGCGCGCTCCAGATTCTCGGCGGCGTGACCGTGATACACCTGGGCACCCAGACTCTTCAGCCGGCGTGTGGCGACGTTATCGCCCAAATCGGAACCGCTCACCTCGTAACCCAGGTTGAGCAGCACTTCGGCGATACCGCTCATGCCGACGCCGCCGATGCCTACGAAATGGACGTGTTTGACTTTGTGTTTCATGTTTTTAAACCCTTAACCGCAGAGGCGCAGAGACGCGGAGAAAACCAAGAATTCCTTTGCATACGCAGAGCCCTTGCATTTGTTTTTGCGTTTCTCTGCGTCTCTGCGCCTCTGCGGTTCAAATAAATATTCATTTCGCCAGCTCCATGCACACCCTCGCCACGTCCGCCGTGGCTTCTGGCTTGGCCAATTTTTTCGCCGCCTGCGCCATTGCCAGCAACTTCTCGCGGGTAAAACCATGCAGCAGTTCTGCCAGTTTTTCTGCGTTCAATTCGGTCTGCGGCAGCAGCACCGCCGCGCCGTTCTCGCTCAGAAAGCGGGCGTTGCCGGTCTGGTGGTCGTCCACTGCGTGCGGGTAAGGCACCAGCACGCTGGCCACACCGGCGGCAGTAATCTCGGCCAGGGTCAGCGCGCCCGCCCGGCACACGATCACGTCGCACCAGGCATACATCTGTGCCATATCGTCGATGAAGGCGCGGGCGTCGGCTGCGACACCGGCAGCGGCATAATTGGCTCTGAGCTTTTCCAGGTTCCTGGTGCCGGACTGATGGATTACCTCGGGGCGCTCGGCTTCCGCAATCAGTGCCAGCGCCTGCGGCACCGCATCGTTCAACGCCGCGGCACCCAGGCTACCGCCCACCACCAGCAGGCGCAGCTTGCCCTGACGCCCGGCCATCCGTTGTTCCGGTGCGGGCAAGGCGGCGATATCGGCGCGCACCGGGTTGCCGCACCAGTCAAAAGCCGGTTTGCGGCAGCCGAGCGGTTTGTCGCCGGGGTTGTTGAAAGCCGACGGGAAAGCCACCAGGACGCGATCGGCGAGGCAGGCCAGCACCCGGTTGGTCAGCCCGGCCACCGAGTTCTGCTCGTGGATCACCAGGGGCTTGGCCAGCAGGGAAGCCATCAGGCCGCCGGGAAAAGCCGTAAAGCCGCCCATGCCGAGCACCACGTCGGGGCGGACACGGAAAATCGCCGCCGCGCTCTGCCATATCGCCAACAGCAGCATGAGCGGCAACGCCGCCCAGCGCAGCACGCCCTTGCCGCGCATGCCGGCGAATTTGACCCAGGCCATTTCGTAACCTTTTTCCGGCACCAGCCGCGCTTCCATGCCGGCGCGAGTACCCAGCCACACCACTTTCCAATCCTTCTGCCGCAGGTAGTCCGCCACCGCCACCGCCGGGAACACATGCCCGCCGGTGCCGCCCGCCATGATCAGGATGGTTCGTGACGGGTGACGGGTGACGGGCGATGGGTGATGGGCGATGGGTAATGAATCGCCACCGATGCGCTTTTCATCACCCATTACCCATAACCCATTACTCATACATAATCCATTACTCATACCGAGTAACCTTTCATAACCTGCCGGTTTTCCCAATCCACCCGCATCAGCACGCCGATCGCGGTGCAATTTGCGGCGATTCCGCTGCCGCCGAATGACAGCAGGGGCAGAGTCAGGCCCTTGGTCGGCAACAGGCCCATATTCACGCCCATGTTGATGATCGCCTGCACTGCCAGCCAGACGCCGATGCCGTAGGCCACCAGCGCGGCAAAATGGCGGTCGAGCCCGGCCGCCTGGCGACCGATGGAGAAAGCGCGGACAGTCAGCCAGACGAACAGCAGGATCACCACGGCGACGCCGGCGAATCCGAGCTCTTCGGCGATCACCGCGAGCAGGAAGTCGGTATGCGCTTCCGGCAGATAGAACAGTTTTTCGACGCTCGCGCCCAGACCGACGCCGTACCATTCGCCGCGACCGAAGGCGATCAGCGCGTGGGACAGCTGGTAGCCCTTGCCATAGGGATCGGCCCAGGGATCCATGAAGCCGATGATGCGCTGCATGCGGTAGGGCGAGGTCCAGATCAGCAGCAAAAATCCCACCAGCAGCATGGTAATGAGGCCGGCGAACAGCCGCCAGTTCATGCCGCCGAGGAACAGGATTGCCATGGCGATGCTGGTAATCACGGCAAAGGCGCCGAAATCAGGTTCGCGCAGCAGCAGTCCGCCAACCAGCAGCATCACCATGAACATCGGCATGAAGCCCTTCTTGATGTTGTCCATGTATGCCGCCTTGCGCACCGTGTAATCGGCGGCGTACAGCACCGCGAACAGCTTCATGAACTCGGACGGCTGCAGGTTGACCACCACCAGTGACAGCCAGCGCTGGCTGCCGTTGACCTCGCGACCGACGCCGGGAATCAGCACCAGCACCAGCAGCACCAGGCCGGAAAGGAACAAATAGGGCGCGGTTTCCTGCAACACCTTGTTCGGCACCTGGAAGGCAAACAGGCCGAACAAGGCGCCGACGCCGAGGTAAATCGCCTGGCGCACCAGGTAATAGCTTTCCTGGAAACCGGTGTGTTTATCCGCTGCGGCGATGGCGATCGAGGAGGAATACACCATCACCAGCCCAAAACCGAGCAGCAGGATCGCCAGCCACAGCAAAGTGCGGTCGTAGTCGGGTCTGGCGTGCTGGGCGGCTACCGGCGAGTAGGAATTCATGCTTTCACCTCCTCCAGATTACGGACCGAGACAATGAATACCTGGGCGCGATGTTCGTAGTTGCGGAACATGTCGAAACTGGCGCAGGCCGGCGACAGCAGCACCGCGTCACCCGGTCGGGCCTGTTCAAACCCCAGGATCACCGCCTCCTCCATGCTCGCCGCAGTCCGCAGGGGCACGCCGCAGCCGGCCAGGGCCGCACCGATCTTCGGCCCATCGCGGCCTATCAGCACTACGGCACGGGCATGGGCCGACACTGCCGGTGCCAGCGGGCTGAAATCCTGGCCCTTGCCATCGCCGCCGGCAATCAGCACCACTTTGCACGACATGCCGTTGAGCGCCGCTACCGTGGCTCCTACATTGGTTCCCTTGGAATCGTCATAGAAGGTAACACCATTAATTTCCGCCACTTTCTCCACCCGATGCGGCAGGCCCTTGAATTCGCGCAGCGCCTCGATCAGGGGCTGAATGGGCAGGTCGATAGCGCGGCACAGGGCCAGAGCGGCCAGCGCATTGGCGGCGTTGTGCAAGCCGGCAAGCGGCAGATCGGCTACCGGAAACAGCTTATTCCCGCCCTGCGCCAGCCATGGGCCGTTCTCGCCGCCCAGCAACCCCCAATCCTCGGAGTTTTGTGGCGCGTCCAGGCCAAACGTCATCACCCTGTGATCGGGCTTCGCCATCGCCAGGCTGTAGCGGTCTTCCCGGTTCAGCACCTGGACGCCGTTGCCGGCAAAAATGCGCTCTTTGGCCGCGGCGTAATCCTCCATGCCGTTGTAGCGGTCCATGTGATCTTCGGTCACGTTGAGCACGGTCGCTACAGCCGGGTGCAGGGTGTGCGTGGTTTCCAGCTGGAAGCTGGAGAGTTCGATCACGAACACGTCGGCAGTCTCGCCGCGCCGACCCAGATCGCTCAATGCATCCAGCACTGGCAGGCCGATATTTCCCGCCACTACCGTATGCAGGCCGGCCTTCTTGCACATCGCTCCGACCATCTCGGTCACCGTGCTCTTGCCGTTGGAGCCGGTGATGGCCAGAACCCGAGTCCTGAATTCCAAGTCCTGAGTCCTGAGTGCTTGAGCAAACAGCTCGACATCCCCGACCACTTCCGCGCCATGCGCCAGCGCATCGGCAACGGCCGGTTCGCGCAGGGACACGCCCGGACTGACCGCGAGCAGGTCGGCATTGCGAAACACCTCTTCCCTGAGCTTGCCGGTGAATAGCGGCACGCCAGGCAGCTCAGCCTGAAGGCGTGCGGCGTGCGGCGGATGGTCGCGTGAATCGGCGACAGCCACCACCGCGCCTCTCGCGTCCAGCCAGCGCGCCATGGAGAGGCCGGTG
>CAYGNO010000122.1:0-6990 GCA_964351305.1 uncultured Sulfuricella sp.
TTCGAGGTCTCTTTGATACCGACGGGCGAGGTGCTGAACGTGAAGTTGTCGCGCAGCAGCGGCAACCCGGCATACGATAACGCAGTGGAGCGAGCCATACGCAAGGCTTCGCCGTTGCCTCTGCCGACCGACCCTGCGCTGATCGGGCGGTTCAGGGAGTTGAAGCTGAAATTTCGACCGAACGAATAAGGTTATGGGTAATGGGCGATGGGTGATGAGTTATGGGTAATGGGGAAAATCAAAAACGGTGTTGTGGCGGGGGCTTCCGCATCACCCATTACCCATAACTCATCACCGAATTTAAGGAAATTGGAATGATATTCAGAAAGCTACTTGTTGGTGCGGCGTGGCTGTTGCTTGCGCCCTTGGCTCATGCGGCCCTTACCATCGAAATCGTCGGCAGCGGCGCCAACCAGATACCGATTTCAGTCGTGCCCTTTGCCGGCGAAGGTGCCCTGCCGCAGGGCATTACCGCCGTGATTGCGGCGGATTTGCAGCGCAGCGGCCTGTTCAAGATCGTCGATTCCGCCGGGGTGAAGCCCGAACCGCACGAGCTGGCCGAGGTGAATTACCCGGACTGGCGCACGCGCGGTGCCGACGCACTGGCGATCGGCAGCGTGTTGCCGCGGCCCGACGGCAAGCTGGAGGTGCGCTTCCGCCTGCTCGATGCGGTGAAGCAGGTCCAGCTCGACGCTTACAGCTATGTGGTCGATCGCACTCTGGTGCGCGCCACGGCGCACAAGATCGCCGATCTGATCTACGAAAAACTTACCGGCGACGTCGGCGTGTTCAGCACCCGCATCGCCTACATTGTCAAGAGCGGTACCCGCTACGAGCTGCAGGTGGCGGATGCGGACGGCTACGGCGCGCAGACGGTGCTGGCTTCCAACGAGCCGATCATTTCCCCATCCTGGTCGCCGGACGGCACCAAGCTGGCTTATGTTTCGTTCGAGCGGAAAAAGCCGATCATTTACGTCCAGTCGCTGGTCAGCGGCCAGCGTCAGACGCTGGCCCAGTTCAAGGGCAACAACAGCGCGCCGGCATGGTCGCCGGACGGCAAGCGGCTTGCCATCGTCCTGACCAAGGATGGCAGTTCGCAGATTTATCTGATCAACGCTGACGGTAGCGATGTGAAACGCTTGAGCTACAGTTCAGGCATCGATACCGAGCCGTCCTTTTCGCCGGACGGCGCATCGATCATATTCACTTCGGACCGGGGCGGAAGCCCGCAAATCTACCGCATGTCTGTCAGCGGCAGCGGCGCGCAGCGCCTGACTTTCGAGGGCAGCTACAACGTCTCCCCCCATTTCAGCCCGGACGGCAAAAGCTTCACCTTTATCCAGCGCGTCAACGGTTCTTCCTTCAATGTCGCCCTGCAGGACCTGGCGTCCGGCCAGATGCAGTTGCTGACCGACACGCGCATGGATGAATCGCCCAGTTTCGCTCCCAACGGCAAAATGCTACTATATGCCACTGAAATAGGGGGGCGGGGTATCCTGGCCGCAGTTTCGAGCGATGGCCGGGTGAAGCAGCGGCTGTCCACCCAGGCCGGGGACGTGCGCGAGCCCGAGTGGGGGCCGTTGTTGTTGAAGTAATAAGTTTAATTTAATCAGGGAGTAATTTAAAGATGAAAAAAATATTGTTCAGCACTTTGTTGGTTGGCTTGTTGGCGGGTTGTGCCGGCCAGGACGTGAAGGATCAGCCCAAGGCGGCGGTCGAGGATAGAACGGCGACTCAGGCCGGCGCGGATGCCAAGTCTGCCGGCCAGCAGTCGGTGACGGCCAACCCCCTGACAGACCCCAATAACATTCTCTCCAAGCGCAGCGTGTATTACGACTTCGACAAGTCTGACGTAAAGGCTGAATATAAGCCGATGGTCGAGGCGCATTCCAAGTATTTGACCGGCACCAAGGGCGCCAAGATCGCCGTGCAAGGCAACTGCGACGAACGCGGCAGCCGCGAGTACAACATTGCCCTGGGCAACCGCCGCGCCGACAGCGTAAGGAAAATCATGAACGTGCTAGGCGTGTCGGACAGCCAGATCGAGGTTGTCAGCTTTGGCGAGGAGAAGCCCCGCGCCGCCTGTCATGACGAATCCTGCTGGAAAGAAAACCGTCGCTCCGACATCGTTTACCAGGGCGAGTAATCTATGTACCGCCTCGCGCTTTTCCTGATCTTGTCTTTGGGGTGGGCCTCGCTGAGTACCGCAGGTCTGTTTTCGGACGACGAAGCCCACCAGAAAATTGCGGCGCTGCAGCAGCAAATTCAGGGAATGGAGGAGCGCGTCGCGCAAATGGAAAACACAGCGCGCTCCCAAGGGGTGGGGATGCTGTCCCAGATGGACGAGATCAAGTCCGAATTGGCCACATTGCGCGGACAGGTCGAGGTGCATACCCATAACATCGAAACCACGCAAAAGCGGCAGCGCGATCTTTATGTCGATCTCGACAGCCGCCTGCGCAAGCTGGAGAATGTTGGCGGGGCTGCTGCGGATACGCCGGGCCAGGCGGATTCCGCCAAGCCGGCTTCTTCCGATCAGACCCCGGTTGGCGCGGTCGTCGCCGACGAAGCCAAGGCGTATGACGCCGCCTTGGGCTTATTCAAGTCGGGCAATTATCAAGGGGCCATCGACGGTTTTCAGAGCTTTGTCGGCGCGCATCCCGACAGTCAGCTTGCCCCCAGTGCCTACTACTGGATCGGCAACTCCTACTTTAATTTGCGCGATTACAAGAATGCGATCGCCAATCAGCAGAAACTGGTCAGCCAGTATCCAAGCAGTCCCAAGGTGCCGGATGCGCTGCTGAATATCGCCAGCAGCCAGCAAGGGCTGGGCGATACCTCTGCGGCGAAAAAGACGCTCAAAAACATCGTCGCCAAATATCCGCTCAGCAATGCCGCGGAACTGGCGAAGAAACGCCTTGCCAGCAACAAATAACGGACACGGCGAGAAGCGCCGTCCGGAATGATGAACAACGCTTCTCGCCGTGTCCGTTCCCTCACTCCTAACTCTCTCCCAGAGGGAGAGAGGGACGAGGTTTCGCTACGCGAATTTTGCTCTAAGGCCGCCCCGCAGCCCAGCCTGCGGATCAATGAGATATTCCATTCTCTTCAAGGCGAAACCAGCCGCGCCGGTTTGCCTACGGTGTTCGTCCGCCTGACCGGCTGTCCGTTGCGCTGTACCTACTGCGACACCTCCTACGCTTTTCAGGAAGGGGAGACCCTGCCGCTACCGGAAATACTCGACAAGGTGGCGCAATTTCACCCCCGCTATGTCACCGTGACCGGTGGCGAACCGTTGGCCCAGAAGAATTGTCTGCCGCTGTTGCAGCAGCTCTGCGATGCGGGCTATTCGGTGTCGCTGGAAACCGGCGGGGCGATGGATATTTCCAAAGTCGATCCGCGTGTATCCAGGGTACTGGACATCAAAACGCCGGGGTCGGGCGAGGCTGAAAAAAATCGCTGGAAAAATCTGGAAAAGCTGACACCGCAGGACGAAGTAAAATTCGTGCTCTGCGGCGAAGAAGATTACCTGTGGGCGAAACAGGTGTTGAGCGAGAGGCGTGTTGCCGACCGCTGCCCGGTGCTGCTTTCAGCCGCCCAGGGCCAGCTTGAGCCAGCCAGGCTGGCGGAATGGATGCTGCGCGACAACCTGCCGGTTCGGCTGCAAATCCAGTTGCACAGGCTGCTGTGGGGCGAGGGGCGAGGGATGTAGGAGCGGCCTTGGCCGCGATAGCTGCCAATCGCGGCCAAGGCCGCTCCTACGGGGTGCCATAATTATTCGCGGCATGTAGGGCGGAAAAGCCCGGTAGGGTGGGCACGTTTTTGTGCCCACGCGGTCAACCAGCTCAGCTATCTCTGCGTGGGCACAAAAACGTGCCCACCCTACTTAATTCAGCTCTCGGCGACTCGCTTCGCTATGTGTTCCAGCGCGGCATCAACCTCGTCGATGAGGATCAGGCACAGGTCACCGGGTTCGAGGCGCGCCAGGGCGGTGTCGATGGCCAGGAATTCACCGCGGATTTCCTCTATCGTGGTGGCACGGCTGGCTTGCTCCAGACCCTGCTGCAGGAGCGCCAGTACTTCGCCGTCGGCCCGTCCTCTCTGGCACTGATCCTGGTACAGGATCACAGTATCGAAAGCCTCCCCCAGAATCTGGGTTTGCTGGCGAATATCTTCATTGCGCCGGTCTCCCGCGCCGCTGATCACTGCCATACGTCGCTTCGCCGGCATGTGCTCGATGGCTTTCACCAGAGCCTGGATGGCATCCGGGTTGTGCCCGTAGTCCGCGATCAGGGTGGCTCCACGGTAGTCGAACAGGTTGAAGCGCCCAGGCACGGTTGCCGCATCGCTCACGAATGAGGCTAGTCCGGCGTGGATGATTTCCCAGTCCAGACCCAGCGCCCAGCAGGCGGCGGTAGCGGCCATCGCGTTCTCGACCTGGAAGCCGATCGTGCCATTCCGGGTGAGAGGAATCTGCGCCAGTGCGATGCGGTGCTCGTAGCTGCCCTCGGCAGCTACGATGGCGCCGCCTTCCACATATACCACGCGCAGGCCGCGCGCATGGTGAGTGGCCATGACCGGATGATGCGGGTCGCTGGTGAAGAAGATCACCGAACCCGGACAGGCATCGGCCATCTTCACCACGATCGGGTCTGCCGCGTTGAGAACCGCAACACCGCCGGGCGCGACGTTCTCGACGATAACCCGTTTCACCACGGCCAGATCATCGACCGTGCTGATATAACTGAGGCCGAGGTGATCCCCCATGCCGATGTTGGTGACTACCGCCACGTTGCAGCGGTCGAATGCCAGCCCCTCGCGCAACACGCCGCCACGCGCGGTCTCGAGCACCGCGGCATCGACATCGGGATGGAGCAGTACGGTGCGGGCGCTCTTGGGGCCGCTACAGTCGCCGGTATCGATGCGTCGCCCCTCGATATAGACGCCGTCCGAGTTGGTCATGCCGACACGCAAACCCTTCTCGCCGAGCAGGTGGGAGATCAGGCGCACGGTTGTGGTTTTCCCATTGGTGCCGGCAACCGCCACCACCGGTATGCGGCCATCTTCACCTTCGGCGAATAGGCTGGCGATGATCGCTTCGCCGACTGCGCGCCCCTTGCCGAACGAAGGCGCGAGGTGCATGCGCAGGCCCGGAGCGGCGTTGACTTCAATGACGGCTCCGCCCTGTTCCTCAAGCGACCTGTGCACGCTGTCGCACACCACGTCCACGCCGCAGATATCGAGCCCGATCATCTGGGCCGCTGTTACGGCACGTGCCGCCAGTTCCGGGTGAACGTCGTCGGTCACATCGGTCGCCGAGCCACCCGTGCTCAGGTTTGCATTGTTCCGCAGCATCACGCGCGCGCCTTTCGTGGGGACTGAATCCGCGGCGTGGCCCTGCTTGGCGAGCGTCGCCAGGGCGATGTCGTCGAAGCGGATTTTGGTGAGCGAGGTCGCATGCCCCTCGCCGCGCTGGGGATCGCTGTTGACCTGCTCGACGAGTTCGCGGATGGTGTGAGCGCCGTCGCCGATCACCTGGGGAGGGTCGCGGCGCGCCGCTGCGACGAGATGATTTCCCACCACCAGCAGGCGGAAATCATAGCCGGGAATATAGCGTTCAACCATGATCTCGGAGCTGACTTCGGCGGAGGCGGCATAGGCCGCCAGTACGCGTTCATGGGTCTCGATATTGACGGCAACGCCTTTGCCTTGATTGCCATCCTGGGGTTTTATCACCACCGGGCCGCCGATTTCACATGCCGCCACCCAGGCATCCTCGGCATCCGACACGGGCCGCCCTTGCGGTATCGGAACCCCGGCTGCATCGAGCAATATTTTGGTCAGTTCCTTGTCCTGGGCGATGGCCTCGGAAATGGCGCTGGTACGGTCTGTCTCGGCGGCCTGGATGCGGCGCTGCCGGCTACCCCAGCCGAGCTGCACCATGCTGCCCGACGTCATGCGCCGATAAGGGATTCCGCGCGTCACTGCGGCCTGAACGATAGCCCCGGTGCTGGGCCCGAGACGCTCGTCCTCATCCAGCTCGCGCAGGCGCGCCAGTGCGTCGGCGAGGTCGAAGGGCGTGTCGTCCGCTGCTGCATGGCAAAGCGTTTGCGCGAGCTCGAACGCGAGCCGGCCTACCTGCTCCTCGCTGTATTCGACCACGACCTGGAATACCCCTGCCTCGGTCGTTGCCGCAGTGCGGCTGAAGGTCACCGGACATCCGGCCTGCACTTGCAGCCCAAGGGCGGCGAACTCCAGGGCGTGCGCCATGGAAATGGATTCTTCGTGACCCGCCGGCTTCAAGGAACCGATTTCCGGGAACCGCGCGCGCAGTCTGGCTTCGAAGTCTGGCATATCCACGATCAGGCATTCATTGCATGTCACAATGGCTTCAATCGTAGTGCGTCTGCTCCACAGATTGGGGCCGCGCAACGCCCGGATGCGTGATACTTCCATTTTGTTTCCTTATTTACCCAATGCAGGGTGGGCACCGTTTTTGTGCCCACCCTACCTAGCCTCTAAATGTTTCGATTCCGGCGCGGATCAGTTCCAGAGGCAGGCCGAGTGCCCATGCCGTTCCGGTCGCCGCCAGCACATTCTCGATCTGCAGCCCCGCAACTCCGGCGCCTGCCAGCATAATGCCGGATACTTCGATAAGCTGTACTTCTTCATTGCCGGTAGCGAGTGCCACGAAGCCGTCGCGCACCAGCACCGCTCGCTTCCCCTGTGTCAGGTGGTCAGCGATGGCCGGAACATCGGGATTGGCGCCGAAGAAGATGACTTCGCCGTCACATAGCGGCGCCATTTCCGCTGCCATCGGGTCGTTGCCGTTGAGCACCGCCACCCCGTCAGTGAGTACTACGTCGACCTGGGTGCGCAGCACGTTGAACACCTGGTCGGGTGTTTCAATGTAATATTTTCCAAAGTGCCGGGCCGGGTCGATGTCGGTGACGACGCCGACCTGGCATCGGTCGTAGGCCAGCCCCTCGC
>CAYGNO010000123.1:0-6974 GCA_964351305.1 uncultured Sulfuricella sp.
CAGATGCCGGAAGCGTGGCTGGTGGAATAGGCTTTGGGATTGAAGGCGCTTTCTATCATCGGCAGCAGGGCGACTTCGGTCGGAATCCCCCGCTTTTCGACTTCCTCGACGATGTGGTACAGGTAGAGCTGGCTGCGCTCCACCATGCGTCGCATGTATTCGGGACGGTTGGTATACCAGGCAACGTGGTTCTGCACCAGGGGCGAATCCAGTTCCTGCAGGGCGAAGCCATCGCGGATGCGATCCCACAAGTCGGCGGGTTCTTCCGACGAAGCGATATGAAGGGGTTTTTTTGATGGGGAGCCAAGAAGTCCGGTGCTGGACTGAAGCTGCAGAGGCATCTCTGCTTCAGTCGTTTCGGCCAGTGCCTGTTTGACAGGTTGTTCGGAGGAATCGGGGTCAAGCAAGTCAGCTGCGCTTGCCGTTGACAGATGCAGCGAGAAAACGCTGGCCAGCGTCAGAATTAGAAGGGGGGTAAGGCGCATGTTTGTCGTTGCTTGTTCAGCGTAATTGAAACTCCGCCGATGGTAGCCAAGAACCCCTTGCGGCGTCAAGGAATATCTTCCCTTTTTTCGCTCTGGCGGTAGAGGGTAATGCATTGAACTAAAATCGGTTTCTCCACTCCCTGACGGCGGCGAATACCTTGACGGCATCATCCAGCGGGCTGCCGGAAAAATGACCGGCGGCTTCAATCACGGCGGGGTGTTCGCAGCGCAGGAAAGGGTTGGTGGCTTTTTCCAGAGCCAGGGTGGACGGCAGGGTGGGGCGGCCTTGTTCCCGTGTTTGGAGGTCGCGCGCTTCGCGCTCCAGGAGTTGGCGGTTGGCGGGCTCCACCTTTTTGGCAAAGCGGATGTTCTCCAGGGTGTATTCATGGGCGCAATAGATCTGGGTGTCGTCGGGCAGGGCGGCCAGTTTTTGCAGCGAGGCATGCATCTGCGCAGGGGTGCCTTCGAACAGTTTGCCGCAACCGCAGGTGAACAGCGTGTCGCCACAAAACAGGGAATTTGCGCCATAATAGGCAACGTGGCCGGCGGTATGGCCGGGTACGTCGAGGACTTCGAATTCCACGCCCAGTTCCGGCAATCGCACCGTGTCGCCTGTGCCGACCGGGTCGGTAATGCCCGGAATGGTTTCCTTGCGGGGGCCGTAAACCGGCACGGTGGTGTGCCTGAGAAGCGCTTCGATGCCGCCGGTATGATCGCCGTGGTGGTGCGTGATCAGGATGGCAGCAAGGCGCAGCCCGTGGTGTACGAGATAGTCCAATACCGGCTCGGCGTCGCCGGGGTCCACGACTGCGGCGTAATGCCCGTCGCCAATCAGCCAGATGTAGTTATCCTCGAAAGCGGGAACGGGAATGATCTTCATGACCATATGTTCGAATTAAGCTCGCATGATGTCAACGGATGAATGGATAGCCACTCCGCTCGGGCGCTACCTGATCGAGCGCGAGCAGGCCTATTTCGATCAGGTGGTGGCGGATATTTTCGGCTTCAATGCGCTGCAAATCGGTTTCGTCCAATCCGACCTGTTGCGCGCGAATCGCATGCCGAAGCGGTTTGCTGCCGCGCCGCAATTTTCGGCAAACGGGGAAGCGGAAATTAAGTTGCTGACCGAGCCGGGCAGTTTGCCGCTTGCCAGCCAGAGCATCGATCTGCTGCTGCTGCCCCACGTGCTGGAATTCAGCGCGCACCCCCACCAGATTCTGCGCGAGGCGGAGCGGGTGCTGATACCGGAGGGGCAGGTGATCATCAGCGGTTTCAACCCGTTCAGTCTGTGGGGGCTGCCCCGGTTCCTGCCCAGTCGCAAGCAAAATTACCCCTGGCACGGAAATTTTATTTCCCTGCCGCGCATCAAGGACTGGCTGGCCCTGCTGGGCTTTGATGTGGTGGCCGGTCGGATGTGCTGTTATGCGCCGCCGTTGCGCAGCGACCAATGGCTGCGGCGCTGCCGCTTCATGGAGGCCGCAGGCGATCGCTGGTGGGCGCTGGCGGGTGGCGTGTATTTCCTGCAGGCGAAGAAGAGGGTGGCCGGCATGCATTTGATCATGCCGAGCTGGAACAGAAGTTCAGCGGCAAAGAAAGCGCTCGCCCCGGTACCGCAGAAGATGATCAACAATAAAATATCTGAACAGTAAATTATGGTAGAGAACAAGGAAATTCCGGAGCTGCGGCGCAACATCGTGGAGATCTACACCGACGGCGCCTGCAAGGGCAATCCCGGCGTCGGCGGCTGGGGCGCATGGCTGCGCTATTCCGGGCATGAAAAGGAGCTCTGCGGCGGCGAGAAGCTGACCACCAACAACCGCATGGAGCTGACCGCGGTGATCCGGGCGCTGGAAGCCCTGTCGCGCCCCTGCATCGTCCGGCTGCATACCGACTCGAAGTACGTGCAGAAAGGCATCAGCGAGTGGATTCATGCCTGGAAGCTGCGGGGCTGGCGCACTGCCGACAAGAAGCCGGTAAAGAACGATGACTTGTGGCGGCAACTCGACGTGCTGGCCGCGCAGCACGAAATCGAGTGGCTGTGGATCAAGGGCCATGCCGGGCACGAAGGCAACGAACGGGCCGACAGGCTAGCCAACAGGGGCGTCGAAGAGTTAAGGGGTTAAGCCATGCGGCAAATTATTCTGGATACCGAAACCACCGGCCTGGACGCCAATCTGGGGCACCGCATCATCGAGGTGGCCGCGGTTGAAATGATCAACCGGCGTTTGACGGGAAACCACTTCCATCATTACCTCAACCCGCAGCGCGAGATCGACCCGGGTGCGCAGCAGGTGCATGGCATCAGCCTGGAGTTTCTGCAGGACAAGCCGTTTTTTCGTGATATCGCCCAGGATTTCATCGAATTCATCAGCGGCGCGGAACTGGTTATCCACAATGCGCCGTTCGATCTCGGATTCCTCAACATGGAACTGAAGCTGATCAGTCTGGAACCAATCGCGAAATATAGCCCGGACGTGATCGATACCCTGAAAATGGCCAAGGATCTGCATCCGGGGCAGAAAAATAATCTGGATGCGTTGTGCCGCCGCTATTTTGTGGACAATGCCAGCCGCACCCTGCACGGCGCCCTGCTGGACACCGAGCTGCTTGCCGAGGTTTATCTCGCCATGACGCGCGGACAGAACAGCCTGATGATCGAATCCGCCGAGGCGGGAGGCAATCATGCCGATCTTGGCGAGGATTCCGTGCCGCATGACCTGATGGTGCTGGCGGTTACACCGGACGAGATGGAGGCGCACCGCGCCTGCCTGGACGAGATCGACAAGGCCAGCAAGGGCGCCTGCCTGTGGCGGGCGCTTGAAAGCGTTGCCTGAAAAGCCATCGGATGGCAAGAAAAGGCGGAACAGGACATGACTGAATCGGATTGGCGGGATATGGCTGTGCTGGCGCTATCCTGGCTGGGATATTTCGTCATGCATTCGGCGCTGGCTTCGCTCCGGGTTAAAAGCTGGGTCGCCTTGCATTATCCGGAGCGGATGCCGCTTTATCGGCTGAGCTTCAATATTCTTGCGGTGCTCATGCTGCTGCCGATACTCTGGCTGATGGTTCGCAATCCCGGTCCGGCGCTATGGGCCTGGCAGGGTCTTGGTGCCTGGTTGGCGAACGGGCTGGCGCTGGCGGCGCTGTTCGGTTTTATGAAATCGCTGAATTATTACGATACTCAGGAATTCCTCGGCTTGCGCCAGTGGAAATCACACACTCAGCGGGTGGAGGACCAGGAGGGCTTCCATCTTTCGCCATTCCATCGTTATGTGCGTCATCCGTGGTATTCCTTCGGGCTGGTGCTGATCTGGACGCGCGACATGAATGCCGCAATGCTGTTGTCCAGCGTGATGATGACGGTTTATTTCATCATCGGTTCGCGGCTGGAAGAAAAGAAGCTGGCGGTCTATCACGGAGATGTCTACCGGCGTTACATGGAACGGGTGCCAGGCCTGATTCCCTTGCCCTGGAAGTCGCTCACGGCGAAGGAAGCCGCTGAACTGGTGAAGGCGGCGGAGCGGACGGGAGTTTAATCCGTTTTAATGCGCCTTTACGATGCGGGAAGACACCGTGTATGCTTTCGGCAACAATACCTTTTTAACCCGGATTGTTCATTGGAATGCTCATGCATGTAGGAGCGCCGCCCCCGGCGCGAATGCAGTCGCAAATAGCGGCCAACCCTCTCCCAAAGGGAGAGTTAGAGAGGGGGCTGGCGCCGCTCCTGCAGTGATTTTGGCACTAATGGACAATTCCGGTTTAAGTCATGCAATTAGCCTCAGTGATGATAATAACCAATAAAGGGGGAGCGATGCGGCTAGCAATGGTGGGATTGGGGAAAATGGGCGGCAACATGGCGCGGCGGCTGCGTCGTGGCGGTGTCGAGGTGGTCGGCTATGATCGCTCGCCGGGCGTGGTGGCCAGTCTTGCCGAGGAGGAGGGCATGGGCGCGGCTTCTTCCGTAGCGGATGCGGTAAGCAAACTTCAGTCGCCGCGCGTGGTCTGGCTCATGTTGCCGAGCGGCGAGCCGACCGAGAATCAAATTCGTGAGTTGGCTCCTCTGCTCGCCAAGGGCGATATTGTCATCGATGGAGGAAACTCCAACTACAAGGACAGCCAGCGCCGTGGCGCCTGGCTGGCGGAGCAGGGCATTGGCTTCATGGATGCGGGTACGTCGGGTGGCATATGGGGGCTGGAAAACGGCTACTGCCTGATGGTGGGGGCGACCCCGGAGGTCGCGAAGGTCATGGAGCCGGTGCTCAAGGCGCTGGCTCCTGCCCCCGATCGCGGCTGGGCGCATGTCGGCCCGATCGGCTCGGGACACTTCACCAAGATGATCCATAACGGCATCGAATACGGCATGATGCAGGCGATGGCCGAAGGGCTGGAATTGCTGCGCGGCAAGCAGGAGTTCGCGCTCGATCTGGCGGAAATTACAGAACTATGGCGGCACAGCTCGGTGGTGCGAAGCTGGCTGCTTGATCTGACCGCGCAGGCGCTGCGGGACGATCAAACCCTGGACAAGGTTGCACCCTATGTGGCCGACTCTGGCGAAGGGCGCTGGACCGCAGTGGAGGCCGTGGAGCAGGGCGTGGCGGCACCCGTTCTGACCCTGGCGCTGCAAATGCGTTTCGCCAGCCAGAATGAGACCGGCTACGGTTACCGCTTGCTCTCCATGATGCGGAACGCGTTTGGGGGCCATGCAGTGAAGCAGACCGGGGACGAAAAATGAAAAACATGGAACCCTGCACCCTGATGATTTTTGGCGCCGGAGGAAATCTGGCGCGGATCAAGTTGATTCCCGCGCTGTTTCGCCTTGAAATGGCGGGGCGCCTGCCGGAAAAAATGGTGATACTCGCCTCCAGCCTGGAACCGTGGACTCGCGAGCAGTGGCTGGATGAAGTGGCGACCATGCTGAACAACAAGTATCCCAAAGGCTACGATGAGCATGCGTTCAAGCGATTCCGCGCGCGGCTTCATTATCATCCCAACCCGCCAGACGATGCCGACGCGTACCGAAAGCTGCATAAACTGCTGGACGAAAATTCCACTTTTCCACCCAATGTGGTGTTCTACATGTCGGTGCGTCCGTCCGAATTTCCCGGCATCATCGAGAAGCTGGGCGGAGTCGACCTGCTCAAGCAGAAAAATGGCTGGCGTCGCGTGGTGATCGAAAAACCCTTCGGCCATGATCTGTTGAGTGCGCAAACCTTGCAGAGCAGTCTGTACAAGCATTTGGACGAGCCGCAGATTTACCGCATCGACCATTACCTTGGCAAAGGCACGGTGCAGAACATCATGGTGTTCCGCTTCGCCAACATTTTGCTGGAACCGCTGTGGAACCATCATTACATCGACCACGTGCAAATTACCCAGTCCGAAACCCTGGGCGTGGAGGGGCGTACCGACTATTACGAGAATGCCGGTGCATTGCGCGACATGATCCAGAGCCATTTATTGCAGTTGCTCGCGCTGGTAGCGATGGAGCCGCCTGTGAGCATGACCCCCGAGCATTTGCGCGACGAGAAGGTCAAGGTGCTCAAGGCGATCCGCCCGATTACCCAGAACGCGGTGCACGCCCATGCCTTCCGCGGCCAATATGCGGGCGGCACTATCGACGGCAAGACGGTTCCGGGTTATATGGAGGCGCCCGGAGTAGCGCCGGATAGCGTTACCGAAACCTATGCCGCGCTGAAATTGTTCGTCGATAACTGGCGCTGGGCGGGGGTGCCGTTTTACTTGCGCACGGGCAAGCGCATGGCGGAAAACAGCTCGGCGATCAGCATCCGTTTCAAAAATCCGCCGCAGAACCTGTTGCGTCAGGCCCATCACGAACGCTCGCACCCCAACTGGATTTTGTTGGGCATCCAGCCCAACGACTGCCTGAAAATGGAACTCCAGGTCAAGGTTCCGGGGCTGGATCTGAATACGCGCACGATTAGTCTGGATGCGACCTACCACAAGGGCGGCGAAGAGAATTACGACGCCTACGAAGGCTTGTTGCTGGATGTCATGCTGGGCGATCACTCGCTATTCCTGCGCATCGACGAGGTGGAGTGGGCGTGGCGCGTCGTGGATCCGGTGCTGAAAGTCTGGTCGATGGAGCGCGACTTTATTAACGCCTACGCTGCCGGCAGTTGGGGGCCGCGCGGCACCTACCGCCTGTTCGATCGCGACGACCAGTTCTGGCGGCATTCGCTCGACATCGATGGTGCCGACTTGCAGGCTTATTAAAAGTGCCGGAAATGAAAAAGCCAGCCGGTTAGGCTGGCTTTTTTATATTGGCGGAGTGGACGGGACTCGAACCCGCGACCCCCGGCGTGACAGGCCGGTATTCTAACCAACTGAACTACCACTCCAAACTGCTGGATTAAGCACCAATCAAGCGTGGTGCAAAATCAAGGGGCCCGGATTTCTCCAGGCCCCTGATTAGGCTGGCGTCCCCAACGAGATTCGAACTCGTGTTATCGCCGTGAAAGGGCGGTGTCC
>CAYGNO010000124.1:0-6928 GCA_964351305.1 uncultured Sulfuricella sp.
GATTGCCCATTGGAATGCTCGTGCATGTAGGAGCGCCGCCCCGGCGCGAATGCGGACGCAAATCGCGGCGAGGGCGCCGCTCCTGCAGCAGTACTTTGGCTCTAATGGATAATTTGGGATCGAAAAGTCATATCCATTTAGGTTGAACCCGGAACATATTGAAATCGTTCAATATCGGTTGCGGGGTGAAACGGTAAAACTATTTCAGAAACAAACCAGATTGTTGCAAAAAAGCAACAAAATAGC
Source organism: uncultured Sulfuricella sp. (assembly GCA_964351305.1). GTDB lineage: Bacteria > Pseudomonadota > Gammaproteobacteria > Burkholderiales > Sulfuricellaceae > Sulfuricella. Next base: position 247 of record CAYGNO010000124.1, read on the forward strand.
TTTTGTTTAATAGATTGTTTTAATGGATTAAATGATTCATTAGAAAGGGCTAATACGACGAAATCATGATAAAGTATTTGAGACATATTACAGTTTGTGACATATTCTGATCATGGCTAGCGAAAGGTCTGGATTGGATTATCAATTCAGATCCAAAGAATCAGGTTCAAAGAATTTATCCTGGCTGGGCATGGAAAATTTACAAATCGATAACGGAGAGCATACAAAATGAAATTAAAAGCATTAGTAGGGGTTCTGGCTGTTGCGGGTCTGGCGATGCCGGGGATTGCTTCGGCAACCAACGGTTATTTTTCCCACGGTATCGGCATTAAAGCCAAGGGCATGGGCGGCGTAGGCATCGCCCTGCCGCAGGATTCCCTGGCTGCCGCAACCAATCCGGCCGGCATGGTTCTGGTCGGCGACCGGTTGGATCTGGGCGTGGACTGGTTTATGCCGCACCGTACTACGACTTGGCAGCCGCAAAGTGGTATGTTCGCTCCTGTTCCTGCAGCGGGTGGCGAATATAAGAGCGGAAGCGAGAATTTTCTTATTCCCGAGTTTGGCTACAACATGATGTTGGGCGACAAGATGTCGCTGGGCGTTTCGGTCTTCGGTAACGGCGGCATGAATACCGACTACGGCAAAATTGCGCTGGGTGGCGGGACAACGAACACCTATAGCAACCTCGAGCAATTGTTTATCGCCCCGACTTTCGCGATGAAGCTGAACCCGCAACATTCGGTCGGCGTGACCCTGAATGTGGTGTTCCAGAATTTCGAGGCGCGTGGCTTGCAGGGGTTTGATCCTGTTTCCAGCTCTAGTGGTAGCGTGACCGACCGGGGTAAAGACTACTCCCATGGCGTCGGGCTTAAATTTGGCTGGATTGGCCAATTGACGAATGATTTCAGCGTTGGCGCGACCTATCAAAGCAAGACCGATATGTCCAAGTTCGACAAGTATAAAGGCCTGTTTGCCGAGCAAGGTAATTTCGATATCCCGGAAACGTTTGGCATCGGCATGGCATTCAAGGCGACGCCGAAGATGACGGTCGCGGCCGACATCGTGCAGATTAATTACGGCGACATCAAGTCGCTGGCAAATGACGGCAGCCTCTATCCGATAGCGGGTGGTGGCCCGGCTTTGGGTCTTGACAACGGTTCCGGTTTTGGCTGGACTGACCAGACTGTCTACAAGCTCGGTTTGTCGTATCAATACCGTCCCGATCTGTTGCTGCGCGCGGGCTACAATTACGCCCAGAACCCGATCAAGGACAACAAGCAGACCTATTTCAACATTCTGGCTCCGGCAACTGTCGAGCAGCACCTGACCCTGGGCGCTACCTGGACATTGGCGAACAAGGCCGAGCTGAGCGTGTCCTACATGCATGCCTTTGAAAAGAAAATTACCGGTGTCACCAATGGTGATGGCATGACTGGTTTTGGTCTTGCTGGCCCTACCGCTGGCTGGCCGGCTGACCTGAAGATGAGCCAAGACTCCCTGGGCATCGCCTATGCTTGGAAAATGTAATAAAGGTTAAGTCTGGATTTGTTGATGCATAAAAGCATAACCTGATTATGGGCTGAAGGAGAAATCCTTCGGCCCATTTTTTATTAAAATTAATAAAGTTAGCGGAGGCAACATGCATATGAAGAAAATATTCAGCAAACTTATCCTCGCAACCCTGACCCTGGGCCTGAGCATGGGTGCCGCACTGGCGGATGACGCGCTGCTTAAACCCTTTGTTCTGGCATCCAAGGGCGCGGGCACGGTGGCGGACAAGGCGGCGGCTGCCCAGGCCGCATTGCAGGCGAACGGCTTCACCATCGCCGGCAGCTACTCGCCCTATCCGGATACCACGATCATCGTGGTGACCAATGACGAGATGAAGAGCACTGCGGCGAAGTCAGAGCACGGCGGTTTTGGCGCGGCTCAGCGCGTTTCCGTGACCAAGGTGGGCAATGACGTGCAGGTTTCCTACACTAACCCGACCTACATGGCCAACGGCTATCGGATGGCGGGCGACTTGCCGCAGACCGCCGAGAAATTGAAGGCCGCCCTGGGCAAGGTGGAGGAATTCGGTGCCAAGGGCCTGAGCGCTTCCAAACTGCGCAAGTACCATTACATGTTCGGCATGGAATATTTCGACGAACCTAGCGTGCTGGCCGAATACGGCAGCTATGAAGAAGCCGTGAAGGCGGTCGAGGCCAATCTGGCGGCTGGCAAAGGCGGCGTCAGCAAGGTTTACCGCGTTGACGTTCCTGGCAAGAAGGAATCCGTGTTCGGCGTGGCCATGAAGGGCGGCGACAAGTACATGGACGACAAGTACATCATGGGCGTGATCGATTTCAATGATCTCAAGGGCTCTGCGCATCTGCCCTATGAAATGCTGGTCGCGGGCAACAAGGTGATTGCATTGTATGCACGCTTCCGCATTGCCCTCGATTATCCGGATCTGAAAATGGCCGGCGCGAACAGCTTCATGAAGATCATGGAGTCTCCCGAGGCGATTCGGAAGGCTCTGGTGGTTGCGGCGGGCGGCAAGGAATAACACCAACAATAAGCCGGAAACGGCTTAATAAGAAGAATTGGCCCCGCTTCGGCGGGGTTTTTTGTTGGGTCTGCATACGGGGGATAGGGCAGAAAAAACAATCTAACCGCGGAGGACGCAGGGGACGCGGAGGAGTTCAAATGCTTAGACAGCACGCATATTCACCCGATGAAGTGAATACAAGATTATCCATTGGTTCCCTCAGCGTCCTCCGTGTCCTCTGCGGTGAAACGCCGTTTTGGCATTATGGAAGTGGCATTGTCCAGACGGTCGTCTAGCCCAGCTTGGCGAGTTGAGCCTTGAGCTTTTCCAGCGTGGCGCCGAAGTTCTCCATCCGTTCTTTTTCCTGCGCAACCACCGCTGCCGGGGCGCGGACGACGAAGCTCTCGTTGCCGAGCTTGGCCTGGGCCTTGGCGATTTCCCCTTCCAGCCGGGCAATTTCCCTGGCGAGCCGTGCCTGCTCGGCTTCCTTGTCCACTTCGATCTTCAGCATCAGGCGGAGGTCGCCGACCACCGCCACGGGGGCATCAGCGGCCGGCAACTCGCCCTGTACGATCGTCACTTCGGAAATCCTCGCCAGTGCCTGAATGTAGGGCGCCAGGGTGGAGATGTCGCCGAGTGCGATGAGTGGTACCTTGAGCGCTGGGGAGAGGTTCATCTCGCCGCGCAGGGTGCGACAGGCGTTGACGATTTCCTTGAGCATTGCGACGCGTCCGGCGGCAGGTGCATTGACCCGGCTCGGGTCGGCGTCAGGATAGGGCTGCAGCATGATGCTGTCGCCGCTCTTTCCTGCCAATGGGGCAACTTTTTGCCACAATTCTTCGGTGATGAAGGGAATGATCGGGTGGGCGAGTCGCAGCGTTGCTTCCAGCACCCGCACCAGAGTGCGGCGCGTGGCGCGCTGCCGGGCCTCCATTGCGGCTCCCTCTCCCCCCGGTGGGAGAGGGTTGGGGAGAGGGGCAAGTTGTACCTTGGCCAGTTCCACGTACCAGTCGCAGTATTCGTCCCAGACGAATTCGTAGATGGCCCGCGCAGCCATGTCGAAGCGGTAGGTGTCGAAGGCCTCGGACACTTCCTGCTCGGCCTGCTGCAACCGGCTGACGATCCACTTGTCAACATCGGAGAATTCCAGCGGCAGGCTTTCATCCTGGCCGCAGTCCTTGCCTTCGGTATTCATCAGCACAAAGCGGGTGGCATTCCACAGCTTGTTGCAGAAATTGCGGTAGCCGTCACAACGCTGCAGGTCGAACTTGATGTCGCGGCCATGGCTGGCGAGGCTGGCGAAGGTGAAACGAATCGCGTCGGTGCCGAAGGCGGGGAAACCGTCGGGAAAATCCTTGCGCGTTTGCTTGGCGATGGTTTCCGCCTGTTTCGGGTTCATCAGCCCGGTCTGGCGTTTCGCGACCAGCGCTTCCAGGTCGATGCCGTCGATCAGGTCGATCGGGTCGATCACGTTGCCCTTGGATTTGCTCATCTTGTTGCCGTGCATATCGCGCACCAGGCCGTGGACGTAGACCTCCTTGAACGGCGGTTTGCCGGTGAAGTGTTCCGACATCATGACCATCCGGGCGACCCAGAAGAAGATAATGTCGAAGCCGGTGACCAGCACACTGGTGGGCAGGAAAGTGTCGAGTTCCGGCGTCTTTTCCGGCCAGCCCAGCGTCGAGAACGGCCACAGCGCGGACGAGAACCAGGTGTCGAGCACGTCTTCGTCCTGGCGGAGTTGTTTGTCCGGGCCGGCCTGTTTCTGCGCCTCTTCAAGGTTGCGCGCGACATGGATATTACCGTCCTCGTCGTACCATGCCGGGATGCGGTGGCCCCACCACAGTTGGCGCGAGATGCACCAGTCCTGGATGTTTTCCAGCCACTGGTTGTAGACGTGAGCCCAGTTTCCCGGCACGAACTTCACTTCGCCGTCAGCGACCACTTCAAGACCGCGCTGGGCGAGGCCTTCCATCGCCACATACCACTGGTCGGTGAGCATGGGTTCGATGACGGTGTGAGTGCGGTCGCCGCGCGGCACCATCAGCTTGTGCGGCTTGGTTTCAACCAGCAGCCCCTGGGCTTCGAGGTCGGCGATAATCTTCTTGCGCGCCTCGTAACGGTCCATGCCCTGATATTCGGACGGCGCCAGATCGTTGATTCTGGCGTCGAGGGTGAGGATGCTGAGCGGTTCCAGATGATGGCGCAGGCCCACCTGGTAGTCGTTGAAATCGTGCGCCGGGGTGATCTTTACGCAGCCGGTGCCGAAGGCCGGATCGACGTAGTCGTCGGCGATGATGGCGATGGTTCTTTCGCACAGCGGCAGGCGTACATGCTTGCCGACCAGGTGCTTGTAGCGCTCGTCGTCGGGGTGGACTGCCACCGCCATATCGCCGAGCATGGTTTCGGGGCGGGTGGTGGCGACGACCAGCGCTTCGTCGCTGCCCTCGACCGGGTAGCGGATATGCCACATGAAGCCGTCTTCTTCTTCAGCAACCACTTCCAGGTCGGAAACCGCTGTTAGCAGTACCGGGTCCCAGTTGACCAGACGTTTGCCACGGTAGATCAGTCCCTGGCTATGGAGGGTAACGAAGACTTCAGTCACGGCCTTGGACAAGCCTTCGTCCATGGTGAAGCGCTCTCGCGACCAGTCGCAGGAGGCGCCGAGGCGGCGCATCTGGCGGGTGATGGTGGAGCCGGATTCTTCCTTCCAGGCCCACACCCGCTTGAGGAATTCCTCGCGACCGAGGTCGTGGCGCGATATGCCTTTTTGATCGAGCTGGCGCTCCACCACGATCTGCGTTGCGATGCCGGCGTGGTCGGTGCCAGGCTGCCACAGGGTGTTCTCGCCCTTCATCCGATGGTAGCGCACCAGGGTGTCCATCAGGGTGTCCTGGAAGGCGTGACCCATGTGCAGAGTGCCGGTGACGTTGGGCGGCGGCAGCATGATGCAGTAGGCGGGCTTGCCGACTTCGGTGGCGGCCCCTTCGACGTTGCTCTGGGCAGGCTTGAAGTAGCCGCGGGATTCCCACAGCGGGTACCAGTGCGCCTCGATGGCGGCGGGCTCAAAACTTTTGGCGAGTTCCATGGTTTGGAATTTTTTGGAGTAACGGGAAAGGCGGCAATTATACCTGTTTTCCCCGTCGAAGCGGACTGGCGGTCAGGGCTGGTCAGGGCCTTTGTCTGGGGCGCCAAGCTGCTGCTTGAGCGCTACGCGCACGGCAAGCCGGATATGTTCGCGCGAGTGCTCGAGCAACTCATTCAGGGCGCGATCCAGGGTGGCGGTGAATTCCAGCGCAATGCGATTTTCCAGTTCCCGCACCATGAATTCCTCAATCTGGCGCAGGGCGGCTTCGTCATCAGGGAGGTTCGCTACCGGGTCATTTGAGCAAGCGGGCTCGCGGGTATCTGCCTCGATATGGGGCGGCGATTTTACATTGCCGGCTGTCATGGACTCGCTTGCCCCGGTAGCGGACACGGCCTCAGTCAGAACAGGGATGGCGCTGTCATCGGTGATGATTTCAGTCAGAACGGGAATCGCCGCGCGGGCCGCCTGTGCCTCTGCCGACACGAGGTCTTGCCGGGTGGGCGCACCGGTGCGGTGGCGGGTGAGCAGGGCGTCTATTTTTCCGAGTACGTCGGTCTCGCCGTTGGCGGAATCCATTTATCTGGCCTTGTTTCCAATGTCATGGGAATGAATTTCGTAGCCGCGATCCCGATAGAAACGGAAGCGTTCGCGCGCTGCGGCGCGGTCGTTTTCTTCCGTGCCGACGATCTCGATCAGCCGGTGGAAGCGGCTGAAGAACAGGGGCTGCCCGGTGTGAAGATTGAGCAGGATGTCGTCGTGCGCCAGCGTGTCGGTATCATGGTCAACGATGACCGGGGTGACCGGCGCCAGGCTATCCGAGGCGCGGCAATGGGGGATGAAGCCGACTGCGGGCAGGCTCCACAGCAGCTTGCCCATTTTTTCCGTGGTTGCAGCGTCGGGGGTATAGACCATGACCCGTAATCCGCGCTCCACAGCCTTGGCGCAGAGCACGCAAGCGGTATGGTATTTGTCGGCGGCGTGAGTGTAGAAATCGATTTGGGTCATATCAAAACAAGTGCCTTTTACCATTGTCCCTTCCCTCTTTATAGGGGGAAGGTTAGGAT
>CAYGNO010000125.1:0-2553 GCA_964351305.1 uncultured Sulfuricella sp.
CCTGTGATGCGGCGGGTAACTGCTCGGCACAATCTGCGGTGGCATTGACAGCAACGTTGCCGACGGCAGAACCAGTGGTTTCTTTATCGCTGTTACCCTCCAGCCTAGTCTTCACCAGCCAGACTCAAGGCGTAACGAGCGCAGCGCAGACCATCACGCTGACCAATACCGGCGGCGCATTACTCAACATCAGCAGCATCGCCGCGAGCGGTGACTATGCCCGAACCACGACATGCGGAGCCACTGTGGCAGCGGGCGCGAACTGCACGGTCAGCGTGACCTTTACGCCGACAGCGGCGGGTACTCGAACTGGTGCTGTAACGATCACCAGTGATGCAGCAAGCAGCCCCAATATTGTTAACCTGAGCGGGACGGGCGTAGCGCCGCTGGCCAGCCAGACCATTGGCGCGATCAGCTTCTCGCCAACCACGCTTGCCGTGGGTGGCACCACTACGGCGAGCGCAACCGCAACCTCCGGCCTGACTGTGAGTTTCAGCAGCACGACAATGAGTGTCTGTACCGTCAGCGGCAGCACCGTCACCGGTGTTACTGTGGGTACCTGCACCATTGCTGCCGATCAGGCGGGCAATGGCAGTTTCAGCGCGGCAACTCAGGTGACACAGTCCATCAATGTGGCTGCTGCACCGGTTAGCGCGAGCGGCACTTGGACCACCAAAGCCCCGATTCCATCCGCCAGTTATGGTCTGGGCGGCGCATTTGTGGGCGGTAAGTTCTACGCGATCTCCGGTTTCGCCACGGCACGAGTCGGCATCTATGATCCGGCAACCGACACATGGACTACCGGCGCACCTTTGCCAGCCGATTCCGGCTACAACTTGCGCCAATATGCCGGCGTAGCAGTTCTCGACGGGATGATATATGTCGTCGGCGGTGATACCGGCGGCAGCGGCGATCGGGACACGCTGTTGCGTTATGACACGGTGCTGAATACCTGGTCTACGCTTGCACCGATGCCGCTGGGAGCGCGCTACGGATTGGGTGCTGCCGCCATCAACGGCAAGATTTACGCGGTCGGCGGGTACAGTATCGGCAGCTCCACCTATCTGGATCGTTTGGAAGTCTATGATCCGGTGACCAACACCTGGACGACCAAAGCACCGACGCCCGTCACACATTTTTTTGCCTTGGTAGGAGCCGTTAACGGAAAATTGTATGTGGCGGGCGGAGCCAACAATGGCGATGTGCTGAATCGTACAGAGTTGGATATTTACGATCCGGCGACCGATAGTTGGAGCACAGGATCTCCGGCGCCTTTCTCCTCTGGAGTGCAGTATCCCGGTGTCGTGCTCGGCGGAAAGCTGTTCTCCATCGGCGGAATGACGTCTAGTGCTGGGGGCCTTCAGCCCAGTGTGTATGCCTACGATGCAGCAACCGATTCATGGGATACGAATTATGCTCCGATGCCGACGTACCGCAATGTTCCCGGACTTGCTGCGGATGAATTAAACAATAAGATTTATGCGGTGGGCGGATGGCCTGTTGCTGGAGGCAATGCTTCGGCACTCGAGGTTTTGACCCTGCCGACACCGCCAGCGCCGGATACAACACTCGTAGGCCATTGGGCACTTAATGGTAACGGGCTCGACTTGTCGAGTTATAGCAACAATGGAACTGTTAACGGTGCAACTCCTGCGATGGATCGCTTTGGTAATGCAAATAGCGCCATGAGTTTCAACGGCACCAGTGATTTTATCAACGTACCAGACAGTGTCAGCCTGAACCCATCGCAAGTGATACTAACCATCTCCGCTTGGATCAAACCCAGTGCAGCGGGCGGAGATATTGTAAGTAAGTTCTATGGCGATGGTTATTATCTAAGATTGCTGGATACATCTTTCAATGTAGATTTATTTGCTGGCGGCGGCACTTCCAATGCCACTGGCACCGTGGTTCCTGTGGGGGCTTGGAGTCATGTAGTCGCGACTTATGACGGCACATATCAGAACATTTATATAGACGGCATCCTAAAACATTCAATTAGTCTCGGGGGTGGAGGAGTATTAAATGTTTCAAATCCATTGGCTATTGGCAGTGGTGCAATTGGTCTTTATGGCAGACAAGGATATTTTAGCGGCGTTATCGATGATGTCCGTATTTATAACCGTGCCCTTTCATTGTCAGAGATACATACCCTTACTGCTGAAGGTGGGTGGACTCAATCTGGTCCAATAGCCACGCTTACAATGGCTTCGCTAACCTATGCCACCCAGAACATCGGCACCACAAGTGCTGCGAAGGCGGTAACGCTGAGCAACACCGGCAACGCCGTGCTGAACATCAGCAGCATTGCGGCGAGCGGCGATTATGCGCGAACCACAACCTGCGGCGCGACACTGGCGGCAGGCGCAAGCTGCTCGATCAGCGTGACCTTTACGCCGACGGCATTGGGCATCCGCAGCGGTGCGCTGACGATCACCACGAATGCTGCCGGCAGCCCGCACAGTGTGAGCTTGAGCGGAACTGGCGCGAGCACCAATGATGTCGACCTGGTCCCGACGGCGCTGAGCACGACTACGGCCAGCGTCAACATCG
>CAYGNO010000125.1:2653-6924 GCA_964351305.1 uncultured Sulfuricella sp.
ACCTGGGCATGCGGGTGGATGCATATAACACTCAGCCCGAGACTAACGAGACCAACAACACCCTGGTGGCGACTGGCACCGTGACGGTCGTGCGCGATGTCGACCTGGTCCCGACGGCGCTGAGCACGACTACGGCCAGCGTCAACATCGGCACCAGCCTCACCGTGGACAGCACCGTGGCCAACCAGGGCAGCACGGTGACCTCGGTCACCAGCTTCACGGTGAGCTACTACCTGTCGACGGACGACACCATCACCGCCACAGACAAACTGATCGGCAGCCGCAGCATCGGCAGTTTGGCGGCGGGCGCCGGCGACACGGCCAGCACGGCCCTGTCGATCCCGGCCAGCTTCGCCCCCGGGGTGTACTACCTGGGCATGCGGGTGGATGCATATAACACTCAGCCCGAGACTAACGAGACCAATAACGCCTTCCTGGGAAATCAGGTTGTGGTTTGCAGTCCAGCCCAGAATTGTGTGCAATAGCCGGGAGAAAAGGATATGCTGATCACGTAGTTTTTGGACACCTCCAGAAATTTGTTATTCCCGCGAAGACAGGGAATCCAGTCAAATGAAAGAACTCCCCCGCAACACGGGGACAAGGCCGGAAGGCATGTTTGATAAAACCGCTGGATTCCCGCCTTCGCGGGAATGACGTTGTTGAATTTTTTGAGGCGCCCTTAACTTCATGCCAGCCTGGAAGGCATATACACTGCCGAGAAGTTGGCATTAAGGCATCTCTCAGGTTCAAGGAATGTAATGGTTGAAAAATTGCACATGTGGAAAATACCCGGCGTACTTGCCTTGCTGTTGTTTTTGGCCGGTTGTTCCACAATTGATCCAGCTTTTACCGAGGGCAAGCGGTTGCTGGCTGAGGGCAAGATTGATGAGGGGTTGGGCACGCTGAGCAAGGTGGCTGCGAAAGAGCCGAAGAAAGCCGAGTATCGAGCCTATTATTTCAAGCAGCGTGAAACGATAGCCAATCAACTGATGGTGCAGGCCGATTCCTCGCGCGGCATGGGACACTTTGATGAGGCCGCGGCGATATACAAGCATGTGCTGCTGATCGACACCGAAAATCAGCGCGCCAAAGCGGGGCTGGCGCAGCTCGATATGGATAGGCGTCATGTGGGTGCGATGAATGATGCTGCAGTGATGTATAAGTCGGGAAATCTTGAAGCGACCCTGGAAAAATTGCGGCCCATCCTTGCTGAAAATCCGAATCATGACGCGGCGAGAACGCTGCAAAGAAAAATAGAAGAAAAGCTGGTGGAACTAAGCATGGTGAATCCGGCGATACGAGCCAAGTTCAAGAAACCGGTGACGCTCGATTTCAGGGAAGCCACGCTGAAAGCGGTGTTCGACATTCTTTCCCGCTCGTCCGATATCAATTTCATTCTGGACCGCGATGTGCGCTCCGATCTCAGGACCACGGTGACAGTGCGCAACTCCACCCTGGAAGAAGTGGTGGAAATGTTGCTCACCACCAGCCGCCTGGAAAAGAAAGTGCTGAACGACAACACGGTGCTGATCTATCCCGCCACGCCGGAAAAAAAACGCGAATATCAGGATCTGGTGCTGAAGAGTTTTTATCTGGCTAATGCCGATGCCAAGCAGGTGGCGGCGATGCTCAAGACGATGGTCAAAACCAGGGATGTGTTTGTCGAGGAAAAGCTCAATCTGGTGATCATGCGCGATACGCCTGAAGCGGTGCGCGTGGCCGAGCAGTTAGTGGCATTGCAGGATATGGCTGAGCCGGAAGTGATGCTGGAAGTTGAAGTGCTGGAGGTAAGCAGCAACCGGCTGTTGAATCTTGGCATCCAATATCCGGATCAGTTTAGTTTCGGGCTCAAAGGCGCCGCCGGTGCAGGTACCGCAACGCTGGCGGAACTCAGGGGCGGCACCTCCAACCTGATCCAGTTCGGCATCAACAACCCGGCGCTGATCGTTAACCTCAAAGAACAGGACGGCTCAACCAATTTGCTGGCTAACCCCAGGATACGCGTCAAGAACCGGGAAAAGGCCAAGATCCACATCGGCGATCGCGTACCGGTAATTACCACGACGTCGGGAAACTCCGGATTCGTTTCGGAATCGGTGAGTTATCTGGATGTGGGGTTGAAGCTTGATGTCGAGCCTATGGTGTATCTCGAGAATGAAGTGGGCATCAAGGTTGGACTGGAGGTCAGCAACATTGTGAAAGAGGTGACTGGCGCCGCCTCCAGCAATAGCAGTACGCTCACCTACCAGATCGGTACGCGCAATGCGAATACCGTGCTGCGCTTGCGCGACGGAGAAACCCAGATTCTGGCAGGTTTGATCAGCGATGAAGATCGCAAGAGCGCGAACAAGGTACCCGGCCTCGGCGACTTCCCGCTGCTGGGGCGTTTGTTCTCCAGCCACAACGACACCAAGAACAAGACTGAGATCGTGCTGCTGATCACGCCGCATGTGGTGCGCAATATCACGCGGCCTGCGGCGGACAAAACCGAGTTTTATTCGGGCAGCGAAATGGCGGTCGGCAGGGTACAGCATTCCAGCCGCGAAGCCGTGCCCGCGCAAGGTGAGAAGAGTGGCGTGCCACCAGGGATCGGACAGAACGTTGTTTCTCCGGCAGCCGCCCCGGTGCAATAAGCCTGCCCTGGCGAGCCGCGGTTTCACGCTCGTCGAGGTGCTGGTCACACTGGCGATCGTCGCGGTACTAGCCGCGATGGTGATGCCGCTGGCCGAGCTTTCCGTCAAACGTGCCAATGAACAGGAATTGCGGCGGAACTTGCGCGAGATCCGCACTGCGATCGACGCATACAAACAGGCCGCAGACGAAGGGCGCATCAATAAGGCGCCAGGCGAATCCGGCTATCCGAAATCCCTGGAAATCCTTACCGAAGGCGCGGAGGATATCAAGAGTCCGAACAAGACCCGGATATATTTCCTGCGGCGCATTCCGCGCGATCCTTTTGCATCCGACACAGCGCAATCGGCAGCGGACACCTGGGGCAAGCGCAGTTATGCGAGCCCGCCCGACGACCCGAAAGAAGGCGACGATGTATTCGACATTTACACGCTCAACCAGGACACGGGCATCAACAGCATTCCATATCGTGAGTGGTGAGAAATCGAGCGTGAATAATACTTCCTTTCCTGTGCGCGCATGACGCGCGGAAGAGTTAATTCCATTTCTAAATCAAAAGTAAAATATCGTAGGGTGCGCTCTACGCACCATAATCATTGGTGCGTAGAACGCACCCTACATGATTATTGTTGGGTTTATGCAAGGAATTTTATAAGGCACAGGCCATGCCCTTGGCGAGCAGGGAAGAGCGAGGAATGAAAGCAATGGGAATTATTGCGAACCGGAACAAGTGGGGTTTTACCCTGATCGAACTACTGGTGGTGATGACGATCATCGCCTTGCTGCTCACGCTCGCGGTGCCGCGTTATTTCGGCAGCGTGGACCGCTCCAAGGAAACCGTGCTCAAGGAGAATCTTTTCCTGATGCGCGATGCGCTGCAAAAATATTACGGCGACAAGGGGAGATATCCGGACGACCTTGCGGGGCTGGTGAGCGACAGATACCTGCGCAAGATCCCGGTGGATCCGATCACCGAGAGCGACCAGACCTGGCGCGTCATTCCTCCCGAGGATGGGGGAAAAGGGGGCGTGTATGACGTGCACAGCGGCGCGCCGGGAAGTTCGTCGGACGGTAGCTCATATTCCGAATGGTGAGGGTTCGGCATCAGCAGGGCTTCACCTATCTGGCGATGCTACTCGGTGTCGCGATGTTGGGTGCGACCCTCGCCTTGACGGGAGTGGTATGGCAGACCGTCGTGCAGCGCGAAAAGGAAGCCGAGTTGTTGTTCGTCGGGGGTGAATTCCGGCGCGCGATCAAGCAATATCACACCGGCTCGGGGCAATACCCGCGCCAGCTTGCCGACCTTCTCAAAGATCCGCGCTACCCAGGCACGCGGCGCTACCTCAGAAAACTTTATTTTGATCCCATCACCGGAAAAAAAGACTGGGGGCTGGTGCATGCGCCCGATGGCGGTATCATGGGTGTGTTCAGTTCCTCGGATGATGCGCCGCTCAAGACGGCAGGTTTTGCCTTGGCGGAACGCGATTTCGAGGGCAAGGTGCGCTATTTGGAGTGGCGGTTTGTCGTGCTGCCGCCCGGCACCGCAACTAATTAGTGCCTGACAGAAAACCCTCTCTATCCAGCAGTGACACCCCTTGCGGCCATACTCGCTCCCCCTGCAACGCGTGATCACCGATTTC
>CAYGNO010000126.1:0-6906 GCA_964351305.1 uncultured Sulfuricella sp.
TCGTCCCTTCCCCTTCAAGGGGAAGGTTAGGATGGGGATGGGAGTTGGCCGCGATGCTATCGGCCCGAGGGCGGGCCTCCTACACGCGAACTTTGGATAAACCATGAAAAAACTCGAATTCATCTACGAAAACGGTTCCCACAAATGGGCGGCGATATCGCGCGACCCGGACAAGCCCAACTATCTGATCGACACCAACGAATACCTGGTGATCGACGGCAACGAGGCGATCCTGACCGATCCCGGCGGCATGGAAATCTTTTCCGCGGTGTTTTCCGCCATCAGCGCCGAATTCGATCCCTACGCTATCCGCCATCTGTTTGCCTCGCACCAGGACCCGGACATCATTTCCTCGCTGGCGTTGTGGCTGGACTTCAACCCCGATCTCAAGTGCTATCTGAGCTGGCTGTGGAGCTCGTTCATTCCCCATTTTGGCGGCACGGCGGAAACCTTTGTCGCCATCCCCGACGAGGGCGCGACCATAATGCTCGGCAATCTGGCGCTGGAAGCGGTGCCGGCGCATTATCTGCACTCCTCGGGCAATTTCAATCTTTACGATGGCAAGGCGAAAATCCTGTTTTCCGGCGACGTCGGCGCGGCCATGCTGCCGCCGGGCGAGGATAGCCTGTTCGTCGAGAATTTCGACCGCCACATCCGCCATGCCCAGGGTTTTCACCGCCGCTGGATGGGCTCGAATTCGGCCAAGCTGAACTGGTGCGAGCGTGTCAGCCGCCTCGATATCGACATGCTATGCCCGCAGCACGGCGCGATCTACCGTGGCGAGGACGTGAAGCGATTTATCGACTGGTTTTCGGAGCTGGAAGTCGGCTCCGGCATCAAGGATTGAACCAGGATGTCCATTGGAATGCCCTTGCCTGTAGGAGGCCCGCCCTCGGGCCGATTATCGCGGCCAACTCCCATCCCCATCCTAACCTTCCCCTTGAAGGGGAAGGGACGATCGCCCTCTCTCCCTGTGGGAGAGAGTTGGAGAGAGGGTTGGCGCCGCTCCCACAGCGGTATTTTAGCTCTAATGGAATAGTAAAGATGGCTACGATCAATATCAGCGATCAGGAGTTCAGCCAGTTCCAGGGCTTGATTCACAAACTGGCCGGCATCCACCTGTCACCGGCAAAAAAAGCCCTGGTGTGCGGACGCCTGGCGAAGCGCCTGAACCAGCATCAACTCGGCAGCTATGCGGAGTACTTCGATCTGCTCACCAGCAAGCACCACGCCGCCGAGCTGCAGGTGGCGGTGGATCTGCTCACCACCAACGAGACCTATTTTTTCCGCGAGCCCAAGCATTTCGATTTCCTGCGCACCGAGATTCTGGCCGGCCACAAGCCGGGACGCAGTTTCAGGGTGTGGAGCGCGGCTTGCTCCAGCGGCGAGGAGCCCTACAGCATCGCCATGGTGCTCGCCGACCATCTCGGCGAAGGGCCGTGGGAGGTGGTGGCCACGGACATCAGCTCGCGGGTGCTGGACAAGGCGCGCGCCGGGCATTACGCCATGGAGCGGGCCAGCGGTATTTCCCGCGAGCACCTGTCCAGTTATTGCCTGAAAGGGGTGGGTTCGCAGGAAAACACCCTGCTGGTGGATCACAAATTGCGCGACCGGGTGAATTTCATGCAGGTCAACCTGAATCAGTCATTGCCGGCACTGGGCGAGTTCGATCTCATTTTTTTGCGCAATGTGATGATTTATTTCGATCAGGAAACCAAACGCCAGGTGATGAAGCGGCTCCTGCCACTGCTCAGGCCGGGCGGCCATTTCATGATCAGCCATTCGGAAAGCCTGAATGGCGTGGTGGATACGCTGCAAGCGTTGGCGCCATCCATTTATCGCAAGCCATGAGACAGGCCAATTTGCAGACCGCCACTCCGGTCGAAATCTACCTGCAACCGGGAGAATTTCATTTCGGCGGAGGCAACGCACGCATACACACTCTGCTGGGTTCCTGCGTGGCGATTACGCTGTGGCACCCCATTTTGCATGTGGGCGGCATGTGCCATTTCCTGTTGCCCAGCCGGGATGGACGACCCTCATCCGGCCTCGATGGCCGTTATGCCGACGAGGCGATGCAGCTCTTCATGCGGGAAATCGGCAAATGCAACACCCGCCCGGTTGAATATCAGACCAAACTGTTCGGCGGCGGCAACATGTTTCCCTGTTTGACCAGAAAAAAGGCTACGGAGGTGGGCGTGCATAATGTCGAGGCGGCCAGGCTCCTGCTGTTGGCGAACGATTTACGCATCCAGAGAGAAGATGTCGGTGGCAATGGTCATCGCCGGATTATCTTTGATTTGCGCGACGGCAATGTGTGGGTGCAGCATGAAAAAACGGTTTGCAGGAGTGGCGCCCTCGGCGCGAATGCCGTCTCAAATTCAGCCAAGGGCTGCGCGCCTGCAACCATTCTTAAAATCGGGTGAATAAACCCATGTCTGGTTTCTTTTCATGAAAAAAATCAAGGTAATGGTGGTGGACGATTCCGCCGTGGTGCGCCAGGTGGTGCAGGGCATTCTCGACCGGGAGCCGGATATCGAGGTGATCGGCGCGGCCTCCGACCCGATTTTTGCAATCGACCGGATGAACAGGCAATGGCCGGATGTGATCGTGCTCGATATCGAAATGCCGCGCATGGACGGCATTTCGTTCCTGAAGAAAATCATGGCCGAACGCCCCACTCCGGTGGTGATCTGCTCCTCGCTGGCGGAAAAGGGGGCGACGACGACGATGCAGGCGCTCGAGGCGGGCGCCGTGGAGATCATCACCAAGCCGCAGATGGGCGTGAAGCGGTTTCTGGAAGAGTCGGTCAGCGAACTGGTGACGGCGGTGCGCGCGGCGGCGCAGGCTAACGTCAAGCGCCTGAAAGCCGTGCCGATCGCGCCCATACAGGTGGCGCCCAAGCTCAACGCAGATGCCATTCTCGCCGCGCCCGGCAGCCACGCCATGGCGCAGACCACCGAACGCATCGTCGCCATCGGCACCTCGACCGGCGGCACCCAGGCGCTGGAAGCGGTGCTGACGGCGCTGCCTCGGGTCTGTCCCGGCATGGTCATCGTCCAGCACATGCCGGAAAAATTCACTGCCTCGTTTGCCGCGCGCTTGAACGAATTGAGCCAGATCGAGGTGCGCGAGGCGCGGCACAACGACCGCGTCACCCCCGGCCTCGCGCTGATCGCGCCGGGCGGCAAGCATATGCTGTTGAAGCGCAACGGCGCCTACTACCACGTCGAAGTGGTGGACGGGCCGCTGGTCAATCGCCATCGCCCTTCGGTCGATGTGCTGTTCCGCTCGGTGGCGAAATTCGCCGGCAAGAACGCCACCGGCATCATCATGACCGGCATGGGCGACGACGGCGCCAAGGGACTCAAGGAGATGCACGAAGCCGGCGCGCCCACCATCGCCCAGGACGAGGAAACCTGCGTGGTGTTCGGCATGCCCAAGGAAGCGATAAAACTGGGCGGGGTCGACCGGGTGATGGGGTTGCAGGACATACCCAGGGCGATTTTGTCGGTTTGAACGTTGTGTGGGAGGCCCGCCCCCGGGCCGATTAAATCTGTGGGAGCGGCGCCCTCGCCGCGATTCAATCGGCCCGGGGGCGGGCCTCCTACAATATGAGGAGGAAGCGTCATCATCGAGATGGAAAACGAAAAGCCGCATGCGAAGGACCTGCGCAAGGGGCGGTTTTCAGAGACGGGGCGAATCTATCTTGTCACTACCGTGACGCTGGGCCGGAAGCCGGTTTTTTTGGATTTCCACGCGGCGCGCCAGGTGATCCATGTCCTCCGGGCAGAGCATGAAACGGGTTGCGCGAAGACGCTGGCTTTTGTGGTGATGCCGGATCATTTGCATTGGTTGCTGGAGTTGGGGGCAGGCATTAGCCTGTCTCTTGTCGTCGGGAGAATAAAATCCGTGACTGCGCATCGTCTAGGTGGCGGTGTGTGGCAGTCGGGGTTTCACGACCACGCTTTGCGCAAGGATGAGGATTTGGCAGCCACTGCACGCTATGTGGTGGCCAATCCATTAAGAAAGGGGCTGGTGCCGGACGTCGGCGCCTATCCCCATTGGGATGCGCTGTGGTTGTGATCGCTCTGTAGGAGGCCCGCCCCCGGGCCGATAAATCGCGGCGAGGGCGCCGCTCCTACAGATTCATCGGCCCGGGGGCGGGCCTCCTGGAATAAAGGGGGGAAGAATGAAAATCGAACAACGCTACTGGACGGAAAAAACAGGCTGGCAGCCGGAAGGTGTCGGCACCCTGGATGGCGATGCGCAATGGGTGCTGGTTTTTGGCGGCACGGAAAAAATGAGCGAGGTTGCATGGCTGGAGGATACTAAGCAACGCTATCCCAAGGCGCTGATCATGGGCTGTTCTACTGCCGGCGAAATCTGCGCCACGCGGGTGCGCGACGATTCCCTTGTCACCACCGCAGTGCGGTTCGAGCAGACCCGCATCAGTCCGGCGCAGGTGGATATCGGGGAGATGCGAGACAGCCATGATGCCGGTGCGTGCCTGGCGCGGGCCCTCGATCAGGAAGGGTTGACGCATGTGCTGGTGTTGTCGGACGGACTGAAGGTGAACGGCAGCGAGCTGGCGAAAGGGCTGCGCGAGAATCTGCCGCAAGGGGTGGCGGTCACGGGCGGACTGGCCGGGGACGGCGGTCGTTTTTCGCACACCCTGGTGTGCGCCGACGGCAGCGTGGCGGAGGGGAAAATCGCGGCGCTGGGTTTTTACGGCGGGCGCCTCAAGGTGGGTTACGGCTCCCTTGGCGGCTGGGACGCTTTCGGCCCGGAACGCCTGGTCACTAAATCCAGCGGCAATGTCCTCTACGAGCTGGACGGACAGTCGGCGCTGGGGCTGTACAAGAGCTACCTGGGAGATCATGCAGCGGGCCTGCCGGCCACGGCTTTGCTGTTCCCCCTGGCGTTGCGCAACGGAGAGGAAGGCTACAGCCTGGTGCGAACCGTTCTGGGCGTGAGCGAGGAAGATCAGAGCATGACCTTCGCCGGGGATATGCCGGAAGGCGCTCATGCGCGTCTGATGAAGGCCAATTTCGACCGTCTGGTGGATGGCGCGAGCGGCGCGGCCAGGGCGAGCCATGAAGCGCTGGGGAGCGCACCCCCCGATCTGGCGATCCTGATCAGTTGCGTGGGGCGCAAGCTGGTGCTGAAACAGCGCATCGAGGAGGAAGTCGAGGGCGTGCGCGAAGTACTGGGGGAGAGCGCCGTGCTGACGGGGTTCTATTCCTATGGCGAAATCTGCCCTCACGACGCGATCACCGGCTGCGAGCTGCATAACCAGACCATGACCATTACCACTTTCTCGGAGCGATAGGGCTTGACCATGCACCGTCTGCTGCAACGGCAGATCAAGCGCTTTCTGGATGGCCAGGCCGCCATGCCGGAAGGCCTGGCGCTGTTTATCGCGGCGGTGAACGAGGCTTATGAAAGCACCGATGCCGACCGGCTGCTGATCGAGCGCTCGCTGGATCTGATGTCGAAGGAGCTGACCGATCGCAACAGCGAACTGCGCAATCAGCTGACCGAGCGGCAGAACGCCGAGGCGCAACTCGAACAACTCCTGTCGCTGCTCGGCACCACGCTGGAATCCACCACCGACGGCATCCTGGCGCTGAACAAGGACGGGCGGCTGGTGCGCTTCAACCAGCGTTTTGTCGATTTGTGGCGCATCCCGGATGAAATCACCGCCTTCTGGGAGCACGAACGGATGCTGGGGTTCGTCTGTGGCCAACTCAGGCGACCGGAAGATTTCCTGGCCAAGGTGGATTACCTGTGCCTGCACCCCGCTGAGGAGAGCTTCGACCTGATGGAATGCCTGGACGGCAGGGTGATCGAGCGCTATTCCCTGCCTCAGCCTCTGGGCGTGGATACGGTGGTTGGCCGCGTGTTCAGCTTCCGCGACGTCACCGCGCGCAAGCAGGCGGATGAAGCGCTGCAGCGGGAAAAAGAAGAGCAGAAAGCCCTGATAAAAAAGCTCGAAGAGGCGCACAATCAGTTGCTGCAATCGGAGAAAATGGCTTCCATCGGCCAGTTGGCGGCGGGCGTGGCGCACGAGATCAACAATCCCATCGGCTACGTCAATTCCAACCTCGGCACCTTGCGACAATATGTGGAAAATCTGTTCAAGGTGGCGGACGCTTATGAACGGGCCGAATCCGCGCTGGCCGGTCAGCCGCTGCTGGATGAAATCCGGACACTGAAGCAGGAAGCCGATTGGGAGTATCTGAAGCAGGACGTGCGCGATCTGCTCAGGGAGTCCGGCGAGGGCATAGGGCGGGTGAAGCAGATCGTGCAGGATCTCAAGGACTTCTCCCATGTCGATCAGGCGGAGTGGCAATGGGTCGATCTGCACAAGGGCATCGACAGCACGCTCAACATCGTCCATAACGAAATCAAGTACAACGCGGAAGTGGTCAGGGAATACGGCTCCCTGCCGCAGGTGGAGTGCCTGGCTTCCCAGCTCAACCAGGTGTTCATGAACATGCTGGTCAACGCCTCCCATGCCATCGGCGAGGGGGCGCGTGGGCGGATCACGATACGCACCGGGGTGGAGGGCGACATGGTGTGGGTGGAAATATCGGATACCGGCAAAGGCATTGCGCCGGAGAATTTAAAGCGGATTTTCGACCCCTTCTTCACCACCAAGCCGGTGGGCAAGGGCACCGGGCTGGGTTTGTCCCTTTCCTATGGCATCGTCGACAAACACCAGGGCAGCATCGAAGTGGAAAGCGAGGTCGGCCAGGGCACGACTTTTCGCATAAGATTACCAGTCAGGCAGGGAATGCCAGAGATTTCATCCTAGAAAAAGCTTTTAACCACGAATTTACACGAATGGAACACGAATGTTCACGAATAAACAATTGGTTAGCATGGCCAGCCTGATTCACC
>CAYGNO010000127.1:0-6905 GCA_964351305.1 uncultured Sulfuricella sp.
CGTTCGGGGCGGAATACGATTCGCTTTCCGATATGGTGTCGTTCGGCGTGGCGCCTGCCTTGATCGTGTACGTCTGGGCACTGAAGGACATGGGCAAGCTGGGCTGGATCGCCGCTTTTGTCTATTGCGCCGGCGCGGCGCTGCGACTGGCCCGCTTCAACACCCAGCATGAAGTTGCCGGCAAGGGTTTCTTCCAGGGTTTGCCCAGCCCAGCTGCAGCAGCATTGCTGGCCGGGCTGGTGTGGGTGATGAACGAAAACCATATCCGTGGCACCGATATTCGCTGGCTGGTGTGGGGGGTGACCCTGTTTGCCGGGTTGACCATGGTCAGCAACCTGCGTTATTACAGCGGCAAAGACATCAACCTGCGCAAGAGCATACCCTTCGTGGGCATCCTGTTGATCGTGCTGACCTTCATTCTGATTTCTTCCGACCCGCCGCATGTCCTGTTTGGCGTCTTTGCGCTGTATGCGCTGTCTGCTTATGCGGACTGGCTGTGGGGCGTGGTGAGGAGAAGGCGGAAAGGCGCTGTGGGCTAATGGCTTGCGCTCATAAATGAAACCGTTTATATTTCAAACCATGAACTCCGCTATTCAAGCCTCCTTCGTTTCATATCGGGCCAACACTCTGCTGGTCGGCCTGCTGCTGCGCCGCAGGCGCTAACTTCCCTTTCCCCATTATTGTTTTGAATTGTGGAAATCGGCGTGGCCCGATTTTTACGTGTTATGAATTACGACTTCTGCAACGGAGCCCGTCATGAAAAATAAATTAATCATATTCGATACCACCTTGCGCGACGGCGAGCAAAGCCCCGGCGCTTCCATGACCAAAGAGGAGAAGGTGCGCATCGCGCGGCAGCTCGAGCGGATGCGCGTGGACGTCATCGAGGCCGGTTTCCCGGCCGCCAGCAACGGTGATTTCGAATCGGTCAAGGCGGTCGCGAGCAGCATCAAGGACAGCACGGTGTGCGGTCTGGCGCGCGCCCTGGAGCGCGACATCGAGCGAGCCGGCGAGGCGATCAAGCCTGCCGTTTCCGGTCGCATCCACACCTTCATCGCCACCAGCCCGATCCACATGGAGAAGAAGCTGCGCATGAGCCCGGATCAGGTGGTCGAGCAGGCGGTGAAGGCGGTGAAATGGGCGCGCAAGTGGACCGACAACGTCGAGTTCTCGCCCGAGGACGCCGGTCGCTCCGAGACCGATTTCCTGTGCCGCATCCTGGAAGCGGTGATCGAGGCCGGCGCTACGACCCTGAACATTCCCGATACCGTCGGCTACAATCTGCCGCAGCAGTTCGGCAACCTCATCGCCACCTTGCGCGAGCGCATCCCCAATTCCGACAAGGCGATCTTCTCGGTGCACTGCCACAACGACCTCGGCCTGGCCGTGGCGAACTCCCTCTCCGCGGTACTGGCCGGGGCGCGCCAGGTGGAATGCACCATCAACGGCCTGGGCGAGCGGGCGGGTAACGCTGCGCTGGAAGAAATCGTCATGGCGGTACGCACGCGCCAGGACGTCTTCCCCTGCGACACCGGCATCGACACCACCCAGATCGTGTCGGCCAGCCGCCTGGTGGCGGGCATTACCGGCTTCGCGGTGCAGCCCAACAAGGCCATCGTCGGCGCCAATGCCTTCGCCCACGAGTCCGGCATCCATCAGGACGGCGTCCTCAAGCACCGCGAAACCTACGAAATCATGCGCGCCGAGGATGTCGGCTGGAGCGCAAATAAAATGGTTATGGGCAAGCATTCCGGCCGCAACGCTTTTCGCAGCCGCCTGGTTGAACTGGGCATCGAGCTGGAATCGGAAGAGGCGCTCAACGCCGCCTTCGCCCGTTTCAAGGATCTCGCCGACAAGAAGCATGAAATCTTCGACGAGGATATCCATGCGCTGGTCAGCGACGAGGAACAGGCGATGGTGAAGGAACAGTTCAAGCTGGTGTCTCTGCGCGTCTGCTCGGAAACCGGCGAAACGCCTCATGCCCATGTCGCCATCAGCGATGGCGGCAAGGAAAAGGTTGCGGAAGCCGATGGTGGCGGGCCGGTGGATGCCTCGTTCAAGGCGATCGAGGCTATCGTCAAGAGCGGCACGGAACTGCTGCTCTATTCGGTCAACAACATCACCAGCGGTACGGATGCACAGGGCGAAGTCACGGTGCGGCTAGCCAAGGGCGGGCGCATCGTCAACGGCCAGGGAGCGGATACCGACATCGTGATCGCTTCGGCCAAGGCTTACCTCAATGCCCTGAACAAGCTGACGGGAAAGCTGGAGCGGATGAATCCGCAGGTCTGATCATGTAGGGTGGGCACAAAGACGTGCCCACCCTACCAAATTTCGCGTTACCTTGCGTCCTTTGTGGTTAATGATTTGAATTAGGGCTACGGCTGAGCCGGGCGTAGAAAACGGTGCTGAAAAAGAACACTACCGCCAGCGCGATTTCCACTCCCGCCAGGGTCGCCGACCATCCATTGTCGCTCATGGCGCGTACCACGCCTTCGGTGAGGTAAAGCAGGATCAGCATCGAGGCCCACTGGTAAGTGTAGCGTTTGCCGCGCAGGATGCCGGCCAGCGGCAGCAGCAGTGGCAGAACCTTGAAGACCAGGCTGGAGCCGCCGGGGCGTAGCGGCGCGAGCCACAATTCCCAGGCGAGGCACAGGACGATCAGCGCGATCAGGCTGGCGATGCTGGCATAGTGGAGGGCTGCGGTTCTGTTCAATTACTGCTTTCTTGTAGCATACGCAGGAGTGCCGCTTCGGCTTGTTCGGCATTGAGGACGGTTTCCGGGAAATCGAAGCGCAGCAGCTGGCCGTCGTCCAGGATATCGAAACCGTCGCAGTCGATTCCCACCAGGGCGGCGTCGCTGACGCTCGTGCCGTAGTAGGCGCGGCAGAAGAACTGCATATCGCCGGCCTGGTTGCGATTGAAGCGGGCCAGAAGTTCTTCTTCCTGTTGCGCCATTGAGTTTGGCGGCGGCAGGATTTCGGTCGGGGAAATCCACCGCGCCACGCCGAAGCCGCCGATGTAGCGCAGAGTGACGGGTTCGATGCGGTAGAAGCTGAAATCCAGCTCGAAATACTGTGCCGCGCTGGGGAAATAGCGCAGGTAGCGCGCTTTGAGCTGCTCCGTTGTTTCCACGCGCATCGCTTTGCCGACCAGCGTGAGCCGCTCCCCGGCCTGGATGTCGGCGGATTGTTCATGCACCAGGAAGCTGGCGCGCGCGTCCTGCTCGATGTTGCGGGTGTGTTCCGCCAGTTGGCTGATCAGGAACAACGGCCTGGCTTCATGATCGGTCAGGTAGGATACCGCCGAACCGAACGGGTAGCCGCCGAGTTTGTGGGAAAGCGTGGAAAGCAAGCCGATACGCTCTGCGCGCAGCAACCTGCGCGCCTGTTTCCAGAGGGTTTTTGGGGTGGTCATAACGAGCCGTTGGGGTGGCAAAAACCCGGTATTTGATCCATAGTGGAAGTCTCCATTTTCAATATGATAACGCAATTCATGCCTCAGAACTTTTCTCGCGTCATCCCGTTTCTGCTCCTGGTGCGGCGACGTTTCAAGGAAGATCGCTGTGTCCAGTTCGCCGCGAGCCTGGCCTACACCACGCTGCTGGCACTGGTGCCGATTGTCACCATCGCTCTGACGGTATTGTCCGCTTTCCCGGTGTTTACCGACCTGATGACCCAGCTCAAGGTGTTCATCCTGGGCAACTTCGTGCCGATTTCGGCAGGCAAGATCATCTCGGTGTACATGCAGCAATTCTCCCAGAAGGCGGCAAACCTGACCGCGCTGGGTATCGGGTTGCTGGCAGTGACCGCGTTCGTGTTGATGCTGACCATCGATCAGGCCTTCGATGTGATCTGGCGCGTGCGCCGGAAGCGCCCGCTGCTGCGCCGCTTCGTGACCTACTGGGCGGCACTGTCGCTCGGGCCGCTGCTGATCGGTGTCAGCCTGTCCCTGACGTCCTACCTGGTAAGCCTTTCCCTCGGGCTGGCGAAAGGCGTACCCGTAGTCGGCATGGTGACCCTGAAAATTGTGCCGGTGGTACTGACCATCTTCGCCTTCGCGCTGCTCTACAGGTTTGTTCCAAGCCGTCATGTTTTGCCGTTTCATGCTCTGGTCGGCGGGGTGGCAGCGGGGATTGCCTTCGAGCTGATGAAGAAGGTATTTGCCCTTTACGTCACTCACTTTTCCACCTATACCCTGGTGTATGGTGCGTTCGCCAGTGTTCCGCTGTTTCTGATCTGGATTTATCTGTCCTGGCTAATAGTGCTGTCCGGGGCGGTGATCGCCGCTACGCTTCCTTATTGGAACACCGCCGTCCGGCAGGATGGTGAGGTTGCCGGACGGGAGTTTTTCGCCGCGCTGGCCGTTCTCAAGGCGATTTGCCAGGCGCATCGGGCCGGTGAAACGCTCAGCCTGCAGCGTCTGCTGCATGAAACGAATTTGGGGCTGGAAGATGTCGAGGATATTCTCGAGCGGCTGAAAGAGGTGCGCTGGGTGGGCCGCGTGGAGGGTGGCGGCTGGACCCTGATCCGAAGCGCGGAGGCGATCAGGCTCGCCGATGTTTACCGCATTTTCGTGTTCGATCCGGGCCAGGACTGTTCGGCGCCGGGCATTGCAGGGACGCGCGCCGATGTTCTGTTGACTGGCCTGACGGCCAGGCTGGACGAGGTCTTGAGCCTGTCCTTGAAAGAATTGTTCAGCCCAGGCTGAGAAAGATTTATCTGAAAACGGCATTTCACCGCAAAGGACGCAAGGGGCGCAAGGTAAATCAATAAGTTGTTCAAGTTCTTGAATTCCTTTGCGCCCCTTGCGTCCTTTGCGGTTCAACAGTTTTTTGTCGGTTTATTCAACCCCGGCTGAACTCGAACCTTTCGTATCCCGCTGTTTGTTCCACCAGCTTGACGGCGCGGACGGCCTGGGTGGTTTTGCCGTCGAGCTCGAGCAGCAGCTCGCGTTGCGGGCCGAAGGTTCCGCGTGGTGCGATCAGGGTTTCCGGTTGCCTGAGCAGGGGGATTTCCGGCAGCAGCAGGGCGGCCTGAAAAATTTCCGCCGGGCCGGCAATGGAAGGCTTGATTCTGGCCGGATCGGCCGTGGGGGCGACAAGCTGCGCGCCGATTTCAAGATGGTCGGCCTTGCCGCTTTTCACCCAGCGCACGGCGCCGACATGCCATTTGTTCGTCCCGTCCGCTTTTAACCCGATCGCATCGCCTGGGCGAATCTGGGGCAGGGGCTCGAAAGCACCGCTCAGGGCAAGGCCGCCAGCACTTTCATTGATGACCAGCCACTTGCCCGAGATGAAGCGCTGATCCTCGACTGGCCGGATAAACGAAAGATCGGTGCTGTCCCCGGATTCGCGCCCACCAAGGAAATGATGGATGGACGGCAAACCGATGCAGACCTGGGTGCTGGAGATATTCTGGGTCCGGTTGAACCTCCGTTTCGGCGCCGCTGACCAGCTCTTGAGCAAATGTTTTAGCAGATCCCGGTAATTGGCTTCGCTGGCGGTATCGGGCAGATGCATGTTTTTCGGCAATTCCCCCGAGTTCAGTCTTTTTATGTGGTGATGTAGCGCATGTGCCAATTCCAGCGTGTTGAGCAGGATGTCGCTGCGGTTGTCCACTTCATCCGGATCCTGGGGCAAGGGCTTGGGAGGCTTGTCGCTGTGGGCTTGCACCAGAAACAAGCCGAGCGGATTGCCGGTTTGTGCGAACGCCTGAAGTTGTGCGAGACCGCCGAACGTCGCCAGGTAGTTCTGGACGCGTGCGGCTTCGCCGGGACTCATCTGATATGGATCCGACAGCGCGAGCAACAGGATTTGTTTGTAAACCGGATTGACGCTGCTTTCGCGATCCTCGTCGGCAAT
The DNA here is from genome assembly GCA_964351305.1 of uncultured Sulfuricella sp. Lineage (GTDB taxonomy): Bacteria > Pseudomonadota > Gammaproteobacteria > Burkholderiales > Sulfuricellaceae > Sulfuricella. The sequence goes on from CAYGNO010000127.1 coordinate 5,864, forward strand.
GGTTTCGTTGGCGATATCCTGCCCGATGGCGAAGCGGAAAATCTGGTGTATCTCGAACCAGATGCCGGAGGGAGCGGGGACATAGGTCTGGTAGCAGATCATCAGCATCCGGCTCAAGGCGGACATGGCGCGCTGCGCCGCAGTCGCCGCAATTTTTCCCTTGCCCAGGGTAATGCGTGCGTTCTGGTAATCGAGCAGGATGATCTTGTAGCCGTTGGCGAGCTCCATCAGGAGTTGGCGCGCCTGTTCGGCCATTTGCCGGTTTTTTTCCGGTTGCGGCAGGCGGACGGCAACATATTGCTCTTCCATGGCAGGCAGCAGTTTGAGAATGACGCTGCGATATAGCTCGAGCAATTTCAGGCGCTTATCCATGGCGACTTTTTGCCGGTTCAGCGCGCCGATTTCGTCGTTCAGAGTGCGGCAAACATCGCTCAGGTTGGTGAGGGGCAGGTCATCCAGCCATCCCTTCAGCTGTTTAGGACGTGTTTCCACGGTCAGGTCTTCGACCGGATCGGGTGCAGGTACGGTCAGCGTTAGCGGCATGGCGGGTATCCCCTGGCAAGAATGCTTTTTATCCGGTAGATTCTAGAAACAATCGGGTGTTTTGTAAAACAAATCCATTATTCTGGGATCATACAGTAAGAAATTGACGAAAAAGGCGGTTGCAGGCTACATTGGGGCAAATAGAAGTAAATGGAGGCGTTCATGTTGAAAAGTTTTCTTGTCGTATTGCTGCTGTTATTTGCCGGATCTGGAATGGCTGAAACCCGTGACGTTCAGGGTTTTTTTGACCAGAACCTGGGTGATTTCAAGACCGAACTTGCGACCGCTCGCAAAGAGGGAAAAATCGGCATCCTGCTGATGTATGAGCTGGAGGATTGCCCCTTCTGCCACCGCATGAAGGAAACCATCCTCAACCAGTCCGAAGTGCAGGATTATTACCGCAAGCGTTTTCTCGTCTTCAGCGTCGACATCAACGGCGACAACCCCCTGGTGGACTTTTCCGGCAAGGAAACCACCGAGAAGAAATTTGCCGCCGAGC
>CAYGNO010000128.1:0-6904 GCA_964351305.1 uncultured Sulfuricella sp.
TCGATCGCCTTGGCGGCGAACAGCACGTCGAGCGAGGTGGAGATGGTGCGCGGGTCTTCCATCATGAAGGTGATCAGGTGGCGCATGCAGGAGACGAAGGCGTCGTCTACCTGCACATCCTGGCGAGGCACTTGAACCGCAGTGTTGATGTCGAGCCTGGCGAAGGCGTCGAGCGACTTGCGCAGCATTTCCAGCACGAGGCCGCTCATCAGCGTGATTTCGGTGAAGCGTGGCGTGGCAAGCCGACCGGACTGGTAAATCAGCTTGCTCATGCGCGCGATTTTTTCCGCTTCGTCGCCGATGCGCTCCAGGTCGGTGATGGTCTTGATTACGGTCATCACCATGCGCAGGTCGCCGGCGGTGGGCTGGCGGCGCGCAATGATGTGGGCGCAGGACTCGTCGATCTCCACTTCCATGGCGTTGACCTGAAGATCCTTGGCGATTACCGCGTCGGCGAGATCGAGATTGCTGTTGAGCAGTGCTTCAATGGCGTTGACGATCTGTTCCTCCACCAGGCCACCCATCTGCAGCACTCGAGAACGCACGGTTTCCAGCTCGGTATCGAATTGCTTGGAAATGTGTTCATGCTGCATGGTGTCTCTCCCTCTCATTCATCTTCTCTTTAAAAGTATACGTGCCGATTATGACAGTTTTGTTGCCGGGCTTTTATGCCTTCAGGGTTTTGACCCCTTCGCTGGTGCCGAGCAGCAGCACGTCAGCCGGTCTCCGGGCGAACAGGCCATTGGTCACCACCCCGGTGATCTGGTTGATCTGGGTTTCCAGCTCCACCGGGTTCATGATTTTCAGGCCGCGCACGTCGAGGATGATGTTGCCGTTGTCGGTGGTAAAGCCCTGGCGCAGCACCGGCTGGCCGCCGAGCTTGACCAGTTCGCGTGCGACGTAGCTTTGCGCCATAGGGATGACTTCCACCGGCAGGGGGAAGTTGCCGAGCATGCCGACCAGCTTGGAGCCGTCGGCGATGCAGACGAACTTCCTGCTGCAGGCAGAGACGATCTTTTCCCGCGTCAGCGCCCCGCCGCCGCCCTTGATCATGTGCATATGCGCGGTGATTTCGTCGGCGCCGTCGACATAAACCGCCAGCTCGCCGGCGCTATTCAGGTCCAGAACCGGGATGCCATGGCTTTGCAGGCGTTGCGCGGTCGCTTCTGAACTGGCTACCGCGCCGTCGATACGGCCCTTGATCTTGGCCAGCTCGTCGATGAAATAGTTGGCGGTGGAGCCTGTGCCCACGCCGATTATCCCTGCCGGCACGTATTCGATGGCGGCGCGCGCGGTGGCCTGTTTCAGTTCGTCTTGCGTCATGTTTCCTAATCCCCGTGAATGATGAGTTTCATCCAAATAAAGGAGCAATTATCTCAGGGTTTGCCGGTTTTAGAAACTTTTGGGATTCTTTCGGCGATCAATTTTTCGGCCAGTTACGGTTTGGCAGGACGGCCGGTCTTGAGTTTTTCCACCTGTTCCACGGCCTTGATCAAAGCGGCATCCGACAGTTTGGACAGGCTCAGCAAACCCGCTCGCAGCAGTTCGCTTTTCTTGACGTGAACGCCAGCCCGCAGGCATTTCTTTTTAAGTTCGGCAAGTTGTGCGTAATCATTTTCCGGCATGGTGAAGCTGTCGCGCACCATTTTAATTTTCTTGGGCTTGTCTGCCTTGGACGGCTTCTCCGTTTTTGCGGCTTTCGGCTTTGTTGCCAAGGGCGCGGCAACGGGTTTTTTGGCGGTCGATTTGACCGCCTGTTTTGCGGGCGGCAGTGTTTTGATCGCGGCGGCTGGCTTGGCCGTGTTAACCGCTGCCGGTGCGATTGGCGCTGGTTTGGTATTGGGTTTGGCTTTCACGGTCATGGCTCGCTCCAAATTAAAGTGACGCTGTTAGTAACGCTTACATGAATTCGATGAAGCTTGATTCAATTTATACAGTTTATACTGTTTACTGGTTTGTGCAACAAATATTTTCACCAGCCTTAAAATTAGTGGTAAAGGGTTATCCAGATTATTATTTCCCTTCCATGTCATTCGATGGCAGTTCACGTCCCGGCTTCTGATTTGGCCTGAATCCTGATAACCTTTCAAAAACCCCCGGATTGAAACCTATGCGTACCGACTACCTGGAAAAAATACTCACTGCCCGCGTTTACGACGTGGCCATCGAAAGTCCGCTGGAGCACGCGCCGAATCTGTCGCGCCGCATCCAGAATGCGGTCATGCTCAAGCGCGAGGACTTGCAACCGGTGTTCTCTTTCAAGCTGCGCGGCGCCTACAACAAGATGGTGCAGCTCCCTGCCGCGACGCTCAAGCGCGGGGTGGTTGCCGCCTCCGCCGGCAACCATGCCCAGGGCGTGGCGCTTTCCGCCCAGCGCCTGAAATGCGAAGCCACCATCGTGATGCCCGTCACCACCCCGCAGATCAAGGTCGATGCGGTGCAGAGCCGCGGCGCCCACGTGGTGCTGCACGGCGACTCCTACAGCGACGCCTATGTCCATGCCATCGCCCTGGCGAAGGAACGGAAGCTGGCCTTCATTCATCCCTACGACGATCCGGATGTGATCGCCGGCCAGGGCACCATCGCCATGGAAATCCTGCGCCAGCATCCGGGGCCGATTCATGCCATCTTCGTGCCGGTGGGCGGGGGCGGGCTGATCGCTGGTATTGCCGCTTATGTGAAGCGCCTCAAGCCGGAAATCAAAATCATCGGCGTCGAGCCGGTCGATGCCGATGCCATGTGCCGCTCGCTGAAGAAGGGGGAGCGCGTGACCCTGGCTCAGGTCGGCATTTTCGCCGACGGCGTGGCGGTGAAGCAGGTCGGGGAGGAAACCTTCCGCCTTTGCCGCGAACTGGTGGACGAAGTCATCCTGGTCGATACCGATGCCATCTGCGCCGCGATCAAGGACGTGTTCGAGGATACCCGCTCTATCCTCGAACCGGCCGGGGCGCTTTCCATCGCCGGCGCCAAGCGGTACGTTGCGCGCGAGAAACTGAAGAACAAAACCCTGGTGGCGATCGCCTCCGGCGCCAACATGAACTTCGATCGCTTGCGCCACGTCGCCGAGCGCGCCGAACTGGGCGAACAGCGCGAAGCCGTGCTGTCCGTCACCATCCCGGAGAAGCCCGGCAGCTTTAAAGCGTTCTGTGCTCTGCTCGGAACGCTCAACATCACCGAATTCAACTACCGCTATTCCGATTCCAGCGCGGCCCACGTCTTTGTCGGCGTGCAGGTGCACAACCGCGGCGAAACCGAGAAGCTATTGGCGCTGCTGGAACGCAAGGGGCTCAAGCCGGTCAACATGAGCGACAACGAGATGGCCAAGCTGCATGTCCGCCACATGGTGGGCGGCCATGCCCCGCAGGCGAAAAACGAGATTCTCTACCGCTTCGAATTTCCGGAGCGCCCCGGAGCGCTGGTGAAATTTCTCGACAGCATGGGGCAGAACTGGAATATCAGCCTGTTCCACTACCGCAACCACGGCGCCGACTACGGGCGGGTGCTGGTGGGCATACAGGTGCCGCCGCAGGACAAGGCGGCTTTCAGGGAATCCCTCAAACGCCTGGGCTATCCCTATGTGGACGAGAGCAAGAACCCGGCTTACAAACTGTTCCTTGGCTGATTTGATTTAAATCATGGATGGGCGGCGTCGCCCACGGCTATGATGCCTGTTTTTGAGGGCGGGAAAATGCAGCGGACACTGAAATTTCTGGCGGCGGCAATATTTTTGTTCCTGTCCGGCCATGCCGCCGCCCATTTCGATAGCGCCGTCCAGTCTCTGCCCGCCGGTTATGCCGGGGATGACATCAAGAAGTGGTATGGAGAAATTTTCGCCTCCGCACCGGTCGATGCGAGCATCAAGGATGAGGTGTTCGCCTTTGTCGTCGATCTCAATGCCGGCCCGAATTTTTCACGGGAATACGACGCGGCAAGCGGCAAGCTGGAACTGCGCTACAACATGGCGTTCAACCAGATCGCCGAGGGCTGGAGCTGGGATGATCTGGCCAACCCCGGCCAGCGCGACTACTACCACTTCAAATTCCTGCCCCTCGGCTTCGAAACCGCCTCCAGGCACGCGCCCGTAGTGGTGGAGCTCTACCCCGGAAAAATGGTGGAAGTGAAAAACCGGTGGCGCTACGAATACTTCCTGGCCTTCGACAACCTCTACGATTTTTACGAGCGCAAGGTGGACGACGATGCCGGCTTCGGCGCGGCTGTTGCGATGAAAGCCGAGGATGCCAGGCGGCTGGTGGAAGGCAAGACCCTGCGCATTCTGGCGCTGTGCCGGCTCAAGCCGCCCTACCATGCCGAAAGCAACACCTTCTGGAAAGCCACCTTCGCAGAGCCGGTGGATTACACCCTGAGAAAGCGCTACCTGATGGGCGATCTGCTCGAAGTGTGGTTTTACGACAGCGCCAGCGGCAAGGTGCTGGCCAAGGTGCGGCGCAACCAGCCCTGAGCCGGCGGCAAGCCCGGATGCGGCGCAACGCAATCACGGGTGTCTCCATTGCCGGGTTTTATTTCATTCCATCCGGGCAACGCTTGCTATGGGCAAACCCATGCCAGGTGCCTCTATCTGTGTGGGCGGGGCGGTAGGGAGGCGATTTCCTCCTCCAGGAAAGCGATCGTTTCGAGCAAGGTTTCTGAAATTCCGATGAGGCCTGGCATGTGTTTCCGCGCTTCATCAAGCTTGTCTTGCTCGACAAGGTGGTGAATCCGGCCATACAGGGCGTGGAGAGTTTCGTGGGGCGGCTCCAGTGCACGGTAGAAGGTAAGCTCCCCCAGCATCTGTTTGCCTTGATTATAATACCATTTTCCGAATTCGCATTCGGTCGATAAAAGCGGTGCTGAGTCCTGTGGGCAGTCGAGCCCTTCGACCAGGCACTGGGCATAGACACGCCACTTGAGGTGAGCTGCCTTGGCCTTCTGAACCAGACTCAACGCCAGCTGTTTATTGATCAAGGGTGCGTTTCCCGTCCCCGGCTGTTGAGGAAGCGCAGAACCTGATTCGCCCGGACAAGTCATAATAACCTCTTTATTAAATCAAAGTGCTGCGCAGGGCACTCTGGAGCGCAAGACTCCATTGTAATCCCCCTTCGTCATGATCTAGCAAGACAAATTTTCCACCCCCAATTATTTCACCCACGCCGTCTTGATGTCCACGGATTCGCGGATGCCGTGGTAGGGCAGCCTGCGACCGAAGCCTGCCATTTGCCCGATTTTATGGGCTTTCAGACTCTCTTCCAATACGTTGCGATATGTTGATCTCCGCATCTCTGGAAAGTTCGTTCGACCTTGCCGGTAGCGGGATTCGGGCTGATGTGGGGCATCGTGTGCTATCTTTTAAGGGCGTCAGGTTTTACTATAGCACTTATGAAATCTCTCTTTATTGCCGTTGTTTTTTCTGCGGGGGCCGCGCTTTCCGCATTCAGCAATGCGGCCTCGGCAAACCACGAGGCTGACTTCTTCGCGGCGCGCGAGGCTTTCAGGTCGGGTAATATTTCCCGTTTCGATACCATGGCCGCGCGTTTGCAAGGTCATGTGCTGGAGCCATTCGTCGTTTATATGCAACTCATGTTGCGTATCAAGGATGCGAGCCCGGACGAGATCAAGGGTTTCGTCCAGCGCAACGGGGACAGTTTTCTGGCCGACCGGCTGCTCGCCGAATGGCTGCGGATGCTGGCAAAAAACCAGCGTTGGGAGCTGTTCATGAGCGAATATCCCGCGCTGATCACCAAGGACTCGGATCTGGTCTGTTATGCCTTGCAGGCGCGACTCGCGTTGGGAGAAAGCGCCGCGCTGGCGGAGGCGAAGCCCTACTGGTTCAACGCCGAAGAGCAGCCGGCGAGTTGCCTGCCTCTGTCCGACGCTTTGGCGACCAATGGCCTGCTCACCGTCGAGGATGTGTGGGCACGTTTGAGGCTTACCCTGGAGGCGGGCAACGTCAGTGTGGCGAAGCATGTTGCGCGTTACTTCCCCGGCCAGCAGGAGATTCCCCTGCGCGAACTGGAGCGTGCGGCGGAAAATCCGCTCGGCTTTCTCGACAAGCTGCCGGTGAGCCTTTCGACCCGTGCCGGCCGGGAGCTGACCCTGTTCGCCCTGTCCCGCGCGGCGCGCAGTCAGCCGCAGCAGGCGCTGCCTTACTGGAATTCGCTGCACTCCAGGTTCAGCGCGGAAGAGCAGGCTTATGGCTGGGGACAGCTGGCTCTCCATGCTGCGCGCAAGCATGATCCGGAAGCGCTGGCCTGGTTCGGCAAGGCGGCCGGGACTCGCCTTTCCGACTTGCAGCTTGCCTGGAAGGTGCGCGCCGCCTTGCGCGAGCAGAACTGGCCGGAAGTACAGGCCGCTATCGCCGCCATGCCGGAAGCGGAGCAGAACCAGGGCTCCTGGCGCTTCTGGAAGGCGCGTGCCCTCAAGGCGCAGGGCAAGGCGGCGCAGGGCAATGCCATCCTGGCGCCGCTGTCGAAGGAATTTAATTATTATGGCCAGCTTGCAGCCGGGGAGCTGGGCGTAGTGGCAGGCAGCCCGGTTGAGAGCTTCAAGGCGGGGAGCGACGAGATCAAGGCGATGGAGAAGGTGCCGGCGATCCGGCGCGCGCTGGCTCTGTACGAGATGAATCTGCGCTACGAGGCCAACCGCGAGTGGATGTGGGCGGTGCGCGGGTTCGACGACCAGCGCCTGCTGGCTGTTGCGGAAGTGGCTCAACGCCACGGCTGGTATGACCGGGCCATCAATACCGCGGACAAGACCCAGCAGCTGCACGACTTCAGTCTGCGTTTTCCCTCGCCGCACCGCGACGTAATGCGGGAGCAGGCACGTCAGGTGGGCCTGGACGAGGCCTGGGTATATGGCCTGATCCGCCAGGAAAGCCGCTTTGTCCAGCAGGCGCGTTCCGGCGTCGGCG
>CAYGNO010000129.1:0-6733 GCA_964351305.1 uncultured Sulfuricella sp.
GTTGCCAACCTCAAGCGCGCCATCGACGGCAAGAGCGAAGCGCTGTTTTTCGACAGCGTCGCCACCGGCGCGACTCTGGCGGAAGGGTTGCAGAGGGCGCTGGACGAGGCGCTGGCCAAGCTGCCTATTCCCAAGGTGATGGCCTACCAGTTGCATGACAACTGTGAACAACCCGGCTGGAGCACCGTCAACTTCGTGCGCCCGGTGCACGGCCTGGTGGCCTTGCATGGCGCCGAGGTGGTGCCGGTGAGAGCGCTCGGCCTGAGTGCCGGCCGCGCCACTCAGGGCCACCGTTTCGAAGCCGCTGTCAGCCCGGTTGGCCTCAAGGATGCCGACAGCTATGCGGCACAGATGGAAAACGAGGGTGCGGTGATTGCCAGTTTCGAGGCGCGCCGCGCCGACATCGTGCGCCAGCTCCATGACGCGGCGGCGAAAGTCGGCGGCGGGGTGAGGCCGGTGGAGGACGATGACCTGCTGGACGAAGTCACCGGCCTGGTGGAGCGCCCCAACGTGCTGGTCGGCCATTTCGGCGAGGAGTTTCTCGGCGTGCCGCAGGAATGCCTGATCCTGACCATGAAGGCGAACCAGAAATACTTTCCGTTGCTGGATCAAGCCGGCAAGCTGACCAACCAGTTCCTGATCGTGTCCAACATCCGTCCTGCCGACCCGAGCGCGGTGATCGGCGGCAACGAGCGGGTGGTGCGCCCGCGCCTGGCGGATGCCAAGTTCTTTTTTGACCAGGACCGCAAGAAGACCCTGGCTTCGCGCGTGGCGAAACTGGGCAGCGTGGTCTACCATAACAAGCTCGGCACTCAGCTAGCGCGGACTCAGCGCGTCACCAAGCTGGCAGGCGAGATCGCCCGCCACCTCAACGCCAGCGCAGAGCTGGCCGAGTGTGCCGCGCACCTCGCCAAGGCCGACCTGCTGACCGACATGGTGGGCGAGTTCCCCGAGCTGCAGGGCATCATGGGCCAATACTATGCACTGCATGACGGCGAGCGCGAGGAAGTGGCGCGCGCCATCGAGCAGCATTACTGGCCGCGCTTTGCCGGCGATGCGCTGCCGCAGGACAACATCGGCGCGGCGGCGGCGCTGGCCGACAAGCTGGATACCTTGGTCGGCATCTACGGCATCGGCCTGGTGCCGACCGGCGATAAGGATCCCTTCGGCTTGCGCCGTCACGCTTTGGGCGTGCTGCGCATTCTCGCCGAGCCGGGCCTGCCGCTCGACCTGTTGCAACTGCTGCAGCAGACACGCGCGCTGTTCCCGGCGGAAATGCTGGCCGACAGCGTGGCGCTCGACGTTCACGGCTTCATGCTGGAGCGGTTGAAGGGCTATCTGCGCGACAAGGGCTTCGCGCCGGACGAGATCGACGCGGTGGTGAGCCAGGCGCCGACCCGGATCGACCTGGTTGTCCCGCGTCTGGAGGCGGTGCGCGCCTTCAAGCAACTGCCGGAGGCGGAAGCGCTGGCAGCGGCGAACAAGCGTATCCAGAACATCCTGAAAAAAGCCGGCGACTTGCCGGCGGGCGGGGCGGATCTGGCGTTGATGTCGGAGGCGGCGGAAAAGGCGCTGTTCGGGGCGATGAACGAATTGGCACCAGGCGTGGTCTCATGGGTGCAGAATGGCGGTTATACAGAAGCACTGACGGCGCTGGCCGGCGTGCGCGCCGAGGTGGATACCTTCTTCGACCAGGTGATGGTGATGGCAGACGAGCCGCAACTGCGCGCGAATCGCCTGGCCCTGCTGAAGAGCCTGGGCGACATGATGAACCAGGTGGCGGACATTTCGAAACTGGTGGCCTGACGGGATAGACCTGAACCGGACAAGCCGGAAGCCAAATGTGGTGATGGGTGATGAGGAATGGGTGATGAAAACCTCTCGACCATCACCACATGGCTCATTTCAACCCCAAATTGTTGTCGAATTTTGACACCATTTGGCCGATAAGGGACTTACATGCCCATAACAAAACTGATTATTCTCGATCGCGACGGCGTGGTGAATTACGACAGCGACCAGTTCATCAAAAACCCCGATGAGTGGAAGCCCATCCCCGGCAGCCTGGAGGCGATTGCGCGCCTGAATCAGGCCGGGTTCAAGGTGGTGCTGGCAACCAACCAGTCCGGCGTCGGTCGCGGCCTGTTCGACATGGCCATGCTCAACGAAATCCATGACAAGATGCACAAGAATCTGGCCCAGGTCGGTGCGCGCATCGACGCCTGTTTCTTCTGCCCCCACGCCGCCGACTCGGATTGCGGCTGCCGCAAGCCCAAGCCCGGCATGTTCCAGGAAATCGGCGTACGCTTCAATATGAGTCTGGAAGGCGTGCCCTGCATCGGCGACAGTCTGCGCGATTTGCTGGCCGCAGCAGAGGTAGGCGGCCAGCCGATTCTGGTGCTGACCGGCAAGGGAATGAAAACCCAGGAAAAAGGCGGGCTGCCCGAAAATACCCTGGTTTTCACCGACCTTGGTGAGGCCGTCAAGCACGTTATCCAGACCGGCACATGATCTGGCTTCGCTCCTTTATCTTCGCTCTGGGGATGTGGCTGTTTACCCCTTTGTTTTTTTTCGCGGCCTTCTTTTCCCTGCCTTTTGACCCCGTCACCCGCTACCGCCTGATCGCGCACTGGGCAAAGATCATGCTGCGCTGGCTGAAGCTGACTTGCGGGCTTTCCTGCCGCATCGTCGGACGGGAAAACATCCCGCCAACTCAGGTCATCGTTCTGTCCAAGCATCAGTCGGCATGGGAGACTCTGGCCTTCCAGGACATCCTGCCGCCGCTGGTGTGGGTGCTGAAACGAGAGCTGTTGCGCATTCCGTTTTTCGGCTGGGCGCTGGCCATCGCCAGCCCGATCGCCATCGACCGGGGCGCAGGCCGGGCCGCGCTGAAGCAGATACTGGAGCAGGGCAAGGAGCGGCTGGCGCAAGGCTTCTGGGTCGTGGTTTTCCCCGAGGGCACTCGCGTCCGGCCCGGCGAGAAAGGTAAGTACAACATCGGCGGCGCCTGGCTCGCCACCCATACCGGAACCCCGGTGCTGCCGGTGGCGCATAACGCCGGCGAGTACTGGGGCAAGAACGGTTTTCTCAAGCGACCCGGCACGATCACCATCAGCTTCGGCCCGCCGATCGGCTCGAAAGGGATCAAGGCCGACGAACTGAATGCGCGGGCTGAAGCCTGGATCGAGGGCGAAATGGCGCGCATCGCCGCCGGGGAAGCGTGAGCATCTTCTCCAAACCCCGCGCCGTCAGCGAAACCCGCACCCTCCGGCTGGATGGCCAGGAAATCCCTTATCTGCTCAAGCGCAGCCCGAAACGCCGGACCATCGGTCTGTGCATCGACCACCGCGGCCTTACCGTGAGTGCACCGCAACGGGCTGCAGATAGCCGCCTGGAGCAGGTGCTGCGGGAGCGTTCCGGGTGGCTGTTCGACAAGCTGCGGGAATGGCAGGAGCGCCAGCCGGCCTCCTTCAGTTGTGCCGACGGAGAAACGCTGCTGTTCCTGGGCAGCGAGCTGGCGTTGCGCCTGCTGGAAGGCGGCCCGCGCGCTCAGCCGCGCCTGCTGGAGGACGATACTCTGGTGGTGAGGGTGCCGGATACCGGGGATGCGGCACTGGTCAGGCGCAAGCTGGAGCAGTGGTATCGCGCCGAAGCGCGCCGCCATTTCGTGCAGCGGCTGGAACATTACGCCGATCGCATGGGGCTGGCGGTACGCAACGTGGCCTTGTCAGGCGCACGCACCCGCTGGGGGAGCTGCAATTCGCGCGGCGATATCCGCCTGAGCTGGCGGCTGATCCAGGCGCCCATCAGCCAGATCGACTACGTCGTGGTGCACGAGCTGGCCCACATCCGGGAGCTCAATCATTCCCCCCGCTTCTGGGCCATCGTCGAGGAAGTCCTGCCCCATTATGCGGCGGCGCAGCGGGCGCTCAAGGCGGGTGGCGCGCGCTATCATCGTTTTTAACCCGTTTACCGCAGAGGACGCGGAGGGCGCAGAGGAATTCAAAAGCTTGGCGTGAAACATGCTTATCTGACATGTGAATTAGCTCGACTGCCCCATGCCTTGTCGCCTAGAGGCGCCTACTTTTGGTTTTCCTCCGCGTCCTCTGCGGTTCAAGAATTTAGGTTGAGAGGAATAAGCATGAGAATTCTGCACACCATGATCCGCGTCGGCGACCTGGATAAGTCCATCGTTTTCTACACCGATGTACTGGGCATGAAACTGCTGCGGCGCAAGGAATACCCGGACGGAAAGTACACCCTGGCATTTGTCGGCTACGGCGAAGAGTCCGAGGGGGCGGTGATCGAGCTCACCTACAACTGGGGGGTGTCGAGCTACGAGCTGGGCACCGGCTATGGCCACATTGCCATCCAGGTGGACGACATCCGCAAGACCTGCGAGGCGGTAGCAGCCAGGGGCGGCAAGGTGGCGTACGGCCCGGCGTTGCATGGCGGGGCGACGTGGATTGCCTTTGTCGAAGACCCGGATGGGTACAAGATCGAGTTTATTGAGCGGTAGGCAGCTCGCGTAAGGTGTCATGTAGGGTGCCAATAAGCGAAGCGCATTGCACCGGATGTTTTGCGAGATGGGCTACAAGTCGCCCATCCCTGCGAACCCCATTTCATTCGGCGCAATAACGATTGCGCCCTTGTATCTTTCTTTCCGTGGTGGTTAGCTATCACCACACGAAGCAGAGGCAGCTTGTTTAACGCCCTACGCGGGCTGACCCCGGAACTGTTCGGGTTACGTATGCCTGAACGTCTCGTATTGATCGTGGATTTCCTTGAAGCTCTTGTGCTGGATGTCGCGCACCTGGGGCGAGACGAAGGATTCCAGCGCGGTCTGGAGGCGCAAGGTGTTGTAGTTCCGTGAAATCAGCGTAACCCCTTCCGTAACCAGCTTGAGGATGAGAAGTTCCTCGTGGGTCTTGGTGCAAATGTTTTCCGCCACCGGAATGAACAGGAAATTGGCCAGGATGATGCCATGGAGCAGTGAGGTGAGGGCGACGGGAATGGCGCCGAGGATCAAGGCGTTATCGCCGCTGTTGGCCAGGATGCCGATCAGGACGACGACACTGCCGGCGATGCCGGAAGCGAGCGCCAGCCGGGCCAGATGGCGGAAAATGCGCTCGTGCTGGGCGCGCCTCTGCTGGAAAAAATAGGTTTCGTTATTCAGCATGTCGCACAATTCGTTGACCGTAAAGCCGTCCACAAGCATTGACAGAGCCCGCCGCAGGAACTGGACGCTCACCCGCTCCTCCTCGCTTTCCAGCGCTTGCAGGCTGCCGCCCACGCGCGATTTCAGGGAGAGGTTGATGAGTGCATCGACGATCTCCTTCTTGGTCGGGGGTTGGGTGCGGTAGCTGTTGACGGCCACCTTGAGGGCGGTGGTGATTTCCACCGTCGGGTAACTGGCGAACGCCGAGCCCAGCGTTCCCGTCAGCACCGTGACGAAGCCGGCCAGATACAATATCGAATGATCTCCAGCGCCGATCCAGAAACTACAGAGAATGAGACCGGTATAGAAGATCAAGGTGAAAAAGACGATGCCAAACCAGGAGTGAGGGTGGGGTTTCATGATGACTCCTTTAAGCGTGTCATGATGATGCCCGCCCAGGCGGGGCATTGAGGCTTCGCCCGGGAGGGGGCTGACTAGCAAGTCAGCCGGAAATGGTTGCCTGATTTAGTAATAGCATAACAATGCCTTATCTGTAGTATTTTTGTATGGTATTGCTTGCAGAGGAGATTTCAGGCAATTTTCAAAAAAACGGATAAATGAAGAAAATAGAAATTAGTAGAATAGGGGATGTAGCCTTAATTTCATTGCGCAGCGCACAAAAACAAGCCACAGCAAACCGCCCGGCTATCCCTTGCAATAATTGGCAATCGCCACAAACTCCCCCACCCCCAAATTCTCAGCCCGCAACCCAGTATCTATCCCCAGCGCCGCAAATCCGGCATCGTCCAGGTAAGCTTTCAGCGTATTGCGCAGGGTCTTGCGCCGCTGTCCGAAGGCGGCGGTGACGATGGCGCCGAACAGGGCTTCATCCTTTGCCGGATGCGGCAGAACCGCGTAGGGGATCATGCGCACGATGGCGGATTCAACCTTGGGCGCCGGGTGGAAAGCATCCGGCGGCACGATGAACATCAATTCCATGGCGTAGCGGTATTGCAGCATCACCGACAGCCTGCCGTATTCCGGCGTGGAGGGCGCGGCCACCATGCGTTCCACCACTTCCTTCTGCAGCATGAAGTGCATGTCGATGATGTTGCCGACGTATTCGCTGAGGTGGAACAGGATGGGCGTGGAGATGTTGTAAGGCAGGTTGCCGACTACGCGGATGCGCTCTCCGAGGGTGGAAAAATCGAATTTCAGCGCGTCGCCGGGATGGATCGTCAGCTTTGCCGCCGGATAGTTATTCTGCAGCCGGGCGATGATGTCGCGGTCGATTTCCACCACATGGAGGCGCGGCAGGACCTTGAGCAGCGGATCGGTGAGCGCGCCCAGACCCGGACCGATTTCGACCATAATGTCGTCGGGCTGAGGATGGATGGCGCGGACGATGGCCTGGATGACGCCCTGGTCGGTGAGGAAGTTCTGGCCGAAGCGTTTTCTTGGGATATGTTTCATTATCGGTGATGAGCCTGGTAGGGTGGGCACGTTTTTGTGCCCACGCGGTAAGTAGAGGTTATTCCGCGTGGGCACAAAAACGTGCCCACCCTACCCCTACGC
>CAYGNO010000130.1:0-6730 GCA_964351305.1 uncultured Sulfuricella sp.
CCTGGATGCCGAAGCTCCAGTCCGGGGTCATGTAACGCGGGTTGGCGATCGGCGTGTAGGGGAAAGCCTGGCCGATGATCGCAACCGGAATGCCATTCATGCGCTTGATGACATAGGGCTGGAAAACCTGATCGCCGAAATCGTTGGTCTTGATATTCTGCGCCAGAAAATCCACCTTACCCTTGAAATCGTTGTCCACGATCTGCTTGACGCGCTCGGCGCCCAGAGTGAATTCCCAGTGGCCGGTCATGATGTCCACGCCGAGCAGCTTGCAGGCATCCACCATGTCCTGGCCATTGGTCCACAGCGCGGTGGCGGAACCCTGCCAGGTATCACCGCCATCCAGCAACAACGCCCCCGGACGGTTGGCGCGAACCTTCTTCACCAGTCCGGCGAGATGGGCAAAGCCGCCGACCTTGCCATAGGTGCGGGCAGCCTTTTCGAAATCGAGGGAAGTGAACGCATAGGCATCGACCGTGCCGGGCCGGATGCCGAATGCCTTGAGCAGTTTCTCGCCCGCCAGGTGCGGCGGCTTATTGAGGCTGGTGCCCAGGCCGATATTCACGTTGGGCTCACGGAAATAAATCGGCATCAACTGAGCATGGCAATCGGTAATGTGCAGTAAAGAGACATTGCCGAATGAGGGTAAATCGTAGAAGCTTCCAGCGTGGCTGGCAGACAGAGCCTGACGGCTGTTCAGTGCGAAGCCGGATGCGGCGGCCACTGCCAGCATCTGCAGGAATTCGCGGCGGTTCATGGACATGGGAACTCCCGGTTATTTTTCAGGAATGACCGCAAAAAGGCACAAAAGCCACAGAAATCTTTTGTGCCTTTTGTGCCTTTTTGCGGCTGGATTTTATTTGCGAAACACTGGCGTCTGCATCGGCAGGCCGTTGCTCATGTAGGTCAGGAAATACTCGAGATTGTTGTACTCTTCGCTGTTGAATTCCAGCGGCGCGGAACGCACATTTTTCTGGCACTGGCGAAAACGCCCTTGCAGCGTAACCAGTTCCGTTCCGGCGCGGAATTCCGGCCAGTGCGCAGCCTGCCCGATCATCGGGGAGAGCTGTTCGCTGCGGATGAAGCTGCCGACATTGTCGATATGACAGGTCGCACAGGAGAAATTCAGCTGGCCGCGGCGGCTATAGTAATGCGTCTTGCCTTTCTCGTACGCAGCCAGGGCAGCAGGGCCCTCTACCTTGACCTGTACTTTCATCCCATCAGACAGGCTTTTTGCATAAGCCGACAGCAATCCGAGTTCTGCACTGCCATATTTCAGCTCTGCCTCATCGTTATGGCGCAGGCAGGCATTCAAGGCATTTTCGAAGGTGAGCACCTTACCGACACCATTATCAAAGTAGGGGTAGCCACCCGCCACTTTTTTTCCGCTATTGCGGAAGCAACTGGCGAAAGTTTTGCCATTCTTGAACGGTTTTTCCCAGGTTTTCCTGCCGTCATCGACATCGTTGACGAAAGGTGGGAACATCATGATGCTTTCATACTGATCCAGGGCGTCTTTATTCAACGCCAGGGCGCCCAGCACATAATCTTCAAACTTTACGCCAGGAAGGCGCTGTTTGTAATGCTCGGTCAAGGCCTTGCGATCCTCGGCAGGCCCGGCGTTCGCAGCAAGGCTGGCACCCAGGAACAGACAGGCCAGAAAAGCGGTGAGTCTCCGTCTCATCATCATTCCTTCCGCAGAAATCATTATAGTTTTTTGTGTAGCATTGGCCGGACAAGAAGCATCCGGCCAGGTTTGATCAGGCAATAACCGCTTCGCCGCTCATTTTTTCACCATGGTTGTCCACAGCATTAATCACGATTTTGTCGCCGGCCTTGGCGCCCTTGATCTTGAAACCAAGAAAGGGATTCTTGGCAACTGCCGCGCCCCACTGCGCTTCCAGTACGGTCTTGCCGTTCAGGGTGGCAACAACGTGACTGATGAAGTGCGCGGGAATCAATTGCCCTGTTTTGGCATCCTTGCGCAAACCGGTCTCCATGATGTGATTCATCAGCGCTTTTACATCAGCGACATCGCCTTGCAGCGTCGCGCGAATTTTCATTCCTTCAGCCATGTTCGTATCCTTGTCAAATTAAGTGAATATTCAAATCTATTCAAAATGCGGGTTAACCGCCGCAGCCGCCGATCGTCACCTTGACTTCCTTGGTCGCGGTGTAAGCCTTGCCGCCGGCCTTCACCGCCACCCTGACGTGGGAAGTATTGGCCATCTTGATACGCGTGGAAACGTAACCTTCGGCGCCATTGGAAAACTCGAAATCGGCGATCAAGGGATTCTGGTTCTTGTCTACAAAGATCATGATGGAAGTGGTGCCGGGAATTTTGCTGGTCACTTCTACCGGAACCACCGCACCATTCTCGGCAATATCCGGCGCCTTGATCAGAATGTCCTTGCTCTCGGCGGCGCCCGCAACATTCAAGCCTTTCATCGCATCCGCCGTGGTCGTGGCATCGAATGCCGCCTTGTTCCATTCCGCTGCCAATACCTGGCCAGGCCTGAGCAAACCCGCCGCAATTGCGACCGCCACCGTCCCGGCAGCACCGGTGCTCTTCAAAAAAGTCCTACGCAGTTGATTCATCTTTACGATCTCCTAATAAAAAAATTAAAGACTATGTATATATTCAACAACCTGATCAATTTCCTGCTCAGTCAGTATCTGGTGCTTTCCGAAAGGCGGCATCGAAGTTCTGGGGTTGGCTACAGTGGAATCCCAAATCTGGGCACGCAGCTTGTTCCGGTCGGGAAAGCGCTCCTTCATCATGATGAAGGGTGGCGCTATGTTACCAGGCGACATGGCCTTCGGATCACTGGGGATCGCATGGCAGGCGAGGCAATTGCCCTTCGCATTAGCAAATGCAACCGTTCGTCCAGCGGGTTCCTTGGCAGCCTCGACCGCCATGGACAGGTTCGCGATACCCAAGCCGGCGATCAGCGCAAACAAAAGTGTCGATTTTTTCCGCATCACTCCTCCTTCTCCGTTTTTTCGAGCATTCTCCGAAGGCATCCACTTTCCCTGGAAAAATTTGCTGTTTGTGTAAAACAAGCATACTGAATTTATCTTGGGTAAAGCAAGCTTTTTTTGAGATTTTTTGTTTTATTTCCGATAGTTAGTACAAATGTACCAGGTAAATTAGCATATGGCCAATTACCAATTTAACGGGAGGGCGCACAAGAATTTTTTACCTAACACAGAGATAGCTTGTGCTATATTGAAGATTAGCAATTCAATCCGAGTAAGGAATTAGCCATGGACATTTCCGGCGCATCCAATATCAGCGCCCTGTCAGGCCAGGCTGCAGGCCATGCCACGGGGGACACGGTAAGTCTTCAGGTCTTAAAGAAGGCCGTGGACATACAGGCACAAAGCGCTGCGGCTCTGATTGAAGCCTTGCCCCAGCCCGTCAATATGCCAGATCATCTCGGCCAAAACGTGAACACCACGGCCTGATTCAAGCCTCATCCAGAAACGGCGTAGGGCGCTTCGCTCTACGCCGTTTCTTTCAGCAGCCCCTCCATCACTCCCTCAGCCTGCCCCAAATAAGCGCCGCCGAATAAATTCAAGTGATTGAGAATGTGGTACAGGTTATACAGCGACTTCCTGTACCGATAGCCCTCGTCAAGCGGAAAAACCTCGCGATATGCGTCGTGAAAGGCGGGCGGAAACCCTCCGAACAATTCTGTCATCGCCAGATCCGTTTCCCTGTCGCCATAGTAGACTGCCGGATCGAAAACAACCGGCTCACCGGTAGCGGAAAAAGCATAATTGCCGCCCCACAGATCACCGTGCAACAACGACGGCAACGGTGCATAGCCGGCAAAAAACCCATCCAGCCTCGCCAGCAAATGCTCCCCCTGGCGTTGCAGTGCACCGCCGTAACCGTTGCTTGCTGCCAGCGCAAACTGGCGCCCAATCCGCCGGTCACGCCAGAATTCCGGCCAGTTGTCGGCAGGAGTGTTGATCTGGGGGGTGGAACCGATCGTATTGTCACGCCGCCAGCCGTATTGTGAGGCGCTTACCCGGTGCATGTCGGCCAGCTGACGCCCCATATCTTCTGCCCGCCCCTTCCTGCCAGAACTGAAATCAATATATTCGAGCACCAGAAATGCCGAATCCGCAACGGCTCCAGTGCACACCGGATTGGGAACGCGAATAACGCCGGTTGCCGCGATTTCACGCAGCCCATCGGCCTCCGCCTCGAACATGGCCAGGCCAGGCACGCGGTTAAGCTTGACGAAGAAGCGGCGCGCACCATCCTCGACCGAGTACGTCGAATTGATGCATCCGCCCCCGATAACACGGTATTTCCGGACGGCAAAATCCTCCCCTGTTGCAACCTGGATTGCTTTGCCGATCGCCTGCCACATCGCTTCATTTCCCATGGTTAATTTTACGCCGATATTCGCATGTGAAATTCGCGCCATTCCTGTCCAAATCCATTACCATCAAAACATGAAACCAGGAACCCGTCACGACGAACAGCTCACCGAGATATGCTGCGCCCAGTCCGGTGGCGGCGCGGCATAATCGGCCATTTCCGGCTGCTCGTCAAAGGGGCGGCCAAGCAATTTCAGCAAGCGATCCACTTCTGAAAAGTCGCGCTCTTTCTCGGCCTTGCCGATCGCGACTTGCGCCAGGTAATTGCGCAGGATGTATTTGGGATTGACCCTGTCCATGCGCGCCTTGCGCTCCGCGTCCGTGCCCGGCTCGTTTTGCAACCGCGCGCTATAGGTTTCGGCCCAGGCATCGAACGCCGGACGATCGATGAATTGATCGCGCACCGCGCTGTTTAGCTCGCCCGCTGCGGATTTGAAATGCCCCAGACTGCGAAATAGGTTGGTATAGTCAACCTGGTTTGCGTGCATCAACCCCAGCAGCGCCTCAATCAGTGCAACATCTTCCTTGCCTGCGCGGGTCGATCCCAGCTTCTGGCTCATCAAGTCCACATAGTGCTCGGCGTAAGTCGGGCCATAGTTACCCAGCACCGCTCTTGCTTCCTCCACCGGAATAATCGGCGTCAAGGCCTGCGCCAGGCAGGTCAGATTCCACAGGCCGATTTGCGGCTGCCGGTCAAAGGCGTAACGCCCGCCGTGGTCGGAATGGTTGCAGACGTAACCCGGATTGTAGGTTTCCATGAAACCGAATGGACCATAGTCGAATGTCAAACCGAGGATAGACATGTTGTCGGTGTTCATCACCCCATGCGAGAAGCCGACCGCCTGCCATTGGGCCATCAGCCTTGCGGTGCGCGTGACCACTTGGTTCAGGAAACGCGGATATTTGTCAGGCGCATCGGCCAGCCCGGGAAAATGCCTGGCGATCACATAATCGGCAAGCAGGGAAATCGGTTCGTGCTGGTCCCGGTAGAAAAACACCTCGAACGAGCCGAAGCGCACGTGAGAAGGCGCGATGCGCGTAACCACCGCAGCACTTTCGACGGTCTCGCGCCAGACCTCTTCGTCGCTGCCGACAATGCACAAGGCGCGAGTGGTGGGAATACCCAGGCCGTGCATGGCCTCGGAACACAAGTATTCGCGGATGCTGGAACGCAACACGGCACGGCCATCGCCACTGCGTGAAAACGGCGTGACCCCGGCCCCCTTCAGTTGAATATCCCAGTGCTCCCCGGCGCGATTCCTTACTTCACCCAGCAATATCGCCCTGCCATCGCCCAGCTGCGGCACGAAATGGCCAAACTGGTGGCCGGCGTAGAGCATCGCCAGCGGTTCGCTGCCCGGCAGCGAACGGTTGCCGATGAAATACTCGGCAAAATCGGCGCGTATCGCCTCGTCCGCATCCAGATCAATCGTTCCGGCGGCGTTCGCGTTGAAGCTGACCAGGTAAGGATCGGGCAAGGGCGTGGGATTCTGGCGGCGGTAAAAGGTGTCCGGCAGGCGCGCAAAAGTATTGTCGAAGTTCAGATGCTCAAGTTTTTTCATGGCGCAATAGTAAACATGTGATCAGGACGAAAAACCAACCGGGAGCAATCGGCTTGGTTAAATTTCGCAGCGTCAAAATAGTATAGTATTTTTGTCAACTATAGGCTATATTTTTAGTCAGGCAACATCGACCCCGGATTGAGCAGCTTCAAGTTCAATTATTGGGCCATGCGCCTGCAGGACGGTAACGATTTATTATTTTATTCAATCCGTTGCATCCTGTGGACTCGGTTTATGGGCTGCCGGCAAGGAGAACGAAATGAAAGAATCCCACATCAATTATTCAGGCATGAATTTGGACTACAAGAAGGCAAGCGGGCTCGCTCTGTCCTTTGCTGACAACGATGCGAACCTCATCGATCCAGTCATGGTTGCCTGGCATGACAAGAAATCATCCCGGATGTCTCCGGTGATTGAAGGAGGCGATGTCAACACACGCTGGCGCGACTACGGAGAAAGCCACGGCGGCAAGCTGGAAGTCGATATCAACGGCGATTACGATTTCATCTTCGCTGATTCCAGCGCTTTCGAGCCATACGGCCCGAGCCCGTTTATCAACCTGCATGATAATCGCGGCAACGAGTACCTTTGCCAGATCAACGCGCTGCGCGACCCGCACAACCCGAGCAAGGAAGCCTGCGTGGTACTGGATGACTGGACCAGCAAGCTGACATGAAAATTTGCCCCAGATTATCCATTCGGGCCAAAACACCGCTGTGGAGCGGCGCCAACCCTCTCTCCAACTCTCTCCCAAAGGGAGAGAGGGCGATCGT
>CAYGNO010000131.1:0-1167 GCA_964351305.1 uncultured Sulfuricella sp.
TGTCGTCCCCGGCCAGCCAGTTGAACAGGTTGAGGCCGAGGTCGAGGTTGCCGCCGTTGCCGAGATAGGTGTTGGAGAGGAAGCCGCCGTTGCCGACCACGATGATCCGCTGATTCCTGTCTTCCACGCTGCGTTCAAGAGCGATGGCGATGGTTGCCGGTCCCGGCGCGTCGCGATTCTGGTCGTAGGCGATGCTCCCGTCGAGCTTGCCGGTTTCCACCCAGCCCTGCGGCGCGACCTCGATCAAGGGGGTGGCCTGCCAGCCTTTCCCTTCGCTGGAGCCGACAGTGCGGGCGTAGGGGAAGGCCGTGACCAGATTGAAGCCCAGTGTCGCCGGATGGCGGCCGTAAACGGCGCCCAGGGCAAGGGTCGGAGCAGCGTTGAGCTGCTGGGCAGCGGGGTCCACCACCGTGCCGGGCGTCAGCACCAGCCCAAGCGTTTCAGCCAGCGGCTGCAAGCCGTGCAGCGGCTCCTGGTCGATCAGCCACAGCAGGTTGCCGCCCTTTCCCAGGAATTTTTTCAGCTTTTCCACCTCTCCCGGCATCAGGTCCACTTGCGGGCTGGCGATCATCAGCAGGCTGGCGTTGTCGGGTACGTCCTGGGCCAGGGTGAGATTGAGGCTCGCCGTCTTGAAACCCTTGGCTTCCAGTTTCCGGCCGAAATCGCCGAGATCGTGGTTGGCCATGCCGTCGAGCTTGCGTTCGCCGTGACCGTCCAGGTAGAAGGCCATGCGCGTGCCGGCGCGGCCAAGCCGGGTCAGGAGAGAGCTCAGCATCTGCTCGTTCAGGGTGGTGAGGTGCTCGCTGCGGCCCTGGTATTCCACCACCATTTCGCCGTTGGCCTGGATGCCGGCCGCTCGCGTCTGCTGGGGCTGCTCCGCCGGATCAATGAACTTGAGCGTGAGGTCGGGCTTGGCCTGGCGGTAGAGGCTGACGAACTCGCCTATGATTTTGCGCACATCGCCGAGCCGGGGGTCCTGCTGGGTGGCGTAGGCGGTGATGGTGACCGGGCCGGGCAGACTCTTGAGCACGCCGATGCTGGCCTGGCTCAGCGAGTTGCGGCTATTGCGGGTGATGTCCCATTGCGCCGCGTATTCGCGGGAAAGGGTGACAAGCAGGCCGACGGCGAGGAGGAACAGGACCAGAAAGATGGCGCTTTGCAGGCGCA
>CAYGNO010000131.1:1267-6649 GCA_964351305.1 uncultured Sulfuricella sp.
AGCAGGCCGACGGCGAGGAGGAACAGGACCAGAAAGATGGCGCTTTGCAGGCGCAGCTGAAAGCGTGTTTGATTGCGGGTTTTCATAGGGTTAGCCACATACAGGTCTACATGTAGGTTGGGTTAGCGGCCTTATCGCGTAACCCAACAAACCCAAACAACAAAACCTGCTTTTGATATTTGGGTTTGTTGGGTTACGGCGCGAAAAGCCGCGCCTAACCCAACCTACATGTGACTGCTTTTCTGGGTTCATAGGGTCAGCCATGGGTTCTGTCGTTGTCGAGCCGGCGCACCGCCAGCACCAGGAACAAAGCGATGAACAGCACGAAGTAGGCGGCATCGGCGCTATTGATGATGCCGCGATTGAACGATTCGAAATGCTTCAGCAGCGAAAGGGTATGCAGCCAACTGCCGGCGTCGCGCGCCGACATGTTGATGATCCACAGGCCAAGCAGCGCGCCGAAACTGCCCATCGCGGCGATGGTCGGGTGCGCCGTGAGGCAGGAAATGAACAGTCCGAGCGCGGCGAAGCTGGCCGCCAGCAGCGCCAGGCCGACGATGTTGCCGGCCAGCAGCCCGAGGTCGAGCGTTGCGCCGGCATATAGCGACAGCGACATCAGCGCGGCCAGGCCGATAAACAGGGAGAGAAAAGCCATCAGGCCGAGGAATTTTCCGAGGATGATTTCGCTGACCGAAACCGGTGCGCTCAACAATAGATTAAGCGTCTGGTTGCGCCGTTCCTCGGCGATCAGGCGCATGGAGAGGAGCGGCACCGCCATCAGCAAAACGATCGCGGCGTTGCCGAACAGGGGCGTCACAATCAGCTCGGTAACGCCGGGCGGGTTGACTAGGGCGGTCAGCTGCGGCTGGATCATCAGAAAGGCATCGACCTGGCCCAGAAAAAAATAGGCGAGGATAATCTCCAGCACGGCCAGGATAATCCAGGCCATCGGCCCGCTGAACAGGATTTTCAGTTCCTTGGCGGCAATGGTGAAAATCATTTGTTTTCCTCTTGTTGCGTTAGCTGGATGAAGACTTCTTCCAGGTTGGCCTGCTCCGGATAGGTTTGCTTCAGTTCGGCGATGTCGCCACCGAATACCAGTTTGCCCTGGTTCATGATCTGGATGCGGTCGCATACGCTTTCCACCTCCGGCAGGATGTGGGTGGACAGGATCACGCTGTGTTCGCCTCCCAGTTCGCGGATCAGGCTGCGGATTTCGCGGATCTGGATCGGGTCGAGGCCGACGGTGGGTTCATCCAGGATCACCACCCGTGGGTTGTGCACGATCGCCTGGGCGATGCCCACTCGCTGCTGGTAGCCTTTGGACAGATTGCCGACCAGGCGTTTCCCGGCTTCGGACAGGCCGCAGCGCTGTTTGGTTTTGTTAACGGCATCAGCGATTTCGTTCTTGGGAACGCGGTGCAGTCGCGCGGCAAGGCGGAGATATTCATCCACGCTCAGTTCCCGGTACAGGGGCGGAGTTTCCGGCAGGTAGCCGAGCAGCGCCTTGGCTTCGCGCGGGTGCTCCAGCAGGTTGATGCCGCAGATTTCGATGGCGCCGGTGCTGGGAGCCAGGCATCCGGCCAGCATTTGCAGGGTGGTGGTTTTCCCGGCGCCGTTCGGCCCCAGCAGACCCAGCACCTCGCCCTGGCGCAGTTCGAAGCCGATGTTCCGCACGGCGGAGCGGGAGCCGTAGCTACGGGAAAGGTCTTTGGCGGAAACAGTAATCTTGGTCATGCCCTGGCTGCTTTGAAAAAGAGCAAATATGTCCTAATATGGGGAACGCGTAAAGAGCGCATTTGCCAATTACATTATTATACAAAAAGCAGTTCAGCCACGGATTAACACGGATATACACGGATTATCAATGGGTTGCCTTGCTCATCTTGTCTTGCACACCTTTCTGGTGAATGGAAAATCTGCTGCAACATATTGTTTTGTCTGTGTTAATCCGTGTTTATCTGTGGATAACGACAGTTCTTAGGTTATTATATCCCTGTGATGAAATTTAAATATCTCTTGCTGGCCCCCGCTGCGCTGGTTGCTGCCGGGTGCGCCCAACTGTCGCCGAAACAAGCCGTCCAGCCCGTCGCTGTGCCGGAGCGCGCAGAGCGCAGCCCGGAACTGCCCAAGGTCGATTTGACCGGCCCCCTCCTGTTTCAGTACCTGGTTTCGGAGATCGCCGGGCAGCGTGGCGATACGGCGCTGGCCACCGAGGGTATGCTGGATCTGGCCAAAACCACTCGCGATCCGCGCCTGGCAAAGCGGGCCGCCGATATGGCCCTGCAGTCGCGGCGCGAAGCCCAGGCGCTGGAGGCGGCCACGCTGTGGCAGCAGATCGACCCGGATGAAGCCCAGGCGAGGCAGGCTGTGGCGGCGATTCTGCTGAACAGCGGCCGCCTGCGGGAAGCGAAGCCCCATCTGGAGAAATTGCTGGCAGGAGAAGGCGACAACGTCGGCGGGGCGCTGCTGCATTTGAATCAGATGCTGTCGCGGCAGCAGGATAAACCGGCGACCCTGGCTCTGGTGCAGGAATTGGCCGCGCCCTATCTGAATCGCGCCGAAGCTCATTTCGCTATCGCCTATGCGGCATGGAGTGCGGGCAAGGATGAACTGGCGCTGCGTGAAATTCGCGAGGCAAGGCGGCTCCGTTCCGGCTGGGAGGCGGCGGCGCTTTTCCAGGGCCAACTGCTGCAGCGTACCTCCATCCCCGAGACGCTGGAGTTCTACCGGAGCCTGCTGGGCGATTATCCCAAAATGCAGGATGTGCGCCTGGCTTATGCCCGTTTGCTGGTGAGCGATCGCCAATACGTCGAGGCGCGCGCCCAGTTCGAAAAACTGCTCGGCGATCTGCCCGGAAATCCCGAGGTGAGCGTGGCGGTCGGACTGCTGGCGATGCAGCTCAAGGATTACGATGCTGCGGAGAAGTACCTGAGACAGGCGCTGGCCGGCCAATACCGCGATGAAGCCACGGTGCGCATGTATCTCGGCCAGCTGTTCGATGAGCGTGGGTGCTCCGAGGAAGCCGCAGACTGGTATGGTTCGGTCGGTCGGGGCGAGCAGTATGTTCCCGCGCAAATCCGTCGTGCGGTCATGCTGGCCAAGCAGGGCAAGCTGTCCGAGGCGCGTCAGCACCTCCGGCAGATCCCGGTGCAGAACAACCAGCAACGGGTCCAGGTGGTCGTGGCGGAGGCGCAGTTGCTGCGGGATGCCAAGGCTTACGGCGAGGCGTTTGAGTTGCTGGGCAAGGCGCTGGAGAAGCTGCCGAATTATCCCGATCTGCTCTATGATCACGCGATGGCGGCGGAGAAGCTGGGTAAGGTCGACGTCCTCGAGCAGGACCTGCGCAAGCTGATCCAGATCAAGCCCGATTACGCCCATGCCTACAATGCGTTGGGATACACCCTGGCGGATCGCTCCGAACGTCTGGATGAGGCTCGGCAGCTGATCGAAAAGGCGCTTGAACTGGCGCCGGACGATTTTTTTGTCATGGACAGTCTGGGTTGGGTGTATTACCGCATGGGGCAACTCGAAAAGGCCGAGGACGCCCTGAGGCGCGCCTATATCGGTCAGCGCGATGCGGAAATCGCGGCGCATCTTGGCGAAGTTCTGTGGGCACGGGGTAAGCGCGAAGAGGCGGAAAAAATCTGGCGCGCCGCCCTGAAGGAAAATCCCGGGCACGAAACGCTGTTGAATGTCATCAAGAAATTTATTCCTGCGAAGTAGGCGGTGATGAGCGATGGGTGATGGGTTATGGGAAAAGCCAAAAATGGTGTGGTGGAGGTTTTGACTTTTCCCATAACCCATCGCTCATCACCCATTACGATTCTGCTCATCGCCTGCTGTTTTCCCCTGGTGCTGTGGGGTTGCGCCGAATTGCCGGTGCCGCCGCCGGAGCTTGAATCGGCCACCCGTCCGCAGACCGACGGCGGTGCTGATGGCTTGTTCCGGCTGGCAGGCCGGATCGGCGTATCGCACAACGGTGAGAGTTTTTCCGGTTCGCTGCGGTGGAGTCACGCTGCCGGGGAGGACGAGATTTTCATCCTTTCCCCGCTGGGGCAGGGGGTCGCCCGGATTGTGAGCAATTCTGCCGGCGCCTCGCTGGAAACCGCAGAGGGCCGGGGTTATCGTGCCGCAGACGTGGAAAGCCTGACCGAGGAAGTGCTGGGCTGGCGCCTGCCGGCGCGCGGCCTGCAATACTGGGTGATGGGCCGCCCCGCACCGGACGGTGAGGCGGAAGGCGAACTGGACGATAATTTGCAGCTTCGCACCCTGCGTCAGGATGGCTGGCGCGTCGATTATCTCGGTTACCGGATGGTGCAGGGAACCTTACTGCCGGCCAAGCTGGAGGTGACGCTGGACGAGCGTCTGCGGGTCCGGCTGGTGATCGATGACTGGGTGTTGCCATGATTTCGGAAAAAACTTTTAACCACGAATTTACACGAATAAGACACGAATGTTCACGAATAATCAGTTGGTTAGTATGGATAGCCTGATTTATCTATTTGGCGACACGATGATGGTTTCTAACTATTCGTGTTTATTCGTGAACATTCGTGTCATTCGTGGTTAATCGTCGTTTTTAGCATGATGACTTCTTTCCCCGCCCCGGCCAAGCTGAACCTGTTCCTGCACGTGGTGGGCCGGCGTCCGGACGGCTACCATCTATTGCAAACGGTGTTTCGTTTCGTCGATTACGGCGATAGCCTTTCTTTTGCCGTCCGTGACGATGGCGTGATCCGGCGAGTGAATCCGCTGCCCGGCCTGGATCCGGAACAGGATCTCACCGTGCGCGCCGCGCGTCTGCTGCAGCAGGAAACCGGCTGCCGCCTCGGCGCGGATATCGTTCTGGAGAAGCGTTTGCCGATGGGCGGCGGCCTGGGTGGGGGCAGCTCCGACGCCGCGACTACGCTGCTGGCGCTGAACCGCTTGTGGAACCTGAACCTTAGCCGCCAAGTGTTGCAGGAGATGGGTTTGCGTCTCGGTGCCGACGTGCCGGTATTCGTGTTCGGCGAGAGCGCCTTTGCCGAGGGAGTGGGCGAAAAGCTCCAGCCGGTGGCGCTTCCGCCGGCCTGGTATGTGGTGCTGGTGCCGCCGGTGGCGGTTTCCACGGTAGAGATTTTTACTGGCGGGGAATTGACACGCGCTACGAAACCCATCAAAATGTCGGACTTTTCAACGGGCTGCGCATGGTCAATAAGCAATGATCTGGAGCCTGTGGTATGCCGGAAGTACCCGCAGGTTGCCGAGTGCCTGGATTGGCTCAAGACTTTCGGCGACGCCAGGATGACCGGATCGGGAGCGTGTGTTTTTGCCGCGTTTTCGAGCGAGGAAGAAGCGAATAAAGTATTTTCCATGAAGCCGGCGCAGATGGCCGGTTTT
>CAYGNO010000132.1:0-6644 GCA_964351305.1 uncultured Sulfuricella sp.
ACCATGAACCCTGCCGCCGCGGAAATTCTGGGCGTGGATTTGTCCGTTCTGAGCAAGCGCCGGTTCTACAAGTGGGCGCTTAATGACGAAGCATTGAAGGCGCTCGCGATGGCAGTCGAAGAACTCTTCCGCCACAATGAAGGAAAAGAATGGCAAACTCAGATGGAGTATGCCGGCAAGAACGGCAATCAGGTTTTGCTGGTGCGCGGCACGCGATTGCCGGCGGCAGTGGGTAACGACTTCATCGTGGTCTTCGACGATATCACCCATTTGCTCCAGGCCCAGCGCGATGCGGCATGGGGCGAGGTGGCGCGGCGCCTGGCGCACGAAATCAAAAATCCGCTCACGCCGATCCAGCTCTCGGCCGAGCGGCTCGAGCACAAGCTTGCGGACAAATTAAGCGCGCCGGATGCCGAGGTGCTGAAGCGGGCGACGCAAACCATCGTCAACCAGGTAACGGCGTTGAAGAGCATGGTGAACGCTTTTGGCGAATACGCCCGCGCCCCCAGCCTGAATCTGGAGGCGGTGGATCTCAATCAGCTGGTGTACGAAATCCTGGCACTGTACGAGCACTCCGGCGCGCACATCTCGACCCGGCTTGCGCCGGCGTTGCCGCTGGTGACCGGTGATCCGACCCTGCTGCGCCAAGTGGTGCATAATTTGCTGCAAAATGCCCAGGATGCTCTGGCCGAAACGGAAGAACCCCAAATTTCGGTGGAAACCGCAGCGGAAGAAAACTCGGTCAGGCTGACCGTCCGGGATAACGGTTGCGGTTTTCCCGAAGCGCTCATGGCGCGATTGTTCGAGCCTTATGTCACGACCAAGCCGAAAGGCACCGGGCTGGGCTTGGCGGTCGTCAAAAAAATCATTGAGGAGCATCACGGCAGGATGAAAATCGAAAATACTCAGCCCCACGGGGCCAGCGTCTGCATTTATTTGCCCTGCGGGGAACCGGCTTAAGATGGCGGCGAATGAAATACTGGTGGTGGACGATGAGGTCGGCATCCGCGAGCTGCTAAGGGAAATTCTGCATGACGAGGGCTACATTGTCGCGCTGGCGGATAATGCCGGCGCGGCGCGCCTTTACCGCAGCCAGAAACGCCCTGACCTGGTGCTGCTCGACATCTGGATGCCGGACACCGACGGCATCACGCTGCTCAAGGAGTGGGAAAGCAACGGACTGCTGACCATGCCGGTGATCATGATGTCCGGCCACGGCACCATAGACACGGCAGTGGAGGCGACACGCATCGGTGCCGCAGACTTTCTGGAAAAGCCCATCGCCCTGCAAAAACTGCTGAGTACCGTAGAGCGCGCGCTCAAGAAAGGCGAGGTGCTACCGTGCAACGGAGAGGCGCTGGCCGGCCTGGGCACGGGGGCCGCCGTCAGCGAATTGAAGATGCGCCTGGCGCAGGTGGCCAACCAGATATCTCCCCTGCTGTTGACCGGGGAGGCCGGCTCCGGCATGGAATTGTGCGCGCGCTACCTGCATCGACCGAACACCCCCTGGGTTGCGCCGGAAACCCTGTCCGCTCTGGCGGACGACCCGATGAGCCTGCTGGAGCAGGCGCGCGATGGCCTGCTTTACCTGGAGGAGATCGGAAATCTGGGCAAGATGGAACAGAAGGGCCTTGCGCTGATTCTGAACAAGCTGGAAAAGTATGGCGTGCGCCTGGTGTGCGTCACGGCCATGCCCCTGCCCCAACTGGTCGAGGAGGGTGCGTTCGACGCCCGGCTGTTTCAGGCGATCAATGGCCTGGCGCTGGCGGTGCCCAGCCTGCGCGAACACAGCGAGGATATTCCCGATCTCGCCAGGCAGATGCTGGCGCGGCTGATCGAAACCGGGCAATTGTCCCCGCGCCATTTCAGCGCAGCGGCGCTGAATCTTCTGCGCGATGAAAGCTGGCCCGGCAATTTGCCGCAGCTCGGCAACGCGGTGAAAACGCTGGCGCTGACCGCCCTGTCCAAAGAGATTGCTGCCGAGGATGTTAGCCGGGTGCTGGGACAATTCGTCCCACCGGTTCCGCCATTTGCGGCCCAGTACGCGCTGCCCCTCGATCAGCCGTTACGCGAGGCGCGCGACGAGTTCGAGCGGATTTATTTCGAGCATCAGCTCAAGAAGGTCGGCGGCAATATGAGTCGCCTGGCGGAAAGCGTCGGGCTGGAGCGTACCCATCTCTACCGCAAACTGAAGCAACTCGGCATACCCGTAGGCAAGGGAGAAACCGGAAGCTGACGGGCCCTATTTTGCGGGCAAACGGTTTAAGCCGATCAAAAAAGGAATAGAATTGCGCTCCTTGGAAAGCGGCGAAACAAGCTGCGGCACCCGGTGGTGAAAGAACAGCAAGCGATGAGTATAACCGAAAAAAATTCCGGCCATGCTTCAACGGCCACAAACGGTAAGAGCAAATCCTCCGGCCTGATGCTTGCCGCTATCGGCGTGGTGTTCGGCGACATCGGCACCAGCCCGCTGTACACCCTGAAAGAAGTGTTTCACAGCGCCCACGGCATCGCGCCCAGCCACGACAATGTGCTCGGAGCGCTGTCGCTGGTGCTGTGGGCGCTGCTGATCGTGGTTTCGCTCAAGTACGTGATATTCATCATGCGCGCCAACAACAATGGCGAGGGCGGCATTATGGCGCTGCTGGCGCTGACGCTTAAAAGCTCGCCCGGCGACACGCGCAGCCGCTGGTTGTTGATGTCGATGGGGATTTTCGGCGCCGCGCTATTTTACGGCGATAGTCTGATTACTCCGGCGATTTCGGTGCTGTCCGCCGTGGAGGGACTGAAGATTGCCACCCCCGCGCTTGAGCCTTTCGTTATCCCAATCACACTTGCGGTGCTGATCGGCTTGTTCATGTTTCAGCGCAAGGGTACCGCCAGCGTGGGTGCGCTGTTCGGGCCGGTGATGGTCGTCTGGTTTGCCACTCTGGCGCTGCTAGGCATCATCAACATCCTCGACGAGCCGGCGGTATTGCAGGCGGTGAACCCGCTCTACGGCGTTCAGTTTTTTGCGGAAAACAAGTGGTACGGCTTTCTGGCCTTGGGCGCGGTGGTGTTGGCGGTAACCGGGGGCGAGGCGCTTTATGCCGACATGGGCCATTTCGGTCGCATGCCGATCAGGACGGCATGGTTCTACTTCGTGCTGCCAGCGCTGCTGCTCAACTACTTCGGCCAGGGTGCACTGATGATCCACAATCCTGTAGCGGTGGAGAACCCCTTCTATATGCTCGCACCGCCATGGGCGCTTTACCCGATGATCGCCCTGGCCACCCTGGCCACGGTGATCGCCTCTCAGGCCGTGATTTCGGGTGCCTTCTCCGTCACCCGTCAGGCGATACAGTTGGGTTACTGCCCACGACTGGAGGTGCAGCACACTTCGGAACGGGAAATCGGCCAGGTCTACCTGCCGGCGATCAATTGGGCTTTGCTCGTGGCGATCATCGCGCTGGTGCTGGGGTTCCGTTCCTCCAGCAACCTCGCTGCCGCTTATGGCATTGCGGTCACCGGCACCATGGCTATCGACACCATCCTGGCGGTGGTGGTGGCGCGTGCGCTATGGGGATGGGGCTGGTTGACGTGTGGGGTGGTGGCCGCCTTTTTCCTGGTTATCGACCTGTCATTCTTCAGCGCCAACGCGATGAAGATTCCGCAGGGGGGCTGGTTTCCCCTGGTTGTCGCTATCGCGGTATTCACCTTGTTGTCTACCTGGAAGCGGGGACGGGCGCTGCTGTTCGAACGGCTGCAGACCGGCGCGATCGCGCTGGAGCCTTTTCTTGCCGGAATTGCCGCCCACCCGCCGCTACGCGTGCCTGGCACGGCGGTTTTCCTTACCGCCAATCTCGGCGGCGTGCCTCACGCCATGCTCCATAATTTAATCCATAATAAAGTGTTGCACGAACGGGTGGCTCTGCTGACGGTCATCACCGAAGACGTGCCCCATGTGCCGGAAATCGATCATGCCGAGGTGCAGTCGCTAGGCAACAATTTTTATCGGGTTATCGTGCGTTACGGCTTCAAGGACGAGCCAGACATCCCGAAAACACTGATGCAATGCAAGGAATGCGGATTGGAATTCCAGATGATGGAAACTTCTTTTTTCATCAGCCGGGAAACCCTGATCGCGACGATAGCGCCGGGCATGGCGCTGTGGCGCGAAAAGTTGTTTATCAGCATGGCGCGCAACGCCGGCAGCGTCTCCGCCTACTTCAAGATTCCGACCAACCGGGTGGTGGAACTGGGAACGCAGATCGAGCTGTGACGCGGCCCGCCATCAATTTGGGGTTGCGCAGCGATGCACTTCCGATGAGATGTTTGTCGCCGGCAACGGCTTCGCCCCTGTTTATGATTTTCGGCCCTATTTCGTGCGCCTTGCGCGGGATACCCACGCCATTCACGAATGGCGACATGCAGCGGGATTATCGCAAGAAGCCCATTTTATTTGAGACCCAATCGGTGTAATCGCTTGAAATGCTTTGATTAGTGCATTTCGTGGCGTAATATTGGCAGGTAGCGGGTTGGCCTGCCCGGCGATGGCGGCGTGCGGCAATAACGAAGGGGCAACATGGGGGCACTGCGGGAAAGTGGGTTGACGCTCAAGCTGGCGGATGACGGACGCCGGCTGCTGGCATCTTTTCGTCCGGCACGGGCTCCCGGAGAGGCCGACCTGGGCTTGCTGAGAGGCGAGTTGGCGGAGCAATTCCCCGACCTGTTCATTTTCGAGCAGCTCCTGCCGCAGGTGATCAATAAAATTCGTGCCGGCGCGGCATTTGAAATAGTCATCGGAGAGGTGCGGGACGGCGAAGTCCAGGTCCATCTGGACGCCAGCAAAATGGCGGCCTATCTGCATATTTCGCCGCCTTTCGGCGGCGCGCCCGTCACCCGCGAGCAGGTGGGCAACGCCATCGAGCGGGCCGGCGTGGTTTTCGGGCTCGATCAAGAAGCCGTCGAGCAGTCTATTCAAGCCGGTCGCGCCGACAACGCCCTGATTGCGAAAGGCCGTCAGCCTGTGTACGGCGAGGATGGCCGGCTGGAAAGCCTGATTCCCTCAATGAAGGAACGCCGTCCGCGCTTCGACGAACACGGCCAGGCGGATTACCGCAACCTTGGGGAAGTCCTTGTCGTCCACACGGGCGAAACCCTGGTGCGACGCGTTCCGGCCACTCCCGGCGAAGCGGGGGAAACCCTGCTCGGCCAGGAGATTCCCGCCATCCCCGGCAAGGATGTGATGTTCGCTCCCGGCCTGACCGGAGTGGCGCGCGATGCCAGCGACCCCGACGTACTGGTCGCCGCCATTACCGGCCAGCCCGTGCAGGTGAAGAACGGCGTGATTGTCGAGCCCACTTATGCCGCGTCCAGCGTCGACCTGTCCACCGGCAACATCGTTTTCGACGGCACGGTCAAGGTGCAGGGCGACGTGCAGGCCGGCATGTGCATCCGGGCGACCGGAGACATCCACGTCGCCGGCACGGTGGAGGCGGCGACTCAGGGGGAAGCAACCCTGGAGGCCGGCGGCGACATCGTGGTTCAGGGCGGGGTGATCGGTCGCGCCGATTCCGGCAGCGGCGAAAGTCATGTTTCCCACATCCATTGCAAGGGTTCGTTTACTGCCCGCTTCGTCCAGAATGTCCAGATTTTCGCCGAGGACAGCATCTACATCGACGATACGGCGATGCACAGCGATCTCTCCGCCGCCAACCAGGTCGTGGTGGGAAAAGAAGGCTCAGGCAAGGGGAAGGGGCGCATTATCGGCGGGTTGACCCAGGCAACGCTGCTGGTCAAGGCGCAGGTGATTGGTTCCCCGTCACTGACCAAAACAGTGGTGGAAGTGGGATTCCACCCCAAAATGAATGACCGGCTCCGCCTGATGGCGGGCGAACGGGAAGAATGGGACAAGAAGCTGGAGGATGTGCAAAGGGTGTTGGCTTTCGCCAAGCTGAATCCCGGCAAGCTTTCCGAAGAAACCCTGCAGAAAGCCGAAAAAACCCTGGTCTCGGCGCAGGCTCGCATCGCGGAGTTGCAAGACGAACACGAAGTCCTTAACGGGCAACTCCGGCTATCGGACAAGGGCCGCGTGGTCGTGGAAAAAACCCTTTACGAGGGCGTCGAGGTGATGTCCGGGGGGCAACGCTACAAGGCGGTTGCAGAACGGGGCGCCGGCGTGTTTTGTCTGCGCGAGGGCGATCTGGTGTACGATGACTTGCCTCGTTAGGGCTGCTAGTACTCGGGGTTGAAGTTCTTGATGATGATCTGGCCCGACTTCTCGTCGTGCTCCACGTCCAGCAGCTTGCGCGCGGCAGCTTCCTCAAGCAGCTTGCTGAACGAGCGAAAGCCGTAGTAGCTTTCATTGAAACCCGGCTTGCGCCGCTTCAGCGCCTGCTTGACCATCGAACCCCAGATTTTTTCCTCTTCGCCGCGCTCCGCAAACAGGGCCTCCACAGTCTCCATCATCAAGTCCAGTGCTTCCTGCGACTTGCTGCCCTCTTCCGGGGGCGCGGTTTTAGGCGCCGCCTCCGCGCTGCCTTTGGCGGCAGGCTTTTTCTTGCTGGTGCGCTTCTTGGCTTTTTCCGCCTTCTCGGCGTTCTCGCGTGCCAGATCGTCGTAGTAGATGAACTCGTCGCAGTTGGCGATCAGCAGATCGGAGG
>CAYGNO010000133.1:0-6639 GCA_964351305.1 uncultured Sulfuricella sp.
GTGACACGATAATTGCCTCTATCTATTCGTGTTTATTCGTGTTTATTCGTGGATATTCGTGTCATTCGTGGTTAATCGCTGTTTTTAGGCTCAATGAAAAAGCGCCATTATAACGCCTGTTTATTTCGAGTATTTCCGGATCGCTGCCTGAATCTCGGCAATCGCACGTTCGATGTCCGCCTCCGTCACATCCATCTCGCCTTCCGTACCCCCACGCTCCACGCTGAAGGTATTGAGCTGCACCGTATAGGTGTCCAGCGGCATGGTCGCGGTGGATATCGAGCGCGGGGTGAACAGTTTTTCGTCGCCCCAGCGCATGCCGATCGCGCTCAGGTTGTCGCCCCCCTCGCCGCCGCGCAATTCGGCATGGTCGAGCAATTCGGGAACGGCGGTAGTAATCGGGTAGGTATCGAGAATCGAGGCGATCTCATCCGTCGAAAGCAGGCCCCACAGGCCGTCGGAACACATCAGCAGGGTGTCCCCTTCGCGCAGCAGCATCTTGCGCGACAACTCGATATCGGGGGGAATGGGGCCACCCAGGCAACTGTAAACCTTGTTGCGCTCGGGATGCGTGGTCATCTCATCCTCGGTGATTTTGCCCTGCTCGAACAGTTGCTGAACCAGGGAATGATCGCGGGTGCGGGACGCCAGCTTGCCGCCATGAAAGAAGTACAAACGGGTATCCCCGACATGGGCCCAGTAGGCATGATTATCCTGCACCACGCAGGCCACGCAGGTGGTGCGGGGATGCTCGCTCAGGCCATGCGCCAGGACATAATCGCCTATTGCCTCGTGTGCCTGGTTAATGGTGGCTACCAGGAAGCGGAGCGGATCCTTCAGCGCCGGCGTCGCCAGCTTCTGAAAGTTTTCCACCAGAAATTGCACCGCGATCTGGGAGGCGATCTCGCCGTGAAAATGGCCGCCCATGCCATCGGCCACCACCATCAGCAGCGCGTCCCGGCTGTAGGAATAGGCCAGGCGATCCTGATTGTATCTGCGTCCACCCTGACGGCTGGACTGGAAAATCGAAAATTTCACCGGCCACCTGCTTTTGTTTTGCCGAATTTATTGCGGATGCTATGCAGCAGCGAGGTCTTTTTCCGCACTGCCGGCACCTTGTCCTTCTCCAGCAGCGCCTTTTGCACCACGAACACGCTCTGCGGCCGTTCCAGCGGGTCCAGTTTCAGGCACCAGTCGATGAGTTCAAGCAAATGCTCGGAATGGTGGCCGCTCCATAATTTTTTTACCGACTCCTGCTTGTCCTGTTCCAGACGCAAGTTGGCCGCCTGGGGAGCAAAGCCGGAAAGGCAGGCGAACAGGCTCGCGCCGATGCCGTAAATATCGGTCCATGGGCCGAGCGCATCGCGGTCGTGACCGTATTGCTCCGGCGCCGCGAAACCCGGCGTGTACATCGGATTGAGGCTGGATTTTTCCTGGGTCAGCGTCTGCCGTGCCGCGCCAAAATCCAGTAACAGCGGGGAGCCGTCAAGACGGATGTAGATGTTCGATGGCTTGATATCGAGGTGCAGTATTTTGTGCGCATGGACCTCGCGCAGGCCGCCGAGCAGTTCGGCGAAAATGCGCCGGATAAAATTCTCCCCGATCTCTTTCTTGCGATGCAGGATGTAATCCTGCAGCGTCCGACCGCGTTCGTACTGCATCACCAGGTAAACCGTTTCATTGGCGCGGAAGAAGTTGGTCACCCGTACCACGTTGGGGTGGGCGATCCGGGCAAGCGCCAGCCCTTCCTCAAAAAAACATTTCATTCCATAACGAAACACATTCAGGTTTTCCGCTGAAGAGGCTTGCACCAGCGCGCCCGATTCCCGCAGCACCAGGGCGCTGGGCAGATACTCCTTGATCGCCACCGGCAATCCGTTCTCGTCATGCGCCAGGTAAACCAGGCTGAAGCCGCCTGAGCTGATCTGCTTGTCGATACGGTAATTCAGCAACTGGTAGCCGTGAGGAAGAGCCTGATTGGGTTGTGAGGCCATCGCACCATCTGTATGATTGAACCTCGATCATTATTCTGATTTGGCCGGGCAAAGTAAAGCCTAAACCGTGAGGGGTGAAGAGTGAGGAGTGAGGAGTAAAACCCGCCGCTTTTGACTTTTCTCTTCACTAAGCAATGATTGCGAAGATTGAAGTAGAGATGAGGCGCCCATGATTTACAGCATGACCGGATTTGCCGCAGTGACGCAGGAACTGGAGCCGGGCTCCCTGAGCTTGGAACTGCGTACGGTCAACTCGCGCTACCTTGAAACCCACTTCCGCCTGGACGAATCCTTCCGCGCGCAGGAACCCGCGCTGCGCGAGATGATCGGCGGTGCGTTAAGCCGCGGCAAGGTGGAATGCCGGCTGAATTTCACCTCGCGCAGCGCCGGCCAGGCTCCGCTGCGGCTCAATACCGCCCTCGCCGAGCAACTGGCGCAGCTTGGCCGTTCAACTCAGGCGCTGCTGCCCGATGGTCAGCCACTCGGCGTGGCGGACCTGCTGCGCTGGCCCGGCGTTATCGAAGGCGAAAGCATTGGCATGGAAGGCCTGCAGGAAGCCTGTCTGCCCCTGTTGCGCCGGGGGCTCGACGAGCTGTCCGCCACACGCCAGCGCGAGGGAGAGAAGCTCAAAACCTTTTTGCTGCAGCGCGTCGGACAGATGGACACTCTGGTGGCAGGCGTATTGCCGCACATTCCAAGGCTGATCGCGGCCTACCAGGAAAAACTCGCCGCCCGTCTCAAGGAAGTCATGGGGACTGGCGACGATGACCGCATCCGCCAGGAAATCGCTTTGTTCGCCCAGAAAATCGACGTGGACGAAGAACTGTCGCGACTGCAAACCCATCTCACCGAAATGCGGCGCATCCTCGAAAAAGGCGGCGCCGTGGGCAAGCGGCTGGACTTCCTGATGCAGGAACTCAACCGCGAAGCCAACACCCTGGGATCCAAATCAGCCGCGTCCGAAATGTCGCAGACTGCGATGGAGCTCAAGGTGCTCATCGAGCAGATGCGCGAGCAAATTCAAAACCTCGAGTGATGGGTAATGAGTCCGCCACGACTCACCCATTACCCATCACTCATTACCGTTTACCCTATGGAATGACATTATGACCAGCGGAAACCTATTCATCGTCACCGCGCCCTCCGGCGCGGGCAAGACCAGCCTGGTGCGGGCGCTGCTGCAAAACGACAGCCAGGTAAAGCTGTCTGTTTCCTACACCACCCGCCCTGCGCGACCGGGCGAAGTGGACGGCAAGGACTATCATTTCGTCACCGAACAAAAATTTCTCGAAATGCTGGAACATGGCGACTTCCTCGAAAGCGCCCAGGTTTACGGCAACCGCTACGGCACCTCCCAGCCCTGGATCGAAAACGCCATGCGCTCCGGCACCGACATCCTGCTGGAAATCGACTGGCAGGGTGCCGCCCAGGTCAGAAAAATCTTCCCCCAGGCAACCGGCATTTTCATCCTGCCGCCCTCGCTGGAAGCCCTGCTCGCGCGGCTCACAGGGCGCGGCCAGGACTCCGGGGAAATCATTGCGCGCCGCCTGGCTGCCGCCCGCGAGGATATCGGTCATGTGGAAGAGTTTGATTATGTTATAATTAACGATATTTTCGAAACGGCGCTGCAGGACTTGATCAGCGTGATCCGCGCGCAGAGGCTGACCGCAAGCCGGCAACTCAGCGCCCATGCCGACATGATCGGCAAAATGAAATAATCGGTATCACTCTCAAAGGAAGCTAACATGGCACGCATTACCGTAGACGACTGCATGAAGACCATCACCAACCGTTTCGAGCTGGCCCTGGTCGCCACCGTGCGCGCTCGCCAGATCGCCCAGGGCGGCACTCCGATGGTGGACTCCAACCGCGACAAGCCGACCGTCATCGCCCTGCGCGAAATTGCCCAGGGCAAAGTCGGGGTGGAGATCCTCAACCGCGGCCTGCTCTAAAAATGCAGTCCTGAGTACTGAGTGCCAAGGTAGGGTGGGCACGTTTTTGTGCCCACGCGGAAATAATGCCCTCTCCTCAATCCTCTCCCGTCTCGCCGGAGCGAGCAGCTTTGCTGCCGCTCTCGGCGGGGACACTCCTTGCGGGTGCAGGGAGAGGAGGCAAACGTGAAGGGCGCTTGTTTTGATTGGCTGACCGCGTGGGCACAAAAACGTGCCCACCCTACATAAAATGCCCAACATTTCG
This sequence comes from uncultured Sulfuricella sp., assembly GCA_964351305.1. Lineage (GTDB taxonomy): Bacteria > Pseudomonadota > Gammaproteobacteria > Burkholderiales > Sulfuricellaceae > Sulfuricella. The sequence continues at coordinate 4,191 of CAYGNO010000133.1, forward strand.
GATCTAACCTCCCGCCTCACCTACCTCAAACCAGAGGACACCGCCCAAATCGAGGCGGCGTACCAACTAAGCGATACCGCCCATACCGGCCAGTTCAGGGTCAGCGGCGAACCCTATATTTCCCACCCCCTGGCGGTCGCCGGAATCCTGGCGGAGTGGCACCTCGATGGCCAGGCGCTGATGGCTGCGCTGCTGCACGACGTGATGGAAGACACCGCCATCACCAAGCAGGAAATTGCCGAAAAATTCGGCAAAGCGGTGGCCGAACTGGTAGACGGCGTATCCAAGCTGGACAAGATCGAGTTCCAGACCGAAGTCCACGCCCAGGCCGAGAATTTCCGCAAAATGCTGCTGGCGATGGCGCGCGATGTGCGCGTCATCCTGATCAAGATTGCCGACCGCCTGCACAACATGCGCACGCTCGGCGCGATGGCGCCGGAAAAGCGCCAGCGCATCGCGCGCGAGACCCTGGAAATCTACGCGCCGATCGCCAACCGCCTGGGGCTGAACAGCGTTTACGACGAGCTGGAGGATTTGAGCTTCCGCCACCTCTACCCCAACCGGTTCGACGTGCTGGCCAAGGCCGTCAAGGCGGCGCGCGGGAACCGCCGCGAAGTGGTGGGAAAGGTGCTGGAGGCGATCAAGCAGAAGCTCAAGGATTGCCAGATCGAGGCCGCCATCACCGGGCGCGAAAAACATCTGTACAGTATTTACAAAAAAATGCAGGGCAAGTCCCTGACCTTTTCCGAAGTTTTCGATATTTACGGGTTTCGCGTCATCGTCAAGGACGTCCCCTCCTGCTATCTCACCCTGGGCTCCCTGCACCAGCTCTACAAGCCGATCCCGGGGAAGTTCAAGGACTACATCGCGATCCCCAAGGCGAATGGCTACCAGTCCCTGCACACCACCCTGTTCGGGCCTTTCGGCACGCCGATCGAGATCCAGATTCGCAGCCAGGACATGCACAAGATCGCTGAAGCCGGCGTCGCCTCGCATTGGCTGTACAAGAGCGGGGATGCCGAGATCAACGAGATGCAGCAGAAGACCCATCAGTGGCTGCAAAGCCTGCTGGAAATCCAGTCGGAAAGCGGCGATGCCACCGAATTCCTGGAACACATCAAGGTCGACCTGTTCCCCGACGAAGTTTACGTCTTCACCCCCAAGGGCAAGATCATGGCGCTGCCGCGCGGCGCCACCGGAGTGGATTTCGCCTACGCCGTGCATACCGACGTCGGCAACCGCTGCGTCGCGGTGAAAATCAACCAGGAGCTGATGCCGCTGCGGACCGAGCTTCACAACGGCGACCAGGTGGAAATCGTGACCGCAGCCCATGCCAAGCCCAACCCAACCTGGCTCAATTACGTCATCACCGGCAAGGCGCGCTCGCACATCCGGCATTTCCTCAAGACCATGCAGTACGATGAATCCGCCATCTTGGGCGAACGCCTGCTCAACCAGGCGCTGCGTGCGTTGGGCACAAATCCGGCGGAAATCACCGAAGCCCAGTGGGGAAAACTGCTGCGTGAAAACACCGGGAAAAGCCGGTTGGAGATATTGGCCGACATCGGTCTCGGCAAGCGCCTCAACATCGTTGTCGCACGCCAGTTGCTTGCCGTCACCGAAACAACTGAAGAGCGCAAGCACACCCCGATGGGACCGATCACCATCCGCGGCACCGAGGGCATGGCGGTGCAGTATGCCCGATGCTGCCGGCCGATACCGGGCGACCCGATCATCGGCTTCATCAAAAAGGGCCAGGGCCTGGTCATCCACACCCACGACTGCCCGGCCATCGCCCAAAGCCGCGCCGACACCGACAAATGGCTGGATGTGGAATGGGATCCGGAAGCACCGAGAAAACCCTTCGACGTCAACATCAAGCTGGTAGTCGCCAACCAGCGCGGCGTGCTGGCCAAGGTCGCCGCCGCCATCGCCGACGCCGGCTCGAACATCGACAATGTCAGCATGGAAGAAGAAGACGGCAGCGCCTACACCACCATGAACTTCACCCTGCAGGTTGAAAACCGCATCCACCTCGCCAACGTGATGCGCAGTTTGCGGAAGATAGAGGAAGTGGTGAGGATTACGCGGGTAAAGGGGTAACCGCCGCCTTATCCCCACCGAATGAGGTTTGCCATGAACATCGCCGAAATTATTTACGAGCGCACCAAAAATCTGCCCGAGCCGCTGGCGAGGGAGGTGCTGAATTTCGTCGACTTCATCACTCTCAAAAGAGAGCATACCGAAGCCGAAAACCTGATGCTCGCACAGCAATCCAGTCTTGCGGGTATCTGGGACAACGCCGAGGATGAGGTGTGGAACCATGCTGGCAACGAGTGATATTCGTTTTCCTCCCGTTTCCTTTCAGGGTGCGCTCCGCGCAGATATTTTAGGTGCCGGGGCTGCCCGGCGGCAGGTCACTTTTCTTGCTTCGCCAAGAAAAGCTAAC
>CAYGNO010000134.1:0-6563 GCA_964351305.1 uncultured Sulfuricella sp.
GGCCAACTTGCTGTAGTCGCCCGACGCGGCCAACTGGCTGGAGTAGCCCGACGCGATTTCATCGCCATTAAATTCGCATGCCTTTTTGATCCAGCCAATTACGGAAGCGATGTATTCTGGCAACTTAAGCTCGGCCTCGATTGTAATAGATGCTGATGCAATTTTCGAGTCTTCATTGTGACGGGAAATTGCTCCCGACGCCTTCACGACGGCGAAGCGATTATCGCTGCAGATGTCGTAATAGCTCAGTACGTCAAGCGGGTTTTCGCAGGAATGGAACCCCGACTCGCACGCCTTGACCTTGCCTTTGTGGATATATGTTTTGCCGACCTCGAATTGATAGCCACGGCACTGCATGTTCTTGTCGAAACCCTTGTAAGCCGTGATGACCACCGGTTCGGCTGCCGCTTCGTTTTTCGTTTCTTCGCTCACTTCGTTTCCCCTTCCGGCTTGTAAGTAATGGCGAGCAGGCTGTTAAGCTTCTCGGTAAGCATATTAACCTTGACCGCAGCATCGGCCTGCGTTTTCTGGATCTCGGCGCGGAGCTGGTCGGCTTTGTGGTCGATCAATTCCTCGCGCGAAATCAGCGTGACTTCGATCTTCGCGGTGCCGACCTGGACCCAGCTTTCAGGGCAGACGTTCTTCGGAAAATACGACAGCGTACCGATGACGCGCGCCGGGTCGCCCTTTTCCAACTCGTCAGGCGTGGTGTAGTTGTTCGTCAGCCAGGCTGGCATTGTTGCGGTGATGGTTCTCATGATTTGACTACTTCAACGATTGGATTTGCAAGGGCGGCGTTGATGCTGTCCACGCGAGTCGCTGCGGTACGCAGTTGCGTTGCCATCTTCGCAAGCTCGGCGTAGCGGCCCCGACTGATTTCAAGCGCGACCCACAAGTCTGCGACCTTGACCTCCTGCCCGACTCGGATGCCGCCCTTGATCTCGCCGGAATAAGCGAAGCCAATGATCTTGGCAATCTCGGTCTCATGGACTTCGACCAAGAATCTGCTACTGTCTATTGCTGCTATGATTTTCATTCTGTATTCCCCTTTGCTGTTGTTGATCTGCGACTACTTTTTGTTGCTGCCAGGGCGGTGATATCCGGTCGCATCGCGGTGCCCATCGCCGATCTTGGTCTGACTGATCATTCGGCTGTAGTCGGCGCGGCGACGATTCAATCGCTTCTCGGCTTTGGTTTCGGGGGTGTGGCGTTTGTTCGGCTTCATTTCATTTCTCCTGTTGTTGATCTGCTTGCAATGCGGTTATGTGGATAGGGCCGGGATGCGACCCCGGCAAGGGCTTATGTGGGCGTCACTTATCCCAGCTTCTTTCCTAGCGTCTCGACGACGATCATCAGTTGATCTTCCTCAATGCCTGCACACCCGGCCCCTACTGGCCTCTTTGCGCGGTCACCCGCGCCAGAACCTCCATCTACTCACCGAGTGCCGCGTGTCCTTCCACGCCGCCTATCCCATAACCGCACTACTCTTTGCTGCATCAGTGATCCGACGATCTAGCGCATAGCGGAGCAAGAGGCGCGTTGTTGCTTGGTCGTGCGGCAGTGCTGATAGGTAGGCAGAATATTCCTCGCCGCTAGTCTTGTCAAGTTTTTTTGTATGTGCTACATTTCGGTCATGGCAAAAACAAACGACATCGTAGCGAAGGCTTACGCGAAGCGAGACAAGGAAATTGTCCGGCTTCATAAGGCCAAATGGACGCTCCGCGAAATCGGGGCGCTGTTCGATATTTCATATGAGCGGGTGCGGCAGATTCTTGACAAGCACGTAAAGGGCGCACGATGACCCTATCCCAATCCACCAACGAGGCTATCCAATGGGTCGGCCCAAGCTACATATCCGAGAAGATCATCGCCACCCTGCAGCACATGATGGGCAGGCCGGAGGTTCGGGTGATTGTTGAGGCGCATGAGCGGAGGGTGGCGGAAAAGGATACGGATAACGTCTGAATTCAGCGGCGCGAAGCGTCCGCTGGAATGATGGGTTCGGCCCCAGGCGGGCCACAGAAAAGGAGAAACGAGATGGGACGCAAAGAAGAACTGCAACGCCAACTGAAGGCACTGCACGAAGAACTGAACACGATTACCGATGCCGAGAATGATGCGCGGGACGCCACCTTTGTTGGCAAGTGTTTCAAGACGCGCAATAACTACTCGTGCCCGAAGACCGAAAAGGACTACTGGTGGCTTTACCTCAAGGTGCTGCGCGCCGACACGGGCCTGTATTGCCTTCGCTTCCAGGTCGACTGCAACGGGCGTATTGAAATTGAGCCGGAAGCGTACATGATGGCGAACTCTCTCGACAGTTACACGCAGATGAAGGCCGCCGAATTCGAGAAGGCGTGGACTCGGTGCGTGCTGGCAGTGAGCGCGGCGCATTGATGAGGCCGAACGATCTAGGTAACCGGCGCGACGCCGGTCCTATCGGCGTCGCGTCCGTGTTGACCGACGGGTTAGATGGCTCGGCGCGGATTGAGTACAGATACCTGAACATGGACACCGGGCGCTTTCACGAAACGCAGGAGGACATGGTGAAATGTCTCGGCAAGGGATCGCTGCTGCGGGCCATCCCGAACTACCAGCACAACCAATGTCTGATAGCTGGCGGGAGACAGGAATTCTCGGAGGCTGCGGCGATTCTCAAGTGCAAGCGCCTGACGGGGGTTCTGACATCTAACGTACATTCGGCCTCATGACGCCCAACACACCAAAAAGGAGTGCCAAAAAATGGTCACAGTAGCCCAAATGTCCGCGTGGAACAAAGTCGCGCAAATAGCCTCCTCACGCAAGCTTGAGCACGCCAGAATGGAAGCTGTAGCGAAGATACTTGCCGAGCGGAAGGCGAAGGCCGAGAAGGTGAAAGCGGCATGATTTCAATGGCTGGAACACTTGTTGCGCCATTCCCATATTTCGGCGGAAAATCCGGAGCCTGCGAATTGGTGTGGAGTTTGTTCGGGGGGATCGATAACTACGTCGAGCCGTTCTGTGGGTCGGCAGCAATGATTCTTGGTGCGCCTGACGACAAGCGCGTCGAGACCATCAATGATTATGACGGGATGGTCGCCAACTTCTGGCGGGCTATTAGTAAAGACCCTGACGCGGTGGCGCATCATGCCGACTGGCCAACGAACGAGATGGACCTATTCGCCCGCCACTCATGGCTTGTGCGCCAAACCGATGCGCTGCGCGAGGCGCTGCACGATCCCGATTACTACGACGCCAAGATCGCCGGCTGGTGGTGCTGGGGAGCGTGCAACTGGATCGGTTCTGGCTGGTGTTCTGGGTCTGGTCCGTGGGTATGGGATGGCGAAAAGATTGTGGATTCCCGCAAACTCCCGCACCTCTCAGCCGGGCAGGGCATCAACCGCCAACTCCCGCACCTTGGTGACGCTGGGCGGGGCATCAACCGCAAACTCCCGCACCTTGGTGACGCTGGGCAGGGCATCAACCGCCAACTCCCGGCCCTATCTGGTAGTAAAGGGTTCATAGGTCGTGGAATACAGCGCGCAACAGATTTACCCCGTGGGCAATTTATAGCCGAATGGTTCAATCTTCTGTACGCCAGATTGCGCGATGTGCGGGTAACTTGTGGCGACTGGCAGCGCGTGTTGAAGGATTCCGTGACAACCCGCCACGGCTTGACTGGAATATTTTTTGATCCACCTTACGATAAGGGGGCCATGGATTACGGGGCCGGCGGCATGGGGCAAGGCATCAGCAGCGCCGTGCGTGAGTGGTGCTCCGCCAACGGAGGTAATTCAAAGCTGCGAATTGTGCTCTGCGGCCACGCTGGCGAGCATGATGCCCTACTTGATCACGGATGGCTGACCCATCAATGGGCCGCGCGCAAAGGCTACGCCATGACCGACGAGGCGATAGAAAATTCCGCGTCCGAAACAGTTTGGGCAAGCCCTAACTGCGTCCACCTGATTGCGTCCCAGGGCGATATGTTTGCTTCCGATCTTCTTTCGCCAGGGGCTTGACAACGGCGGGATGATCAATTATTCTGCGCTCGTCGGTGTGGCAACACAACGATACAGTCCTGACAGACTGAAGGAGAAAACCCGTTCGCATGGGGTGTCCGGCTCAGCCGGGGGCAAATCTCTTTTGCTCTGTCAGCCACCCCAGCCGAACGGGTTTTTTCATGTCCATAAGCAACAGTCCAGTATTGAAGTTGGCCCAAGTTCATGCTTCGGACGTGATAAAGCGCCGATGGCCGGGAAGGTATATAGCCAAGCCGGTTGTGAACGTGAAGGATTGCGTCAAGGGCTTAGTAGAGATCGGGGCAATAAGCGAGGAAACTGTCCAGTCCGTAGGGAAATCAATAGCCTTGATTCACTGGATGTTGTCGAGAATAGAAGTAACCGGCACGAAACTCCAAAAAAACGATACCTCGTTTTACAGGTCAAGCGCATGGCGAAAGTTGCGCTTTACCGTCCTGGCTCAAAGCGATTGCAGATGCGCTGCTTGCGGGGCCAAATCAAAAGATGGTGCGACTCTACACGTCGACCACATCAAACCAAGATCAAAATTCCCAGAGTTTGCATTGGACCCGGAGAATCTTCAGGTGCTTTGCGATGCCTGCAATATCGGCAAGGGCGACGGGGAAGCTATTACGTTTTAGGACAACCTTCAAGGTGTCGTCTGGAGGGGGTAACTCGCAGCGGACGATGCGCAAAGCTCACTGCGGGGATAACGGGATGGAACAGAGCGGCTCGCGGCGAAGTCAGCACGGGCACCCGGCAAGGCTGACGAATCGGAACTGACGCGACGGGGCAGACCCTGAGCCGAAGGCGTAAAGGCAGACCCTATAGACGGGATAAAGACTGCTTCGCCTTCGGCTCGGGGGCAGATAGTAAAGACTAAGACCTAAGGGAGTTGGGATGATCGAAGTAATCACCACGAAGGTTTATCGATCGACAGCAAAAGGCCGGAGATACCTGACAAAAACAGGGGCAATTAAAGCCGAGGCCCGATCGTTGATTGAAGCTAAGCACCCGACAGAGCGAGCGTATTTTGATGACAATGGGTACATGACCGAACCCGGCTGGCATTGGATGGAAATGGCTCGCAGCAATGTACTGTTGCGGCGTGTGTGCAGGTTAGTTAAAAGGGCGATCGTGCCATGAACGTAGTCCAGATGCCAAACCAAGAACAAGACCTCAGTATCGACTTCACAGACTTCTGGGGAATGTACCCGCGAAGGGTAGCAAAGAAGGACGCGAGCAAGGCGTGGCAGAAAATCCCGCCGACTCAGCATTCAAAAATCCTGACCGCGCTTTTTGAATGGCGCAGGATTTGGATGGATCGAGGTGAAATCGAATACATCCCCTACCCTGCAAGCTGGCTCAATGGGGAGCGATGGGAGGATGAATACCCGCCGCACCATCGGCCCTACACCGCGCAGCAGATGGTCAGGGAACAGAAGCAAGAAAAGGCCGACGAGTCAGGCCGGAAGTTTATCCCGCCGCACATCCTTGACGCTTTGAAGAAGATCAGGGCGCAATCATGAAGACTCACGAAGGATGCGGCGGCAAGTGGTATCGCCACGGCAAGAACGAAAGCGGCCGGCAGTTTGGAATCCAGCGCTACCGGTGCTCTCAATGCAAAACAACGATTACGGTGCGGGATGGGAAGATAGTTAATCCTAACACCAGGGCTTCATTGCAGGACTGGAGGCACACCGAATGCGCTGCCTAGCTTGCCAGCATTTCACATTCAAGCATGCCGGCAAAGACTTCATTGAGCTCGGCTATGGCAACTGTGCTCACGATGTCAAATACATCATGTACCACGGCAAGAAAGATCGGCAATGCGACAAGCACGAAGCCCTTCCGGAAGATGAAATCGAGAAGCGCGAAAAGTGGCTTGACGAAAAGATAAACGCGGGCTTTACTGGATCATGACAAACAAACTAATCCCAGTTCTCTGCCCTACATGCGGTATCGAGTATTCAGCAAAGCCATCATTCCGATCTGGTCGGGCATCTCGGGGAAAGATTTGCCCTCATGGTCACTGGCATACATTGAACTCGATAGCCTGCTACCGTGAAAAGCTGGAGAACGCCAAACTAAAGCCGGCGAAAGAGAAGAAGCCGAAACCTGTAACGCTGAAATCACTTGGCTTTGGAGGCCGGCAGGAAGCGTATCAACTGGCAGCAGTTTATTTGTTGGATGGATACGATCAAGCAATGGCAACGATGCCATCAAGTGCTTATCGTGGATTATTGGAAGCTGCATTCAAGAACCGTGCTGATTTAGCTCGGAAGATATTGGAAGCGGCTTAATGCCCGCGCCGACTTTTGAGAGAGGAGATAGGCATGTTTGAGGTCGTAGAGAAATGGGGGAACTGGGACTCGGAAAAATCGAGGGTCGTAGCTGAGTTCCCGACAAAAGAGGAAGCAAAAACGGAAGCGAAGATGCGGTTTGAAAAACAGGCGCACCCGTGGGCTGCATTCGTAGTCCGTGATGTGACGCCGAACGTCTGAATTCAGGGGCGACAGGCAGGTTCATCGCCTGGCGTCCCTTGCAATGATGGGTTGGCCGGCA
>CAYGNO010000135.1:0-6535 GCA_964351305.1 uncultured Sulfuricella sp.
TGATCAACGACCCGATCGACTGCGCCATGGTCGAATCCATCAACCACATCGGCCATGTGATGGGGATCAAAACCATCGCCGAGTTCGTCGAAAACCAGGCCATCCTGGACAAGCTCCGCACCATCGGCGTGGACTACGCCCAGGGTTACGGCATCGCCAAGCCCCGCCCGCTGGAGGAAATGGCGCCTTAACCCCGAGGATGATGCTCCGCGTGCAACTGCTTCAGCCGCTCGCGCGCCACGTGCGTGTAGATCTGGGTGGTGGAAATGTCGGCGTGACCGAGCAGCATTTGCACCACGCGCAAATCGGCGCCGTGATTGAGCAAATGGGTGGCGAAGGCGTGGCGCAGGGTGTGCGGCGATAACGGCTTTCCGATCCCACCCTGGGCAGCGCGGCGCTTGATCAGATACCAGAAGGCCTGACGCGTCATCGCCCCGTGCCTGGCAGTGACAAACAGGGCGTCGCTGGTTTTGCCATTGAGCAGATGCGGGCGAGCCTCGACCAGGTAGCGCTTTAGCCAGCCAATAGCCTCTTCGCCCAGCGGCACCAGCCTTTCCTTGCCGCCTTTACCCATGACGCGCACCACGCCCATATCCAGGCTCGCTTCCGCCACCTTCAGCGTCACCAGCTCGGAAACCCGAAGGCCGGTGGCATATAGCGTTTCCAGCATCGCCTTGTCGCGCAATCCCAGCGTGCCTCCAATATCGGGCGCGTTCAACAAGGCTTCCACATCCGCTTCGGTCAGGCTTTTTGGCAGCGCCCTGACCTGTTTCGGCGAAGCGATGTTAAGCGTCGGGTCGGCACTTATCCGGCCCTGGCGCAATAGGTAGCGGTAAAACCGCCGGAAGCTGGAAAGCTCGCGACTGGCCGTGCTGGCACGGGTTTTCGTCACATTGTACTGATGCGACAAAAAACCTTCCAGGTCGGCATGACCCGCCTCCTGCAAGCTCTTTCCGCTTGCTCCCTGAAGCCAAACAGCGAACTGCTGCAAATCGCGCCGGTAGCTTTCCAGGGTGTTGCGCGCCAGGCCTTCCTCCAGCCACAGCGTGTCGCAGAATTCGTCAAGCAGGCTGTCTGCGCTCATGCTGTAACAACCAACATTTGATCGCCAGCGGATCGCCGCCGGCGCTGTTCATGAACCCACCCAGGCCGTCTCGCGCCAGCACGCGGTGGCAGGGGATGATCACGGGGATGGGATTGGCGCCGCAAGCTTGCCCCACCGCGCGCGGCGCGGAGTGGAGCCGCTTGGCCAACTCGCCGTAGCTTTGCGTCGAACCGCTGGCAATCTGCCGCAGCGCCTGCCACACACTGGATTGGAACACGGTGCCGTGCAACGCGAAAGGCAGGTCGAAGCTAAAAAGGGGATCTGCGAGATAGGCCTGCAACTGTGTGCAAACCTGTCTGGAAATAGCATCCTGCGGCTCCAGAATCGGGGTTCCGAGCGGCAGAAAATCCAGGGCGGTCAGCGCCGTGCCGTCGGTCATGATGCCTAGCACCGCAAACGGCGCAGGGAATCTCGCCTGGTAAGCCCAATTCAAAACAAGCGCCTCTCTCGTTTGCTTCCTCTCCCGCTCGCGGGAGAGGATTGAGGAGAGGGCGTCCCTCTAGTTGGGGAGAGGGGTATCAGAACCAGATAGCTCATAGCCACATCTTAGCCGATCAAAACGACAAAGGCCACGAAGGCAATGCCTTCGTGGCCTTGGGACTACAGCGTATAAGCTTACTGTGCCGGCTTCGCCGACTGGGCACGGGCGACCAGCTTTTCCTTGATACGCGCAGATTTGCCGGAGCGATCGCGCAGGTAGTACAGCTTGGCGCGGCGCACGTCGCCGCGACGCTTCACTTCGATGCTGGCAATCTGCGGAGAGTAGGTCTGGAAGGTACGTTCCACGCCTTCGCCATTGGAAATTTTGCGGACGATGAAGGAGGAGTTCAGGCTCTTGTTGCGCTTGGCGATCACCACGCCTTCAAAAACCTGCACCCGCTTGCGGGTACCTTCCACGACGTTGACGCCGACGATCACCGTGTCGCCCGGGGCGAAATCGGGGATGGTTTTGCCCAGGCGGGCGATTTCTTCCTGTTCCAGCTGCTTGATGATATCCATTTAAAACTCCTTGCTTGGTTATAGGGCACCTCTAAAAACCCAGATTTCATCCCAACTGCTGTGTTGCGGACAAAATTTCTTGCTTACATATCACCCATATGCCGCGCTGCAAAATTTTCTCCGCGCCTTGCATTTGGGCGAACTCTGGATTTTTAGAGGCACCCTTTTTTATTTGGATTCCTGTTCCTGCTGGTTTTCTGCTTTAAATGCAGCCAGTAGCCCGGATTCCTCTTTTGTCAACTGACGGGCGGCCAATAAATCCGGCCGCCTCAACCAGGTCCTGCCCAACGCCTGCTTTAACCGCCAGCGTTGAATTTCCGCATGGTGCCCGGACATCAGCACTTCCGGCACATCCTCGCCCTGATAAACCTCGGGGCGGGTATAGTGGGGGCAATCCAGCAGCCCATCCACGAATGAATCCTGTACCGCCGATTCGGCGTCGCCGAGCACGCCCGGCAACTGCCTGACGACGGCGTCGATCAGCACCATCGCCGCCAGTTCCCCGCCGGACAGCACGTAGTCGCCGATCGAGATTTCCTCATCCACCTGATGGCGCAACAAGCGCTCGTCTACGCCTTCGTAACGGCTCGCCAGCAGCACCAGACCGGGTTCGCGGGTCAGCTCCATCACCCTCTGGTGGGTAAGCACCTTGCCTTGGGGTGAAAGATGAATCACCCTCGGATTCGCCACGCCGGCCAGCTTCTGCCGCTCTTTCGCGGCCAGGATCGCCTTTTCCAGCGGCTCGGCCAGCATCACCATGCCTGGCCCGCCTCCGTAGGGGCGATCATCTACCGTACGATAGTTGTCCTCGGTGAAATCGCGCGGATTCCACAACTGCAACTGGAAACGCTCCTGCTCCAGCGCGCGCCGCGTGATGCCGTGTTTGGCCAGCGCGTCGAACATCGGAGGAAACAAGGTGATGACGTCGAAATTCAATAATCCGCGCCCCAGTCCACGCTGATCCGTCCTGCCGCCAAGTCGACCTTGAGGATGACCTGGGCGGTGAACGGGAGCAGCCTTTCGCGCTCCCCCTCCACCACCAGCACGTCATTCGCGCCGGTTTCCAGAAGCTCCGCCACCTTGCCCAGCACTTCACCCTGGACATTCACCACTTCCAGCCCGATCAGATCGGACCAGTAATATTCATTTTCAGGCGCTTCCGGCAGCGCCTCGCGCGGCACCGCAACTTCAAGCCCCTTTAGCGCAGCGGCGGCATCGCGGTCATTACACCCGTCCAGCCTGGCAACCAGAGTCTTGTGATGGGCTTCCGAATCCAGCACCTTGACTTCGCGCCACTGCTCGCCCCGCCCAAGACTCCAGACAGGGTAATCCAGCAGCCCATCAATTTCTTCGGTAAACGGCTGTACCTTGACCCAGCCGAGGACACCGAACGGGGCGGCGATGCGCCCCATTACCACCAAATCTTTAGACTGCGGCACGCTTGACGAGTTTGGCCACTGCGTCGGACAGCAACGCGCCGTGTCCCTGCCAGTAGCTGATGCGCTCGTTGTCGAGGCGCACAGCTTCCTGACCTTCACGCGCAACCGGGTTGTAGAAACCCACGCGCTCGATGAATCGTCCGTCACGGCGATTACGTGAATCAGCCACGACTACGTTGAAAAACGGGCGCTTCTTGGCGCCGCCACGGGCAAGTCGAATCACAACCATTTGGTTTTACCCTTCAAAAATTCGGTCTAAAAAGCCGGCCATTTTACGCTAAGTTTTGGAATAAACGCAAGAAAGATTATTTACATACCGGGTAACATGCCCTTCATGCCCCTCATCATCTTCGCCATCCCGCCCTTGGCGACCATCTTCATCATTTTCTGGGTTTGCTCGAACTGGTTCAGCAAGCGGTTCACTTCCTGCACCTGCACCCCGGCGCCGGCGGCGATACGGCGCTTGCGCGAAGCCTTGAGGAGCGCCGGATTACGGCGCTCTCCCGGCGTCATCGAGTTGATGATGCCTTCGATACGATTGATCGACTTGTCGTCCGCCATGCCCGCCGCTGCCTGCCCCATCTGAGCCGGCAGCTTGTCCATCAGGGCGGCGACGCCGCCCATTTTTTTCATTTGTTGCAGTTGCGCCTTGAAATCCTCGAGATCGAAGCTCTTGCCGGATTTGAGTTTCTTTGCCAGCTTGACCGCTTCTTCCTGATCGACGCCGCGCTGGGCGTCCTCAATCAAGGACAATACGTCGCCCATACCCAGGATGCGTGAAGCCATGCGCTCCGGATGGAAGGCTTCGAGGCCGCCCACCTTTTCACCCACGCCAGCAAATTTGATCGGCTTGCCGGTGACCTGGCGCACCGACAGCGCCGCACCGCCGCGGGCATCGCCGTCGAGCTTGGTGAGCACTACACCGGTCAGCGGCAGCGCCTCGCTGAAAGCCTTGGCGGTATTGACCGCATCCTGCCCCTGCATGGCATCGACCACAAACAGGGTTTCGATTGGCTTGAGCACTTCATGCAGGCGCCGAATCTCGGCCATCATGGCTTCGTCTATTGCCAGACGGCCCGCAGTATCGATGATCAGCACATCGTGGAAATGCTTGTCGGCGTAATCCCGCGCTGCCAGAGCAATCTGCTCCGGATTCTGGCCCGCCTCGGCGGGGAAGTAATCCGTATCGATCTGCTGCGCCAAGGCGCGCAACTGCTCCATCGCCGCCGGACGGTAAACGTCGCAACTTGCCAGCAACACCTTTTTCTTCATCTGCTCGCGCAGGTATTTGGCCAGCTTGGCCGAAGTGGTGGTCTTGCCCGCGCCCTGCAGGCCCGCCATCAGGATTACCGCCGGAGGCTGCGTGGCAAAGTTGAGCTCGGCATTCTGCCCGCCCATCAGTCTGGCCATTTCCTGGTGGACGACACCGATCAGGGCCTGGCCCGGCGTCAAGCTGGCCAGCACCTCCCGGCCCTGTGCCCGCTCCTTGACGTGGGCAATGAAATCCTTCACCACCGGCAGGGCGACGTCCGCCTCGAGCAGAGCCATGCGCACCTCGCGCAGGGCGTCCTGAATGTTGGCTTCGGTCAGGCGGCCCTGGCCGCGCAGGGTTTTGATTACGCCGGAAAGGCGATTGGTGAGGTTGTCGAACATGGCGGCAAAATATCCTGCTAGGGGCTCGTTAATGAATTAAGCTGGGCATACGTTGCCAATTTAATTTATTAACGAGCCCTAAATGTTAATCCGAATTCGGATAGTGTAGACTTGGGGCTAGAGAAACAATACGCCGACAAGTTTACAACACAATGAGCGGTTCACTCCATTTCCTCGCCTTTCTGCTTTACAGCGCGCTCGGCCTGCTTTTCTGGCGCTCGGTGTGGCGCCCCGCCAGCCCGGAAATCGCACCGCACGCTGTCGCAGCCTCGGCAGTCTGGCGTCTCGCCATACTGGCGCCACTCGCGCTGCATGGCGCACTGCTGCAACCCTCCCTGTTTCCCGGCGCAGGCCTGAACCTCGGTATCGGCAATACGGTGTCGGCGATCTCCTGGCTCACCGTGCTGGTCTACTGGCTCGCCAGCTTCCGTTACAACATGGAAGGCCTGCAAACCCTGGTATTGCCCGGCGCTGCGATCTGTCTGCTACTGCCGCTGATTTTTCCGGAAGCGCATACCATCGCCCATACCGAGTTACCGCTTTTCAAGGTTCACTTGCTGATCTCCCTGCTCGCCTACAGCCTGTTCACTATCGCGGCAGTGCATGCGGTGCTGATGGCTCTGGCGGAACGCCGTCTGCACGGTCACGCCCTGTCGCGCATCCTGGGAAAGTTGCCGCCCCTGCTGGCGATGGAGGCGCTGCTGTTTCGCATCATCACGGCGGGATTCGTCCTGCTCACCCTGTCCATCCTGAGCGGCGTGATGTTCTCCGAGGAACTCTTCCACAAACCCCTGCAGTTCAGCCACAAATCGCTGTTCGCACTGCTTTCCTGGGGTATTTACGCAGCCCTGCTGGGAGGACGGCAAATTTATGGCTGGCGTGGCCGCACCGCCATCCTCTGGACCCTCGCTGGATTTGCGATGCTGCTGCTGGCCTATCTCGGCAGCAAGTTCGTGCTGGAAATAATCCTGCACCGCTGACTCACAAGTGATGAGTGATGGGTAACGGGGGATGAGAAAAATCAAAAGCAACACCGTCGCCGGTTTACCCGTCACCCGTCACCCATTACCCATCACGCTTTTTAAGGTTCTCACTCTTGGATGACATCCCGTTAAGCGTTCTGCTGGCTGTGCTGGCGCTGATCCTGATCGTTTCCGGATTTTTCTCCATTGCCGAAACCAGCATGATGGCGCTCAACCGTTATCGCCTGAAATACCTGGTCAAATGCGGGCACCGCGGCGCAAAGCTCACTTCCCAGTTGCTCGACAAAACCGACAAGCTGCTCGGCGTAATCCTGCTCGGCAACAACCTGCTCAACGCAGCCTCGGCCACCCTGGTT
>CAYGNO010000136.1:0-6494 GCA_964351305.1 uncultured Sulfuricella sp.
CCAGCTCGCGCATCGGCGGCAGGCGGGTGAAGCCATCGCGGAAACGCTGCACCCGACCGCCTTCATGGTCCACGGCAATCAACAGATGCGGGTTGCGCAAGGCATGAATTTCGGCGGTCAGCCTGGCAAGCTGCGCCTGCGAAGTATAGTTCCTGCCGAACAGGATCACCCCGCCGACCAGGGGGTGTTTCAGTCTTTTCCTGTCCTCGTCAGTCAATTCGGTGCCGAGGACATCGAGCATTACTGGGCCAAGAGTCATTTTGGGTTTCTTTATCTAAAAACGGCGATTAACCACGAATGCCACGAATGTTCACGAATGAACACGAATAGTTTGGAACAGTTATTGCCTCCACAAACAGGCGGATCAGACCACAAGCACTAACCAACTGATTATTCGTGAACATTCGTGTTTCATTCGTGAACATTCGTGGTTAATCGCTTTTTTGGGTTTATTGTTCCAGAACGGAAAACGCCACCACCATCTCCGCTTCGTCGCTGATCGACAAGTGATGACCGCGAATATTGCGCTGTGCCAGAACTTGCGCCAGCTCGGGCTCCAGCCCGAAACCCGGCCGACCGAGAGCATCGTGCGTCACGCTGATGTTGTGCCAGGTTGCCGGATGGCGCATCCCCGTGCCAAGCGCCTTGACGAAGGCTTCCTTGGCAGCAAAGCGTTTGGCGAGAAAGCGGGCGCGGTGGACGCTGGTCGCGAAATCGTCCCATTCCACCGCCGCCAGAATACGCCTCGCAAACCGGTCGCCGAAACGGTTCAGGGCTGCCTCGATACGCCCCACCGCAATGATGTCGGCGCCTATCCCGTAAATCATCTGGCCGCTGCCACCATCAGCGCTTTCATTTCCGCCACAGCCCGCTCCCAGCCCACGAACAATGCCTGCGCAACGATGGCATGACCGATGTTGAGCTCGTAAACGCCGGGGATGGCGGCGATTTTCTGCACGTTGTGATAGTGCAGGCCGTGGCCCGCATTCATCCGCAGGCCGAGCTTGATGCCGTATTCAACCGCCGTGCGGATGCGCGCAAGCTCCCCCTCCTGCGCCGCCTCTGTGTCGGCATCGGCAAAGTGGCCGGTATGAATTTCCACCACTGGCGCGCCCGCTTCCCTGGCAGCATCGAGCTGCGCCTTTTCCGGCGCAACGAACAGCGAAACGCGAATACCGGCATCGCCCAGCGCAGCGCAGGCCTGTTTGATGCGCTCGAAGTGGGCAACCACGTCGAGCCCGCCTTCGGTGGTTCGCTCCTCGCGCTTCTCCGGCACCAGACAGACATCCTGCGGTTTCAAACGCAGAGCGATTCCCACCATCTCGTCCGTTACCGCCATTTCCAGATTCATTCGGGTCTGCAAGGCTGCGCGCAGGATTTCCACGTCCTCGTCCTGGATATGGCGGCGGTCTTCGCGCAAGTGCAGGGTAATCGAATCCGCGCCGGCAGATTCCGCCATCAGCGCCGCCTGGACCGGGCTGGGATAGCGTGTTCCGCGCGCTTGCCGAAGCGTGGCGACGTGGTCGATGTTGACGCCCAAATGAATCATAGTTCCTGTAAGTCCTTTAATATCTGGCGGGTATGCAGGGTGTCGTCGCCGAGATAGTGATTGATCAGCGCCCGCATCAACGCCTTGCTTTGCTGCAGGGTGGCCGGATCGGCGTAATCGTCGGCGGCCATGTCCAGCAGCGTCTTCCCACGCAATTCTACACCGTTTTGGCCGGTTTTTTGCCGCACCGGGCCGCGCTCGAAAACGTAGCGATAAGGCACATCCGTCTCGATTGCCGCCCCGGAATCAGCATCATGGTCGAGCGTCAGGGCGTAACCCAGTTCCTTCAGCAGATTCATTTCGAAGCGCCGCAGCACGGCGGCATAATCAGTGCGCCGCGCGAGTTCCTGCAAGGTTTCCTGGTAATAAAGAAACAGCCGCTCGTGCGGGTCGTCGCGGTGCAGCAGCTTGAGCAGCAATTCGTTCAGGTAAAAACCGCAGATCAGCGCCGTGCCCTGCAGCAGCGGCTGCCCGCCCTGCCATTCGGCGCTGTGCAGCGTGCGCAGCTCGGCCTTGCCGAACCAGCTCAGCGAAAGCGGCTGAAAAGAAAGCAACAGTCCGCGCACCGCCGATTTAGGCCGCCGCGCCCCGCGCGCCATCAGCGGCAGACGACCGAAATCGCGGCTGAACACCTCGACGATCAGGCTGGTTTCGCGATAGGGATAGGTATGCAGGACATATGCGGGTTGATCTCCCTGCCGGGCATTATGTTCTCGTGCCATACCCTCGAATAATAGCTAACAAATCAATAGGGTTATTTTTTAGGAATATGAATTATACGGCGTAGGATGCAGGGCTTCACGGAAAATAGTTATCTGCTCTCCCGGAGATGGTAAAATCTTTTATTTAGGCCAATCATACAGTGGCATCATGCGCTTATAAAGCCAGTTATAACTATTGACGTTAGTCCGAGGGTAGCAATGAAATGTGTGGATGATTTCCGCCTGCAATTCGGCAAGCAGGAACTGGTGCCGATCATTATCGGCGGGATGGGTGTGGATATTTCGACGGCCGAGCTTGCACTCGAGGCCGCGCGCTTGGGCGGCATCGGCCATATTTCCGATGCCATGCTGCCGACCGTGACCGACCGCCGCTACGAAACGCACTTCATCAAGGAAAAACTCAAGCAGTACAAATACAACATCGACAATTCCGACAAGTCGGCGGTGAAGTTCGACCTCGGCCAGATTGCCGAGGCTACCCGCCTGCATGTGAGCAAGACCATGGAAGCCAAGCGCGGCGATGGCATGGTCTTCATCAACTGCATGGAAAAACTCACCATGAACGCGCCGCGCGAAACGCTGCGAGTTCGCCTGCGTACGGCGCTGGATGCCGGGATTGACGGCATCACGTTGAGCGCAGGGCTGCACCTCGGTTCGTTTGCGCTGATGGAGGATCATCCCCGCTTTCGCGATGCCAGGCTCGGCATCATTGTCTCCTCGCTTCGGGCGCTGCAGCTATTCCTGCGCAAAACCGCCAAGCTCAATCGCCTACCGGATTTCATCGTGGTCGAAGGGCCTCTGGCCGGCGGACATCTCGGCTTCGACATGGACTGGGCAAAATACGATCTGCACACGATCATGGCTGAAATTTACATGTTTTTGCAGACAGAGAAACTGAATATTCCGCTAATTGCGGCTGGGGGAATTTTCACCGGCAGCGATGCCGTGTCCTTCCTCGAAAACGGCGCAGCTGCGGTGCAAGTGGCAACACGCTTTACCGCGGTGCACGAGTGCGGCCTGCCGGAGAAGGTGATCCAGGAGTACATCAAGGCAACCGAGGGCGACATCGAGGTCAACACTGTTTCACCCACCGGCTATCCGATGCGGATGTTAAAAAACAGCCCGGCAATCGGCTCAGGCATCCGTCCCGGCTGCGAGTCTTACGGCTACCTGCTCGACGGCTCCGGGAATTGCGCCTACATCGAAGCCTATAACCGCGAAGTGGCCGCCCACCCGAAGGCAAAGAAAATCTCGGTAATGGAAAAAACCTGCCTGTGCACCCACATGCGCAACTTCAATTGCTGGACCTGCGGCCATTACACCTATCGGCTCAAAGACACCACGCGACGCCTGCCGGACGGCAGTTACCAGATACTCAGCGCTGAGCACGTGTTCCGCGACTACCAGTTCAGCGTCGACCAGAAGATCGCGTTGCCGGATTAAAATCTCATGAAAAGAACTGATCTTGAAAAAAACATCGGCTTGAAAATAAAGAGCCAAATTAACCGGCCCGGCACTGCCGGACGCATCGGTCAAGAGGCTGCCGTTGCCGTTGACCGGCGCGAACAACGCAAACTCGATCAGGCGCTCGGCCTGGTGCCATTTGCAGTCAAACTGAATGGCGATCTGGTGAAGCAGATCCAGTCACTGGCGCAAGAACGTCAGACAGGACTGAACGAAATGGTCGCGGAGTTACTGCAAAAAGGCTTGAACAGCTAAGAAAATGTAGGTTGGGTTAGCGGCTTTATCGCGTAACCCAACAAACCCAAATATTCCTCAAAAATAGGCGCATCTAGGCGAAACTGGCGTTTAAAAGGTAGACAGGTTTGTTGGGTTACGGCGCAGAGCGTGGTTGTTGCCGACTTGTCGGGCTGTACAACCACGGCCTCCCCCTTGCGGGGAAAAATCCGCGCCTAACCCAACCTGCATGGTCCGTGTTTGATTGCTCGCCTCCCTCACCCGTTTATCAGCGATGGCGTCCGCCGGAACGGTGCAGCGGGGGTGTCCGTGGTGTAGCAACATTGCCATTTACCTCTCTGGCCGGCGCCGCTCCCCGGCCCTGTGAGGGTGCTCTGGGCGCGGAAGAACGGCCTCTCGGCTGACCACGACCGCCCGGTGTTGACCCGCGTCCATTCTGGATCGGCTCGGGCTTGGCATTCCGGTCGGGTTCGAAACCCGGCACCACTTCCTCCGGCAATTCCCGCTTCAGCAGTCTTTCGATATCCGCCAGCAGCTTGTATTCATCGACGCACACCAGCGACACGGCTTCGCCCGACGCGCCCGCGCGTCCGGTACGACCGATGCGGTGAACATAATCTTCCGGCACGTTGGGCAACTCGAAGTTGACCACATGCGGCAAGTCAACGACGTCAATGCCGCGGGCAGCGATGTCAGTCGCCACCAGCACTCGCAGGCTGCCGTCCTTGAACTCGCTCAATGCGCGAGTCCGCGCCGACTGGCTCTTGTTGCCGTGGATCGCCAGCGCCGGGATGCCGCCCTTGATCAGATGTTCGGCCAACTGGTTGGCGCCGTGCTTGGTGCGGGTGAATACCAGCACCTGCGACCAGTCGTGCTGCTTGATGAGTTGGGTGAGCAGGGCGCGTTTCTTGTCGCGGTCCACCGGGTAAACCTTATGCGACACATTGTCGGCAGTCGCATTGCGACGCGCCACCTCGATCATCGCGGGCTTGTTCAGCAAGCCGTCAGCCAGCGCCTTGATCTCGTCGGAGAAGGTGGCGGAGAACAGCAGGTTCTGTCGATGTTTGGGCAGCAGCGCGAGAATTTTCTTGATGTCGCGGATAAAGCCCATGTCCAGCATGCGGTCGGCCTCGTCCAGCACCAGGATTTCGACATGCGACAGATCGACAGTTTTCTGCTGAACGTGATCCAGCAGTCGTCCTGGCGTGGCAACCAGGATATCCACGCGGCTCCTGAGTTTCGTGATTTGCGGGTTGATGTTGACCCCGCCGATCATGGTCATGGAATTCAGTTTCAGGTGCTTGCCGTAATCGCGCACGCTCTCCTCCACCTGTGCCGCGAGTTCGCGGGTAGGAATGAGGATCAGCGCCCGAATCGGCGGACGCCCGCTGGATGGACCTTTGACGCTGGTGTCGGAAAGTCGGTGCAGGATAGGCAGCACAAAACCGGCGGTCTTGCCGGTGCCGGTCTGTGCGCCGGCAAGCAGGTCGCCGCCCGACATCACGGCGGGAATCGCCTGCATCTGGATTGGGGTGGGAACGGTGTAGCCGCGTTCAGTGACGGCACGAACAATTTCATCGGACAGGCCGAGGGAAGCAAAGGACATGGTGACTCCAGGAATAACATCGGCCTGTCGCCGTTTATCGGCGCCAGTCTTAGACAGATGAGGGGGTTTAATTCAGCCCGAATGGGCAGCGGCGCGATGACTGGATGCGAACGCCGCAGGCGCGCAGTATAGCAGAATGAAAGCCGTTGCGTCGTTTAACTGTAAAGCCAGGAAGGAGAGGCTACTCGTAGCCCAGGCTTTTCACCGCCCGTTCGTCGTCAGCCCAACCGCTTTTCACCTTGACCCAGACTTCGAGGTAAACCTTGAGACCGAACAGCTCTTCCATGTCCTTGCGGGCCTGGGTGCCGATTTCCTTGAGTTTTTCGCCTTTCTTTCCGATCAGGATCGGCTTCTGGCTATCCCTGTCAACGATGATGGCAGCGTAAACGCGGCGTAGCTCGCCTTCGGTTTCGAACTTCTCGATTTCGACGCTGATGGAATAGGGAATCTCGTCGCCCAGAAGGCGGAAAACTTTTTCGCGCACGATTTCGGCGGCGAGAAAACGCTCGCTGCGGTCGGTAATTTCGTCCTCGCCATAGATCGGCTCGCCTTCCTGCAAATGGCGGCGGATCTCCTGCACCAGTTCAGGCAACTGCGCGTCGCGCTTGGCGCTGACCGGAATGATCGCGGCGAAGGGGAACGAGGCCGACACTTTCTCGATAAACGGCAGCAGTGTTGACTTGTCGCTCACCTTGTCGGTCTTGTTGATCACCAGCACCACGGGACAATTGCGCGGCAGCAGGGCCAGCACCTTTTCGTCGCGGGCGTCGAAGCGCATCGACTCGATCACGAACAGCGCCACATCCACATCCGACAGGGATTGCGTCACCGTGCGGTTCATCACGCGATTCAGCACATTCTGGTGCTGCATCTGGAAGCCCGGCGTATCCACGAAAACATACTGCGCATCGGCATCGGT
>CAYGNO010000137.1:0-6338 GCA_964351305.1 uncultured Sulfuricella sp.
TCCGAGCTGCTGCCGCCTTCGACCATGTAGCAGGCCAGCGTGAACGGGCTGCCGGCAAAGCCGATCAGCGGCACTTCGTTGTTGAGCGTCTTGCGGATCTGGCTTACGGCGTCCATCACATAGCGCAGGTGCACGTTCGGGTCGGGTACGGCCAGGTCGCGGATTTCCCATTCGTCGCGCAGCGGGCGCTCGAATTTCGGTCCTTCGCCGGTGCTGAAATAAAGACCCAGACCCATGGCATCGGGAATAGTGAGAATATCTGAAAACAGGATGGCGGCGTCGAGCGGGAAGCGCGCCAGCGGTTGCATGGTGACTTCGGTGGCGAGGTCGGGATTTTTGCATAAGGACAGAAAATCACCGGCCCTGCCGCGCGTCTGGTTGTATTCCGGCAGATAGCGCCCGGCCTGGCGCATCATCCACACCGGGGTGTATTCGGTCGGCTGGCGCAGCAGGGCGCGCAGGAAGGTGTCGTTTTTGAGTTTTGTCATGGAATCAGCAAATACCGAGATAAGTTAGAATTCCTTCAGCTGCTTGCCGGCCTTCGTGCACGGCTGTCACCACCAGGTCGGAGCCGCGCACCATGTCGCCGCCGGCAAAAACCTTCGGGTTGGCGGTCTGGAACATGCACGGGTTGCCCGTTGCGACCACTCTGCCTTGCGCGTCGGTGGCGATCTGGTGGTCGGCAAACCAGGACTGCGGGCTGGGGCGGAAGCCGAAGGCGACGATGACGTGGTCGCAGGGAATGATTTCCTCGCTTCCGGGAATCGCTTCCGGGGTGCGGCGGCCGCGCGCATCGGGCGCGCCGAGCTGGGTAGTAACCAGCTTGACGCCCTCGACCTTGCCGTTGCCGACGATTTCGACCGGCTGGCGATTCCACAGGAACTGTACCCCTTCTTCCCTGGCGTTCGCCACTTCGCGCTTGGAGCCGGGCATGTTGGCTTCGTCGCGACGGTAGGCGCAGGCGACGCTGGCCGCGCCCTGGCGGATCGAGGTGCGATTGCAGTCCATGGCGGTGTCGCCGCCGCCCAGAACGACGACGCGCTTGCCTTGCATGGAATGGAAAATTTCGTCCGGTTTGGTCAGGCCGAGGCAATTGCGCGCGTTGGAAATCAGGAAGGGCAGGGCTTCCAGCACACCGGGCAGGTCCTCGCCGGGGAAGCCGCCTTTCATGTAGCTGTAAGTTCCCATGCCGAGGAATACCGCATCGAACTCGTCGAGCAGTTGCCGGAACGGGACGTCCTTGCCGATTTCGGTGGAGAGGCGGAATTCCACGCCCATTTCTTCAAGAACTTCGCGGCGGCGCTTGACGACGGTTTTTTCCAGCTTGAATTCAGGGATGCCGAAGGTGAGCAGGCCGCCGATTTCCTCGTAGCGGTCGAACACCACCGGTTTTACGCCGTGTCTCGCCAGCACGTCGGCGCAGGCCAGGCCGGCCGGCCCGGCGCCGATGACGGCGACGCGCTTGCTGGTTGGCGCCACCCCGCTCATGTCCGGCCGCCAGCCCTGCTTGAAGGCTTCGTCGGAAATGTATTTTTCCACCTGGCCGATGGTCACGGCGCCAAAACCGGTATTCAGGGTGCACGCCCCTTCGCACAACCGGTCTTGCGGGCAGACACGGCCACAGATTTCCGGCAGCGAGTTGGTCTTGTGCGACATTTCCGCCGCTTCGAACAGGTTGCCTTCCTTCACCAGCTTGAGCCAGTTGGGAATGTAGTTGTGCACCGGGCACTTCCATTCGCAGTAAGGGTTGCCGCAGGCGAGGCAGCGGCCCGCCTGGTCGGCTGCCTGTTCGGCATCGAACGGGGCATAGATCTCGCGGTATTCGGTTTTGCGGATTTCCGCCGGTTTCTTGTCGCCATCGCGGCGAGCAAGATTCAGAAATTGAAAGACATCGTCAGACATAGGGGTTCCCGTAGCTAATCAGGGGTGCAGCAGGCTATCCAGTTGTGCCGCCTTGGGCTTGACCAGCCAGAAGCGGTTGACCGCGTCGTCGAAGCTGTCGAGCAATTCGCGGCCGCGCGCGCTGTTTGTGAGCTTCACATGCTCCTCGATCTGGGCGCGCAGCCATTGGCGATACTGGCCGGTGGCTTCATTGCTGATGCGGTGAATATCAATCAGTTCATGGTTGTAGCGGTGCACGAACCGGTCGTTTTCATCGTAAACCAGGGCGAAGCCGCCGGTCATGCCGGCGCCGAAGTTCAGGCCGGTATCGCCGAGCACGATGATGTAACCACCGGTCATGTATTCGCAGCCGTGGTCGCCGAGGCCTTCCACCATCGCGAAGGCGCCGGAGTTGCGCACGGCAAAACGCTCGCCAGCCATGCCCGCAGCGAACAGCCGACCGCCGGTGGCGCCATACAAACAGGTGTTGCCGATGATGGTGGCCTGGTGAGACTTGTAGCTGGCGTTGCGGGGCGGATAGATGACCACCTGGCCACCGGCCATGCCCTTGCCGACGTAGTCGTTGGCGTCGCCCTCCAGCACCAGTTGCAGGCCCTTGGCGTTCCATACGCCGAAACTTTGGCCGGCGCTGCCGTGCAGGCGGATGGTCAGGCTGTTGTCCGGCAATCCCTCGGCGCCGTGCTGGCGAGCGATTTCTCCTGACAGCCGCGCGCCGATCGAGCGATGGATGTTGCCGACCGGGTAGGACAGCTCCAGCGGCCGTTTTGCCTTGATCGCTTCGACCGCGTCCGCCACCATTTGTTCGGCCAGCTCGCCCTTGTCGAATGACGGGTTGGAGGGTTCGACGCAGAAGCGCGGTTCGCTGTCGGGGATGCCGCCCTGATTCAGCAGGGCTGCGAGGTTAAGCCGGTGCTGGCGCGGGGTTTCGCCGGGCAGAACTTCGAGCAGGTCCATCCGGCCGATCAGTTCCTCCATCGAGGAAACGCCCAGCCTGGCCATCCACTCGCGGGTTTCGCGCGCGACGAAGGTGAAGTAGTTCATCACCATCTCCGGCAGGCCGATGAAGTGCTTGCTGCGCAGCCGGGCGTCCTGGGTGGCGATGCCGGTGGCGCAGTTGTTGAGGTGGCAAATGCGCAGGAATTTACAGCCCAGGGCGACCATCGGGCCGGTGCCGAAGCCGAAGCTCTCGGCGCCGAGAATGGCGGCTTTTACCACGTCCAGGCCGGTCTTCAGGCCGCCGTCGGTCTGCACCCGGACCCGGCCTCTAAGGCCGTTGGCGCGCAGCACTTGCTGGGCCTCGCTTAACCCCAGTTCCCATGGCGAGCCGGCATATTTGACGGAAGTCAGCGGGCTTGCCCCGGTGCCGCCGTCGTAGCCGGAGATGGTGATCAGGTCGGCGTAGGCCTTGGCCACGCCGGCGGCGATCGTCCCCACGCCGGGTTCTGAAACCAGCTTGACGGAAATCAGCGCCTGCGGGTTGACCTGCTTGAGGTCGAAAATCAGCTGCGCCAGATCCTCGATGGAGTAAATATCGTGGTGCGGCGGCGGCGAGATCAGGGTGATGCCGGGCTTGGAGCAGCGCAGCTTGGCGATCATTTCGGACACTTTGTGGCCGGGCAGCTGGCCTCCCTCGCCGGGCTTTGCGCCCTGTGCGATCTTGATCTGCAGCACTTCGGCGTTGACCAGGTAATGCGGGGTCACGCCGAAACGGCCGGAGGCCACCTGTTTGATCTTGGACATCTTGACGGTGCCGTAGCGCTTCGGATCTTCGCCGCCTTCTCCCGAGTTGGAGCGGCCGCCGAGGCGGTTCATGGCTTCCGCCAGCGCTTCGTGGGCTTCGGGGGAAAGGGCGCCGAGACTCATGCCGGCGGAGTCGAAGCGCTTGAGGATTTTGTCCTCCGGCTCGACCTGGTTCAGCGGGATAGCCGGGGCGTCGGTCTTGAGCCGCATCAGGTCGCGCAGCATCGCGGCGGGCCGCTCGTTAACCAGTTGGGCGTACTTGCGGTATTCTTCGTAATCGCCGCCCTGCACCGCCTTCTGCAGTTGCATCACCACATCCGGGTTGTAGGCGTGGAATTCGCCGCCGTAAATGAATTTCAGCAGCCCGCCCTGGGAGATGGGCTTCATCGGATTGAAGGCATACCAGGAAAGCTCTTCCTGATCCGCTTCGAAATCGTCGAAATTCGCGCCGCTGATCCGGCTTACCGTGCCGGGCAGGCACAGGTCGATGACTTCCTCGCCCAGGCCGACGGCTTCGAACAACTGCGCGCCCCGGTAGCTGGCGATGGTGGAAATGCCCATCTTCGAAATGATCTTGAGCAGGCCCTTGTGGATGCCTTTGCGGTAATTCTGCGCGGCCTTATCAAAAGGCAGGGCCAGTTCCTTGCTGTCGATCAGGTCATGGATAACCTGATAAGCCAGGTAGGGATAGACCGCAGTGGCGCCGTAGCCGATCAGGCAGGCGAAATGGTGCGGATCTCTCGCGGCGCCTGTTTCTACCACGATGTTGGAGTTGCAGCGCAGCCCCGCGCCGATCAGCGCATGGTGCACGCAGCCGGTGGCGAACAGGGAATGGATCGGCAGGTGGCTTTTATCGATGGCGCGGTCGGACAGCACCAGGATGACGTTGCCGGCGCGCACCGCCTCGATCGCCCGTTCGGCGAGGTCGTCCAGCGCGCCGCGCAGGTTGGTGTGGGCCGAATCGTAGTTCAAATTCAGCGTGATGCTGCGGTACTCCGCTTCGCTCAGGCTGGTGAGGCGTTTGAATTTCTCGTGCGACAGCACCGGCGAGCGCACTTCGAGGCGCCGCGCATGCTCCGGCGTTTCGTCGAACAGGTTGCGTTCCGGCCCGAAGCAGGTGTTGAGCGACATCACGATGGCCTCGCGGATCGGGTCGATCGGCGGGTTGGTCACCTGGGCGAATTGCTGGCGCAGGAAGTCGAAAGGCGAGCGCACCATCTTCGACAGCACCGCCATCGGGGTGTCGTCGCCCATCGATCCGGTCGCCTCCTGGCCTTCCTCGGCCAGCACGCGGATGATCTGGTCGCGTTCCTCGAAGCTGACATTGAACAGCTTCTGGTGGGCGAGCATCGCATCGGAGTCGAAGGCCGGCAAGGGCTCTCCTTCGCCGAGGCCGATTTCGAGGTAGCGCGAGTTTTCCTTCAGCCACTGGCGATAGGGGTGGGCGGCTTTGAGCTCGCCATCGATGTCTTCCGACAGCAGCAGGCGCCCGGTTTCGAGGTCGGCGGCGATCATCTGGCCCGGCTTGACCCGGCCTTTCTGCACCACGTCTTCAGGCTTGTAATCCCACACGCCGACTTCGGACGCGATGGTCAGGTGACGATCTTTGGTGACCACATAGCGGGCGGGCCTGAGGCCATTGCGGTCGAGGATGCACACGCCGTAGCGGCCATCGGTGAGCACCACGCCCGCCGGGCCGTCCCACGGCTCCATGTGCATCGAGTTGTATTCGTAGAAAGCGCGCAGGTCGGGATCCATGCTGTCGACGTTCTGCCAGGCCGGCGGGATCATCATGCGCAGCGAGCGGAACAGGCCGGCGCCGCCCATCACCAGACCTTCCAGCATGTTGTCCATGCTGTAGGAATCGGAGCCGTTTACGGAAACCATCGGACGCACGTCGTCCATGTTCGGGATGAAGGCCGAGGCGAATTTTTGCTCGCGTGCCCGCGCCCAGTTGCGGTTGCCTTGCAGGGTATTGATTTCGCCGTTGTGGGCGAGATAGCGGAACGGCTGCGCCAAACGCCATTCCGGCCAGGTGTTGGTGGAAAAGCGCTGGTGGTAAACGGCCAGGCTGGAGGCAAAACGCTGATCCTGCAGGTCCGGGTAGAACACCGCCAGGTTGTCCGGGGTCACCAGGCCTTTATAGGACATCACCTTAGCCGACAGGGTCGGGATGTAGAAGGCTTTGTCCGCGGCTTCCTGCCGCGCCTTTTCGGTGCGCCGGCGTGCGATGTAAAGGCGGCGCTCGAATGCTTCCGCATCCATGCCCTGCGGGCAGTTGACGAAGATTTGTTCAATCCGCGGCAGGGTGGCGAGCGCATACTTGCCGCAAGCCGCAGCGTTGGTCGGCACGGAGCGGAAACCGGCGACGGCCAGCCCCTGGCCTTCGAGTTCTGTTTTGATCAGGGCCTGGGCGGATTTTCCGAGAGCAGTCTCGCTGTTCAGGAAAACCAGTCCTGCGGCGTACCGCTCGCTCAAGGCAAAGCCGTTCTCGGCGGCGACTGCGCGCAGAAAAGCGTCGGGTTTCTTGAACAGCAGGCCGCAGCCATCGCCGGACTTGCCGTCGGCGGCAACCGCGCCGCGGTGCGTCAAGCGAGCCAGTGAATTGATCGCGGTTTCGACCAGCCAGTGACTGGGCTTATCGTCCATTTGGGCCATCAGGCCAAAACCGCAACTGTCCTGCTCAAAATGCGGAC
>CAYGNO010000138.1:0-6250 GCA_964351305.1 uncultured Sulfuricella sp.
CCTGCAACCACTGCGACGACCCGGTCTGCCTGAAAGGCTGCCCGACCCGCGCCTACACCAAGTTCGCCGAATACGGCGCGGTTCTGCAAGACCCGGATATCTGCTTCGGCTGCGGCTACTGCACCTGGGTGTGCCCGTACAACGCGCCGCAACTGGACCCGGTCAAGGGTCAGGTCAGCAAATGCAACATGTGCGTGGACCGGCTCGAGGTCGGCTTGAAACCCGCCTGCGTTTCGGCCTGCCTGGGCAAAGCGCTGGATTTCGGCGTGATTGAAAACATCCCGGAAGGACGCGAACAGGCCAAGACCGAAATCCCCGGTTTCCCCAGCGCCGACATCACCCATCCGAACATCCGTTTTCAGCAAACACGCACCACCCAGCGCGACATGGTGCGGGTCGACAGCACCGCCCTGAAATATCACCGCGACGACAGCAGCGGCGCATTCCGCCCCATGCTGGACCCCAAGCATGGCTACCAGCGGCACTGGAACCTGAAGAAACTGCTGGGTTCGCACGAAAACGCTCACATCGCCTTCACCCTGAGCGTGCAGACCGTGATGGGCGCGTTCCTGCTGCTGATCCTGGGAGGCTGGCTGGGGAATGCGCCGCTGATCGCCCTGGGCGGCAGCGCCGCATACCTGCCGTCGCTGGGCCTGATGCTGGTTCTGATGAGCTTCGGCCTGTTCAAGCTCA
The DNA here is from genome assembly GCA_964351305.1 of uncultured Sulfuricella sp. Taxonomy (GTDB): domain Bacteria; phylum Pseudomonadota; class Gammaproteobacteria; order Burkholderiales; family Sulfuricellaceae; genus Sulfuricella. The sequence goes on from CAYGNO010000138.1 coordinate 694, forward strand.
ACATGCATCTGGGCAAGCCGCTGCGGTTCTACCGGGGTTTCAACAACCTGAGACACTCCCCGGTAAGCCGTGAGATCGCCGGCGTGTCGTTGTTCTTCGCCGGGTTGGCGGGCTATGGCTTCTTCACCCTGTTCGGCGGCGTAATAGGTTCATTAATCGGCAATGCGCTGACCGGAACGCTGCGCAATCTGGCTGCGGTGGCGGGGGTACTGGGTGCGGGTCTGGGCGGGTATTACATGGTCAAGCTCTACCTTATCCCCGCGCGTCCCTTCTGGAACCACTGGCATACCGGCGCGGCCTTCGCTGGCACGGCACTGGGTCTGGGCGCGCTGTTGCTGGCGTTGACCGCCTGGCTGTCGGGCGCGCTGACGAACGAACTGGGCAGGGCGCTGGCCAGCGTGGCGGCCACCGGTTTTGCACTGGAAAGCATCGGGCTGTTAGCCCATGCCCGCGACCTGCAAGCCCAGGGTGATGAAGGCGCGGCCTCGTTCTACGAGCAAACCACCACCTACGGCTATCCGTACCGGCTGCGCAACGGCTTGCTGGCAATCAGTCTGCTGCTGGCGCTGAGCATGGGGTTCATGGGGCAGGTCAGCGGGCTGGCGTTCGGGATGCTGTCCCTGACCGCGCTGACCAGCGGGATTCTGGGGCGGGCTATGTTCTACGTGCTGGTCATCCCCACCACCATGCCCGGCGCATTCTTCTGGAGGAACAAGGGCTTTGTCGAACATGCGAAAGAAGTGGGGCTGGCCGACATGCCGCAAGTCGGCGTAGTGCCGGATGCGCATTGATTCTTTGCTGAGTGCGGAGTGTTTCTCGCCATTTATCGGCCCCGCGTCCAGCGGCAACCCATCAACTGCTCAGTAACGGTAGCTGTAAACGAGCTGACCGTTGGTCTGCTGCATGCTGATGGTCTGGTTCGAGGTGGCGCCGCCGCCTCCCGATACATCCGCCCAGTGGTTGGTCACCGTTACCTTCGGCACGTGCGTCAGGGCGAAATCCAGTGAAGAGGCCTTGCTGATCTGATAGCTTGCTCCCAGCATCAGGTGGCTGGTGACAATCGCGGGGAAGAGCGGCGTCACGTAGTCATCGGGCACCGGATTGTTGGCCAGATTCACCCCCATGCGCAAGGTCATGGCATCCGTCGCCTTGTAGGCCGCGCCGATCATTACCACGTGCTGGTCCTTCCATTCCTGCTTGTACTCGATATCCAGGACATTACCCGCAAAACCGGCAGCCATCGCATTTCCCTGGGCAGCATTGGCAACGAAGTGCATGTTGAAGCTCTTCATCGCCCCGCTCCAGTTGATGCGCTTGTAGTCGGTCGCGATCATCCACTGGCCGTTCGCCTGCCAGGCCAAGCCAAAACCGTATGTTTCAGGCCACTGAAAATTTTTCACCGTCATCTTGCCGGTGATCGGAATATAGTTATTCGCGCCGGGCGTCGCACCTGGAATCAGCGAAGTACCCGGAACATAGACATTGAAACCCACGGTCGTATTCGAATCGGTTTCCAGGTCCGAGAGCTGAGTCTTGGGATGGTAGGTGGCGCCAAAAGTCAGCCTGGGATCCACCTTGTAAACCAGGCCCAACTTTCCGGCGTAGCCGGTGCCGGAAGCCCTGCCGGAAAACTTGTTGTCATTCGAGAAATCAAAATAACCAAAGTTAACGTCCGTAAAGCCAAGCGCATTAAAATTATTGTTGAAATTGGTCACCAGCGATCCGCTGGCGCTGCCAAAACGGTTGGACTGGCCGGGCAGCAGGTTACCAAAATGCGCCCCGTCCATCAGCCACTTGATATCCATCCCCGCCCAAACATAATCCAGGCTGCCGGATACGATCAGGCCATCCCTGACTTCCATCGCCAAGGGGAAGATGACGCGCCCTACCCCTACTTCGGAACGGTTCTTCCAGCCCGGGTCGGACACCACCGCACCCCCCGCACCAGTAAAGTTACGTAGCGTTCCATACGCGGAACTGTCGGTATATTCCGCGCCCATGCCGCCTTGGCCGTACATCCCCACGCCGTAAACCAGCCCGTTTTGCTTCCTGATCCAGCCGAAGGCCGGGCCGCCGAAAGCATCGGCGCTGGAACGCGAGGAAACGCCGGTCGCGGACGAATGCACTTCCGGCATCAAGAAACCGAAGGCCAGGTCCAGCCGGCTGCCTTCATCCATCAGGCCCAGCGTCGCCGGGTTGTTCATCATCGCGGCAGCGCCGTTGTCGTAGGCCATCGAGGCGCCACCCATGCCCAGCGCCATTGCGCCGTAACCTTCCATGTTCATGCCGTTAGTAGCGGAGGCCATCTGAGGAAGAGCGAACGCCGCCAGGACACCGGAAAATAAAATTTGTTTTGTTTTCATAGCATAAGCTCCTAACGGAAAATTTGAGCCAGACATGGCATCAGCCAATTGAACTATTAAAAAATACTAATATGCTGATATTATCAGCCACATTACCACCAATAATGGGATATGAACATCCGAATATTCATCTGGCCAGATATTTCATCAAACAAGCCTACTTATGCGTTATGCGCCTGAATCTTGTAAATTCAGGTGCTTTTCTATACGCTTCAAGCTGATAATTCAGGAATTCTGCCCCATGACCATGGACTCAACAAAGTTGGTGGAAGCCATCCTCAAGGCGCATGCCGCCGAAATGCACGGCGGACGAGGCACGGAGCGACCAGTCGTCACCCTCTCACGCGACTATGGCAGCGGTGGTCGCGAAATTGCGCAGCAGTTGGCCAAACATCTGGCCGTGCCGGTTTACGACAAGGAATTGATGGACGCGGTAGTGGAACAGTCAGGCACCAACCCTCACCTGATGGCGCAACTCGACGAAAAAACCCGTGGCTTCTGGGATAGCTGGATCGTCTCGATGCTGTCCGGCGAGAACGTGCTGGATGATAACTATCGCCGCCAGTTGGTCAAGGTGGTGCTGGGCATCTTCAATACCGGCAAAGGCGGCGTCATCGTCGGGCGCGGCGCCCATCTCGTCCTGGCGCAGCAGAATGTGTTCCGGGTGCGCATTGTCGCCTCCCCGGAAACCTGTGCCGAACGGGTCGCGCACAAACGCCAGATCAGCCTGGAAGACGGTCGCAAGGAAGTTGCCCGTGTCAACGAGGGCAGAGCCAAGTTTGTCTGGGATTTGTTCAAAAAGCGGCTCAACGAGCCCACCGCCTTCGACCTGACGATCAACACCGACCATTTGAGCAAATACGAGGAAGTGACGGAAATTATCATTTTCGCCATGCAATACCATCACCGCAACATTTCCTGAGAGCAGCCAGTGCCAGCCCGGCGATGAGCGCCCATATTGAAGCCGCTACCATCCAGGTCAACATCGTCAGCCTGCAAGGTGAAATTTACTCCGGCCAGGCGCTACGCGTTGCTGCGCCCGCCCTGCTCGGCGAAGTTGGCATTCACCCGCGCCATGCACCGATGCTTACTCCACTCAAAGAAGGCGAAGTGCGCATCCTTACTCCAGGCAACACGCTGGAACTGATTTATGTCTCGGGCGGTCTGCTTGAGGTGCAGCCGACACTGGTGACTATCCTGGCCGATACCGCCGCTCGCGCGAAGGGCAGCGACCAGGCCGCCGCCGCTGAGGCCAGAAGACTGACAGCGGAAGCGATGCAGCATCTGGATCGTTTAACCACTCATGACAAGGCTTACGCGGAACTGATTGTCGGCATTGCAGAGATGATGGCTGAAGGAGAGCGCCTCAGGAAACGCCGCCGCTGGTAGGAACGTCCATGTTTTTCGCCTTCAGCCGCGCCTCACGCACATGGCAACCTGCGCCGACTCGTATCACGTCGCCATGTGCGCCCCCTCTCTCCTAACCCTCTCCCACGAGTGGAGAGAGGGACGAAGTGTCGCTACACGACGTTCACATTAAAACCGCTCATGCGGCGCCAAATAACGCCATTGACCCGGCTGCAATTTGGCCATCGACACCCGCCCGATCCTGATCCGCTTCATGGTCAGCACCTTGAGCCCGACACCGTTGCACAACTGCGCGATCTGGCCGGGTTGTGCGCCTTTGAGAGCGAAACGCAGCCGGGTTTCGTTTTGCCAGCTGACCTTGGCTGGGGGAAGCGTCCGGCCATTAATAACGGTCTTGTGGTTGAGGCGCTTGAGCCCATCGGGCGCCATTTCGCCAGTAACCTCGACGATGTACTCCTGCTCGACTGTGGCGGCATCGTCGATCAGCTTGCGCGCCACTCGCCAGTCCTGGGTAAACACCGACAAGCCGCTGGAGTTCGCCTCTAACGGCGCGGTCGGGGTCAGTCGGGCAAAGTGATGCTTGAGCATGAGGATGCCGGAAGGGTCGTCAGCCGCCCGCGCGTCAGCGATAAGCAGCGGCTGCGCGGAGCTGGCGCCCATGCCCGCATCATGGCCGGGCGGCTGGTGCAGCAAAATGGTCACCGGCTCAACCGGTGTCGGCCTGGCGTCAGGGTGCAGTTCGACTTTCTGCTGCGACACCTTAAACTGGGGTTCTTCCACCACTTGCCCATCGACCATGACCCAGCCACCCACAATATAAAGCTCGGCCTCCCGGCGCGAGCAGGAGACTAATTCGGCAAGACGTTTTGCGAGGCGAACGGGTTCTGTCATGACGGGGCATCTTGGAAGAAAAAAACGCCATTGTAACCGCCCCCGCCAAGATAACATCGGCAATCAGTTAGATGCTCGTGGCGGAATCGGAGCGTACCGCCAAACCGATAGGCCCAGACCGGCAACGCCCAAAAGAACCGGCCCCTTCTCATAAACCCGGATTATCCATTAGAGCCAAAACACCACTGTGGGAGCGTCGCCCCCGGCGCGAATACGGTCGAAAATCGCGGCGAGGGCGCCGCCCCTACATGCGTGAGCACTCCAATGGATAATCTGGGATAAAGGCTATTTTTATTCCAGAAACGCGGTATTCTTACGATCATGAAAAAACAGTTATTGCTCATAACCGCGAAAGACACTGAAGAGATATCCTGATCATGATTGATTTGAAAACGGCTACCGAGATTGCGAAGCGCTTTATTTTGCCAACGCTATTGGCGCTAATCATTTTTGGAGTGCCGCTTGGATACCAATATTACAAGCTGCAAAAAGAGAGAAACTCATTAGCCGATCTTCAGGTTGATCTGAAAAAAAAGAAAACCGAACTTGAAGCGAAGAGCGCCAGCCGGGAAGCCGAGCTTGATAAAAAAGCGAAAACACTCAGCGAAAAGGAAGCCGAGTTGAGTTCCGGGGAGAATCAACTCAAAAAATCACTGGCATTGCTGGACCAACGTGAAAAGGAATACCAGACCGCACTCGCCAAGCTACAGCAAGAGCAAACCCTGGCACGCCAAAAAGCGAAACAAAGGCCCTCGAAAAGCACGGCGATCCAGCAACCTAAACGAGCGCCCTTGAAACGAGACGTGAAAGTTTATCCGAAAAAACGTCCGTCATTGGGCACGAGTCCAAAAAAACCCGTTGGCGCCAAAGAGAGTCGCCCCGCAGAGGCCAGCCCTCCCCCTATTGCAACCCCCCCAGCAGCCAAGCTCGAGGAA
>CAYGNO010000139.1:0-6232 GCA_964351305.1 uncultured Sulfuricella sp.
CGGCAGCAGGTTACTTTATTTTGCATTGCCCAAAATACAAGTAACCAAACAAAAGGGCACCCTGCCGCGCCGGCCCTGCGGGCTACCTTCGGTTTGACGGTCAAATTGGGCGGCTGCGCAACTCGCCCTGACAGCTTGCACAAACCGCAAGCTGCTGCGGAGCTCAAACAGTGCTCGCCTTCATCCCAATTTGACCGCCAAACCGAAGCGGCGCAGAAGGGGATTTGGGTTTTGTGGGCGAGGACTCGCCCGGCTTCCCCTCTCCCCAGCCCTCTCCCCGCTGGGGAGAGGGGGCGTATGGTGTGTTTTTGATTTTATTATTTCTTCCCTTTCAAGGGGAAGGTCAGGATGGGGATGGGGTGCTTGGTTTAACTTCCCATTGCTACGCCGCCGAGCAGCGCAGGGAACCCGCAGCGTAGCGAAGGGCGGTGGAGTTGGGTCGCCTTCTTTTGGTTAGCTTTTCTTGGCGAAGCAAGAAAAGTGACCTGCCGCCGGGCAGCCCGGCACCCAAACATCCGCGCAGAGCGCGCCAAAACCTAACGGGATGCTCCAACCAATTCCATTCCAGCAGGGGTAAGCAGCAACCTCTCCCCAATACAATCGCTATCCCCCACCTGATATTCGCTGCAAATCATCGGCCGACGCTCGTAGATCGTGCACAGCATGGTGTCCCTGTCCAGGGCCGCGCACCAGCCGTCGTCAAGACGTGCCATGACCCATCCGTCCCACTGGTCCTGTTCCGTCAATTCGGGCGGAATGTCGTCGTCGCCCATCAACATCACCTCTAACCGGCAGCAGCAGGCTTTGCACGAGTTGCATGAGATGACCGGGCTATCGTTTGCATTGCTTTCTGTCAGCGCCCTCAAATCACCCCGCCTTCCTTCAGCTCGCTCTTGAGGTAGGCGTAATAAACCGGCGCCGCGACCAGCCCCGGCAGGCCGAACGCCGCTTCCATGGCGAGCATGGCGGTCAGCAGTTCCCAGGCGTTGGCCTTGATTTGCGAACCGACGATTTTGGCGTTGAGGAAGTATTCCAGTTTGTGAATGCTCACCAGGAACAGCAGTGACGTCATCGCCATCTGGAAGGAGTAGCCGAGGCTGACGATGACGATGGCGGTATTCGACAGAATGTTGCCGAGGATGGGGATCAGGCCGGCGACGAAGGTGACGATGACCAGAGTGCCGACGAAAGGCAGCTTGACGCCGACCAGCGGCAGCACGACACCCAGGTATATCCAGGTGAGGAAGGCGTTGACGGCGGCGATTTTCGCTTGGGCGAAGACGATGTTGCGGAAGGCATTGCTGAATTTTACGGCGCGCTCTGCAATGGCATGAACAAAGGGTTTGCGGACTTCGACGGCAACCATTTCATAGAGCGAAAGCATGGCGCCGATGATCATGCCGATCAGGACATGGGCGAGGGTATGGCCGGCTTCCTTGCCCATGACTTGCAGTTCGCCGGAGTGCTCGCGCAGCCAGCCTGCGATGTAACTTTTTAGTTCGCCTCCATCATGGGGTAGGGCGCTGGAAATCCATTCGGGCAGGGATGGGCGGGACGATTCCAGAATTCCGGCCAGCTTTGTCATGGAGGCTGCGGGGCCGCCGCCCTCGGCGCGCAACAGGGTAAGGATGCCGACGACGCTGGCGACGATCAGGGCGATCACCAGTCCGGCAACCAGGATGACGGACAGGATCTTGGCATTTTTGCTGGAAAGCTTGCCGATTTCGAGCCAAGCGGCGATGAGGTGGATTAGGTGGTAAACCAGCAGGCCGACCAGCAGTGCGGGCAGCAGCTTGAGCTTGAGGATCAGGAGCAGGGAAAGGGCGGCAAGCAGCCAGGCGGTTTGGCGGTGGGTGAGGGTCATGGTTTGTGCATGCGCGGCAAGGATGATGATCGGCCATTATCGCCTGAAACGGCATAACTCGCACGGGGCCGCAGGGTTATCCCTTGCAAAATGGGGAACGCCCCATATTTAACCCGTGTTGTTTCAGTGTGAGATATAATCTTGTTTTTTGGAGGGTACCATGCCAATTTACGAATATCGTTGTTCTTCTTGCGGTTTCCAGAAGGAATACATACAGAAAATGAGCGATGCGCCGCTTACCGCTTGCCCTGAGTGCAAGCAGGAAGCTTTCGCCAAGATGTTGTCTGCCGCCGGCTTTCAGCTCAAGGGTAGCGGCTGGTACCAGACCGATTTCAAGGGCGGCTCCAAGCCCAAGGAAGAGGCCAAGCCTGCAACGCCCGCGTGTTGTTCCGGCGGGGGCTGCGCCGGTTAAATGATCAAAAAATACTTCATCACCGGGCTGCTGATCTGGGTGCCGCTCGGCATCACAGTGTGGGTGCTGGAGCTGCTGATCGGCAGCATGGATCAGAGCCTGCTGTTGCTGCCGGAGCGCCTGCGACCGGAGAGCTGGCTGGGGATGTCCCTGCCGGGGCTGGGCACGATCCTGACGATAGGCGTGATACTGTTCACCGGCATGCTGACCGCGAACATCGTCGGCCAGCGCCTGGTCCGGTTCTGGGAAAGCGCGCTGGCGCGCATCCCGGTGGTGAAATCGATCTATTACAGCGTCAAGCAAGTCAGCGATACGCTGTTTTCCGGCAACGGCGAAGCTTTCCGCAAGGTTCTGCTGGTGCGTTACCCCCACCCCGAGGCGTGGTCGCTGGCGTTTCAGACCGCCGTTCCGAGGGACGTGGCCCCCAAGCTTGAGGGCGAGTACGTGGGCGTGTTCATTCCCACCACGCCCAGCCCGGTCAACGGCTTTTATTTCTTCGTCCGGAAGAGCGACACCATTGAAGTCAACATCAGCGTGGACGATGCGCTCAAGTACATCGTTTCCATGGGCGTGATGGCATCCGCCGACAAGGAATCCCCCGTCCGGATTTATCCGGGCGATTGAGTTATCCGGCTTTCCGTTTTTCCCCTATCGTTAAAACTCTAAAAATTGGATTGTAAGCATGCGAACCCATTATTGCGGCGACGTTAACCGTAGCCACTTAGATCAAACCGTTACCCTGTGCGGCTGGGCGCATCGCCGCCGCGACCATGGCGGGGTGATTTTTATCGACCTGCGCGACCGCCAAGGTCTGGTACAGGTGGTGTGCGACCCCGACCGCGCGGCGACTTTCGCCACCGCCGAGGCGATCCGCAACGAGTTCGTGCTGAAGATCACCGGCCTGGTGCGCGGTCGCCCGGAGGGTACGATCAACCCGAATCTCCCCACCGGCGAGATCGAGGTGCTGGCGCAGGAAATCGAAATCCTTAACGCATCGGCGCCCATCCCTTTCCAGCTGGACGACGAAAACCTGAGCGAAACCGTGCGCCTGACGCACCGTTACCTCGACCTGCGCCGCCCGGCGATGCAGAAGAACATGATGCTGCGCTATCAGGTGTCCAAGTCACTGCGCCACGCCCTCGACGATCAGGGCTTCATCGAGCTGGAAACGCCGATGCTGACCCGTTCCACCCCGGAAGGCGCGCGCGACTACCTGGTGCCGTCCCGCGTCCACCCCGGTTTCTTTTATGCGCTGCCGCAGTCGCCGCAACTGTTCAAGCAGCTCCTGATGGTGTCCGGTTTCGACCGCTACTATCAGATCGTCAAATGCTTCCGCGACGAGGACCTGCGCGCCGACCGCCAGCCCGAATTCACCCAGGTGGATATCGAAACCTCGTTCCTCACCGAACAGCAGATTACCGAACTGGTCGAGACCATGGTGCGCCGTTTGTTCAAGTCCGTGCTCGATGTCGATCTGCCCGATTTCCCGCGCATGACCTATGCCGAGGCGATGCGCCGCTATGGTTCGGACAAGCCCGACCTGCGCGTGACGCTGGAACTGACCGACCTCACCGACGTGATGAAGGACGTCGATTTCAAGGTCTTCAGCGCTCCCGCCAACTCGCCCACTGGCCGTGTCGCCGCGCTGCGCGTTCCCAAGGGCGGCGAGATCACCCGCGGCGAGATCGATGCCTACACCCAGTTCGTCGCCATCTATGGCGCCAGGGGCCTGGCCTACATCAAGGTCAACGATGTCGCCAAGGGCCGCGAAGGCTTGCAGTCGCCGATCGTCAAGAACCTGTCCGACGCCGCCCTGAAAGCGGTGATCGAGCGCACCGGCGCAACCGATGGCGACCTGATTTTCTTCGGTGCCGACACGGCGAAAGTGGTCAATGAAGCGCTCGGCGCGCTACGCGCCAAGATCGGCCACGAGCGCGGATTTTCCGAAGGTGCCTGGAAGCCGCTGTGGGTGGTGGATTTCCCGATGTTCGAACGCGACGAGGAAGGCAATCGCTGGCAAGCGCTGCATCACCCCTTTACCGCCCCGGCAGAAGGTCACGAGGAGTTGCTGTCGAGCGATCCCGGCAAGGCGCTGTCCAAAGCCTACGATTTCGTGCTCAACGGCTGGGAACTGGGTGGCGGCTCGATCCGTATCCATCGCCAGGAAATCCAGTCCAAGGTATTCCAGGCGCTCAATATCAGCGCCGAGGAAGCGCAGGAAAAATTCGGCTTCCTGCTCGAAGCCCTGCAATACGGCGCGCCGCCCCACGGCGGCCTGGCGCTCGGACTCGACCGGCTGGTTACGCTGATGGCGGGTGCCGAGTCGATCCGCGACGTGATCGCCTTCCCCAAAACACAGCGCGCCTCATGCCTGCTTACCCAGGCGCCGAACGCGGTGGACGAGAAGCAGCTGCGCGAATTGCACATCCGTTTGCGCCAGCAGGTGCAGACCCAGGTGGAGGTGGAGAAAGGCTGAACTGACGCTTGACGCACTTGCGGATCAGGCATATGCTTGGCATATGCTATTGATCGCCGGAGGATGCTATGCAAACTGAACGTCATGCGCGCCTGTTCCGCAATGGAAGCAATCAGGCATTACGCATCCCACGCGAATTTGAGTTGCCTGGGGATGAGGTCGTTATCCACAGGGAAGGCAATCGCCTGATCGTGGAACCGGTGGTAAAGAAACGCAACCTGCTGGCGTTGCTGGCCACGCTGGATTCGATCGAGGATGAATTTCCGAATGTTGATGAAGGTCTGTTGCCGCTGGATGAGGTCAAGCCGTGACGGCTTGTCCGCGCTATTTGCTGGATACGAATATGGTGTCCGATCTGGTTCGGCATCCAGCCGGCGTTGTGACGCAACATATTGCGCAGCTTGGCGCCGAACAGGTCTGCATCAGTGTCGTTGTCGCTTGCGAGGCCCGTTTTGGCGCAACCAAGAGCGGGTCGCAACGGTTGGCGCGGCAGTTGGAACTGGTGTTGGGTCAATTGGAGTCGCTGCCCTTGGAATCGCCAGTTGAGGAACACTATGCGGATATCCGCAATAGGCTAGAACGAGCGGGCACGCCTATCGGCCCGAATGATTTGTTGATTGCCGCCCATGCGCGCACCCTTGGCTTGACGCTGGTGACGGATAATGTGCGCGAATTTTCCCGCGTACCGGGGCTGGCGGTGGAAAATTGGCTGGGATAAAGCCATTGTCCAAGTTATTTTGCTCGATCCCCACAGAATTGAGTGGTTGCCTTGATAACCTATAAGACTCCCGTTTCCGTCCTGGTCGTGATTTACACTCCTGACATGCAGGCCCTGTTGCTGGAGCGGGCCGATCATCCCGGCTACTGGCAGTCGGTGACGGGAAGCTGCGATCCGGGCGAGAGCCTGCGCCAGACCGCGGTGCGTGAAGTGCGCGAGGAAACCGGGCTGGATGCCGAGAGGTATGCGCTTACCGACTGGAACCTGGAGTTTGAATTTGAAATCTTCGAAGAATGGCGCCACCGCTATGCTCCGGGGGTGACACGCAACACCGAACACGTGTTCGGGCTGGAATTGCCGCAGCACTTGCCGGTCGTTCTGGAGCTGCGGGAGCATTTGAATTTCCGGTGGCTGCCTTGCGGCGAGGCGGCGAAGAAGGTGTTTTCCTGGACTAATGCCGCCGCGCTGGAAAAACTGCCGCAGAGGGTGAAACGAGACTGAACAGACTAATGAACGATTCCGCGATTCCCTTTTCCGAATATCAGAGCCTATCCGACGAGGCCTGCCAGGCGCGCATCCTGGCGGCCAAGGCCAAGCTCGGCAAGCGGTTGGTGATCCTGGGTCACCACTACCAGCGTTCAGACGTGTTCCAGCACGCCGATTTCACCGGGGACTCGTTGAAGCTGTCGCGCCTGGCGGCGAATTCCGAAGCGGACTACATCGTGTTCTGCGGCGTGCATTTCATGGCCGAGGTGGCGGATA
>CAYGNO010000140.1:0-6209 GCA_964351305.1 uncultured Sulfuricella sp.
GGACGATCGCCCTCTCTCCCTCTGGGAGAGAGTTGGAGAGAGGGTTGGCGCCGCTCCTACAGCGGTGTTTTGGCTTTAATGGATAATCTGGGATCATGGGGATTGATTACGGTGCAAGGCGACGATCAGCTCCGCCTCGCCGCGTGAAATGCCGCAACGAGCCGACACCTCGCTCACGTTAAGCCCCTGCTGCGCCATCTGGATCGCGTGGGTATAAGGGGTCGACGCAGCCTGCTGGGCCTTCAGTTGCTCAATCTCCTTCTGCAGCCTGTCGACCCGCTCCTGCAACTGAGTAAACTCCAGCTCCAGGGATTGCACTTCACGGTTTTTGGCATGGGCTTCCGCCCCTCTTTGCCAAATCCGCCATCCACGAGGCTTGGCAGAGCGCATCAACAACAACATCTCGGCGATATAAACCGCCAGCACCAGCACCGCGCCTATGAGCAATTCACGCCAGGTAATAACAAAGGATTCCAAATTGGATCTCAGCTTAAAAAATGATCCACAATATCATTTTGCATCCAGTTTGCACAGGACAGTCAACACCCTTGTTTCATAAAAACAGAGCGAGCTTGCTGACTGTTTTTGTAGGGGCTCGCTCCTGCATGCACGAGCATTCCAATGGACAATCTGGGTTTATGAGACATCCGGGTTAAGCATATTCATCGATCTGATGATCCTGATCCGGATGCTTGCCGTTGGGTTTTTCAGAGGGCTGCTCCGAACGGGGCTTGCGCTTGTTTTTCTGCTTGAAATCGTCGAATGACGGATGTTTGTTTTCCGGGTGAACAGGAACGGGGTCGCTGACAATGCCGATTGAGTCGGTCGCGGCCAAATATGGCTGGGCGACCATTTGATGTGGCTCTGCAAGCAGTGATTGGCGGTGTTGCATCACCTCTCCACGAAAAATCAGGAAATGGTTACGGTGTTTCGTAGGCCTTGTTCAGTTTTTTCTCGATATCGATGCTACCCAGAATTTCCTGCAATTCACCCTTCCAGGCTTCGGCCAGCGTCTTGATTTCCGTGTCAGCGGCAAGAATATTCCGCATGATCTCGCCGGATTTCTGCTGCTCAAGCGTATTCATGATGGAGGGCTCATTTTGACCCATCATGCGTTCAACTAATGCGTTGCGCTTTAGCTCACTCTCTATCAGGGCATCCCAGTCACCGTTCCGTGCCGCATCCAGCATTTTCCGGGTCAACAACCACAGGTTTTGGTACGCGGCCAGCATCGACTCGCTCACCGAAGCCTAAGCCTTCCCATAGCTCACTGCGGTATTGCGCTGCGGCGGCGCGCTATCCGGCGCCACGCCCACCATTTTCGGCTGGGCCTGCTTTGGCGCAATCGCAGCCCAGGCATTCTTCAGGTCGACCAGCAATTTCCCCACCTCGTCCAAAGGCTCAACCTGGTTTTTCAGATTGGCGAACACCAAACGATGGATCATGTACTCATACAAACCATTCAGATTTTCCGCCAGTTCTCCGCCCGCCTTGACATCCAGGCTAAGCTGCAAGCCTTCCTGAATAATCGCAATCGCCTTCGAAATCGCCTCGCATTTGGGTGCAATCTCACCCTTGGTCATCGCCAGCCTGGCCTTGGCCACCGCCTTGATAGCCCCTTCGAACAGCATCAAAACCAACCTGTGTGGATTCGCATCCGCCAGGCTCGATTCGACTCCTACCTGGCTATACGCATTTACTGCCTGTTGGGTCATTGCATTCATGTTTTACCCCGGAAGAAAGTTCACGTGCAAATCAACCGGCTTTGGGCAGATTCGCCAACTGCTGCGTCAGGAAGTTGCTGGTTGTGTTCATGCTGCTGATCATGGTATCCAGCGCCGTAAACTGGGCGCGGTAGCGCATTTCGATAGTCAGCATGCGCCGGTTCAACACCTCGCGCCGGCTGCCGATATCCTTGATGGTTTGATTGATCCCATCGGTGCGGCTGGAAATCGGCCCGGTGCTTGAAAGCAGAGAATCCACCTGCTTGTCCAGCTTGTAGGCATAACCCTGAGAATAGTTGACTGTTCCCCGGCTGCCCAGCAAACCGCCGCTCACCAGGACCTTCAAGCCTTCTGCGGCGGCTCCGGTTGTACCCGTCAGGGTTTGGCCTGAGCCTGTTGCCGCCACGCCATTGATCGTGCCCGCCACATCGACCCCGGCAGTGTCGGTCGGCGTCGCGCCCAGCAAATTGGCCGCGCCAATGCCGGTCACGCTGACGTTCGAGGCGGAACCGTAGCGGTTAGAGGTCAGGGTCATGGTTCCGGATGTTTGGGTCACTGCGAGCGAAATCCCTGCGCTCGCAAAGGCGGATACGCCGTTGATCTTGGACTGGACTTCGGTCGCCAAAGCTGCCTCGGTATAGGTGCCCGCCGCCAGGGTGACCGTTGCAACCACCCCGTCAACCACCACGCTTAACGAGTCATTCACGCCTGTGCTTATGGTCAGACCCGCCGCTGCCGACCCAACCGCCTTGCCCTGCGTCGCCAGTTGCGATACGGCCAGGGCATAAGCGCCCGGTTTGGTATTGGCCGTGCTGCTGGAATAGCTGACCAGGCTGTCGGTTGCCTTGCCGGTTGCGGCGAAAAGGCTGGCGATGTCGTTGAAATTGGTGTCGATCGCGCTTTGCAGCTTGGTGCTGTCCACCGCCAGCGTGCCGTTCGTCTGAAATGAAACCCCGATCTGCGACAAGTTGGTGTAGCTGCCGCCGATCCCGGCAAGCGTCGAAGTCAGCGTATTGCGCATCTGGCTCTGGATCGAGCGCACCGAACTATCGCCCTGCAAAATGGCGGCCTGCTTGGTAGTCGCATTGTAGGCGGAGAGGTCGCCCAGAGTTTTGTTGGCATCGTTATAGGCCTTGACGAACGCATTCACTGCGGTGGTGACCGAAGCGGTGTCGCGCGCAACGGTTACAACAGTCGGGGCGCCCACATTGGTTTTAAGCAGACTGAGCGTCACGCCCTGGATCACGTCGCTGATGCTGTTCGTGGTTTTGCTGATGGCCACGCCGTCCACCTTGAATTCCGCATTCTGCGCGGTTGCCGTTTCGGATAGATTCTGCGTGGCGGCGGGGTCATGCGCCAGCAGCGTCGACAAGGGGGCATCGCCGGCGACTGAAATTTTCATGCTGTTGGTTTTGCCGATACTGGTGGAGGTCAGCGCCAAACGGTAAGGAGAGGTCCCGCCGTCATTCACGATGGTGGCGCTCACGCCGATATTGGCCGTGTTGATGGCGTCGCGTATGCCGGCCAGGGAATTGTTGCTCGCGTCTATCGTAACCGTTTTAACGCCGGCGCCATTGCTGGCGAAAGCCGCCCCGGTGTATTTTCCGGTCCCCGCATCGAAAGTGCCGCCGCTGATCGTGCCGAAATCGAAGGTCAGCGTACCGCTGCCGATCGCATCCGTAGTGCTGGCCTGGCCCACGGCAGCCAGCTTCTGCGATTGGGCGATCTTGGTCACCTCCACGGAATAAGCGCCCGGCACGGCGATGCTGGAAGCGCTGGCGCTCAAGACCGTCGCGTCCGCCGGCGTTGCCTTGACGGACTGAAACTTTGAAACATCGCTCAAAGCGCGAACCGAGCTTTGAAAAGCGGAAAGCGCGCCCTTGAGAGTGCCGTAGGCGGAAAGCTTGGCCTGGTAGCCCGCTTCCTTCGTGTCGAGCAAAGTCAGCGGTCGGCGCTCGATGCTCATCAACTGGGAAACGATGCCGTTCACATCGAGATTTGAACCGATACCGGGGGATGAAAGCGCCATGATATGCTCCTTACGTAGGATGGGTGGAGGCGCTTGCGCCGATACCCATCGTTTCGCGGTGATGATCGATGGGTATCGCTACGCTCCACCCATCCTACGCTTTTTGATGAATGATCAAACCCTGCAACTTATCCAGCGCCTGTGCAATCGCCAGGATTTCTTCTGCGGGAAACTGGCGGATCACATCCTTGGTTTCCGTATCCACGACCTTTACAACCTGAATGCCGGTTTCTTCATCCACGGTAAATTTCAGGTCGCTGCTCATGGTCTGGACAAACTTGTTTATTTGCTCCACCGCGGTCTTGACTTGCTCCGCCTTGGGAATTGAAGCCGTTGCCTGAACCGCCTTTACCGGCATCTCGACGGGCGCGGCGGGAGCGGCGGGCGCTTGTGCGGCCTCGGTGGCAACCCGGCGATTTCCTGCCGGGACATCCGGCGCCTTGGCGGGGCTAACCCCGCTGGCATTAATCTGAGAGACTGACATGGTCATACTCCTTGTAGGGTACCTCTAAAAATACAGATTTCATCCCAACTGCTGCGTTGCGTAAAAAATTTCTTGCTTACATATCAATCATATGCCGCGCTGCAAAATTTTTTCCGCGCCTTGCATTTGGGCGAACTCTGAATTTTTAGAGGCACCCTGTAGCAAAAACCCGACCGAGCTGTTTTACGAGCCCGGCCGGGTGGTTTCACTTAACGCTACTTTACCACTTAACGCAGCAAACTCAACACATTGTTGGGCAAGGAGTTCGCCTGGGCCAGCATCGCCACGCCGGCCTGCTGCAGAATCTGGCCGCGGGTCAAGACAGCCGTTTCCGCCGCGAAGTCGGCATCCTGGATTCGGCTACGCGCGCCGCTCAGGTTTTCCGCCGTCGTCTGCAGGTTGGAAATGGCGGATTCAAAGCGGTTCTGAATCGCGCCGAAGGTGCTGCGCAGCGTGCTGATCGAGGCCAGTGCCGAATCCACCCTGGAAATGGCGGTGTTGGCGTTGGCCACGCTCGTTACCGAGGCAGTGTTGAGCGCCGAGGCGCCCAGTGCCATCGCGCTGGCATCCGCATAGCCGATACGGGTCTCGTTGGCGCCGCTCAGCGTGATCGCCTCGGTCGAGGTCAGACGGATCGTGCCGACGTAGGTGGCGGAAACTGCTACGCCAGACGCGGTGGTAAGGGCAGTCAGTGCGTCGTTGACCGTATTGTTGAGGGGAGCGGCCGAGGTTGCGGCCAGGCCTTCACCGGTGGTCTCGGAGCCGGCAGTCTGGCTCGCCACGATGTTACGGCCATCCGAGGCGGCCAGGGTCATGGTGCCAGCGGTACTGCTGTAGCTTGCGGTCACGCCGGATGTGCCCGAGGCGGCATTGATTGCCGCCGCCACTTGGGCACCGGTCAGAGTTGCGCCAGCACCGGCAGCGGTGTAGATCGCCTGGGAATTGATCGTCAGCGAGTACGTCGAGGTGGTCGCGGAAACAACATCCGTCCAGACAAACACGGCCGTGGTGTCGGCTTGGGTGGTGAGGTTGCCGATGCCGGCGCTGTTGATCGCCTCAGCCTTGGAATAGGCGCTGGCCGCGGTACGCCCGACGCCGCTGGCGCTGTTATCCACCGATGCGCCGACCGCGATTGAGGCGTTGCTGCCAATTTGTATCGCCAGGTCGCCGACAGCCAGGGTGCTGCTATCCACGCCGCTACCCTGTTGGCCGACCGCATAGCTGCTACTGTAGGCGGTTGTGCCATTCACGTAGTCGGCCGTCTTGCCGATGGCCGAGGTGCGCGTGCTGGTCGACAGTGCGACGCTGATGGTTTCGCCGACGTTCGCGCCAACCTGGAAGGCGGCGGTGCCGAAAGTGCCGTCAAGAATCTTCAGGCCGTTGAACGCTGTCTGAGAGGCGGCCCGGTCGACTTCGGCGAGGCGCTGCTGCACTTCCTGGTCCAGTGCGGCGCGGTCAGCGGCGCTGTTGGTCGAGTTGGCGGATTGCACGGCCAGCTCGCGGATACGTTGCAGGTTGTTGGTCACCTCGGCCAGCGCGCCCTCTGCCGTTTGCGCGAGGGAAATCGCGTCGTTGGCGTTACGTGACGCCTGGTTCAGACCTTTAATCTGGCTGGTCATCCGCTCGGAAATCGCCAGGCCGGCAGCATCGTCCTTGGCGCTGTTGATGCGCAGACCTGAAGACAGGCGCTGCAGGGACTGGTTCAACGAAGACTGGGAAGTATTCAGGTTGCGCTGCGCGTTCATCGACGCAATGTTCGTATTGATAATTTGGGGCATTTTAGTTCTCCTTGGATTTAGGTTGTTTAACCGCTGGCGTTGTCGCCACCGACTTTGGTTGCCCTAAAGTTCAGAGCCACTTAAACCGCCGTCAGTACCTTTATCGGGTGGCCATGAAGAAACTTTAATGTTTTTTTACGCCCGAACGATCCGGGATTATCCATTAGCGCCAAAACCACTGTAGGAGCGGCGCC
>CAYGNO010000141.1:0-6150 GCA_964351305.1 uncultured Sulfuricella sp.
CCTTAAAACGGAATGTCGTCCTCGAAATTATCGAAGTCGCCGCCGCTTTTTGCTGCCGATTTCGCGCTGCTAGCGCTGGCAGCAGGCTTTTCCACCACTTCGAAGCTGTTGCCGCCACCACTGCCGCTGCGGCTACCGAGCATTTGCATCTTGTCGGCGACGATCTCGGTGGTGTACTGGTCCTGCCCTTCCTTGTTGGTCCACTTGCGGGTCTGAATGCGGCCCTCGACATAAACCTGGCTGCCTTTCTTCAGGTATTCCCCGGCGATTTCCGCCAGCTTGCCGAACATCGAAATGCGGTGCCATTCGGTTTTTTCCTGTTTCTCGCCATTCTTGTCTTTCCAGGAGTCGGTGGTTGCCAGGCTGAAGTTACAGATTGCATCCCCCGATGGCATGTAGCGCATTTCAGGGTCTTTCCCCAGGTTGCCGATAATAATTGCCTTGTTCACTGATGCCATTTCACGCTCCCCCCTCGATTAGTTTATTAACGCCCTCTTCATCCCAACCCGCCATTTCCACCTTGAGGGTGGCGGCGCCTTCCTCGGGATCGACTATCGCTTCCATCACCCCGTCCAGACCGATCAGCCGGCGCGACAGTTCGCGCGCGGCTTCGGCGGACATCGGCTCGATATGGAACATCCGGGTGCGCACTGCGGGCGGCGTTTTCATGCTGGCGGCCAACACCAGCCATAACGCGCTGATTGCGCCGCCGAACGCGAACACCGACCACTGGCCGGCATAATGGGAAAGCAATCCGCCCGCCACGCCACCGGCAAACAAGCCGAGCGACTGGGACGTATTATACACGCCCATGGCCGTCCCCTTGGAACGCGCCGGAGCAAGCTTGGAAATCAGCGAGGGCAGGCTCGCTTCGAGAATATTGAAGGCGATGAAGAACAGCAGCAGCATCATTACGATGCCCCAGAAACTGTGGATCAACACCGTCATCAGCAGTTGCGACAACAGCAGCAGGGCCACGGCTGAAACAAAAATCGGCTTGAGCTTGGCCTTTTTCTCGCCGTAAATGATCGCCGGCACCATGAAAGCGAATGCGCCCAGCATCACCGGCAGGTAGATTTTCCAGTGCTGGGCTTCCGGCAGGCCGCCGGTTTCCCGGAGGGCAAAGGGGATCACCACGAACATCGCCATTTGCGCGGCGTGCAGGGCGAAAATGCCGAAATTCAGGCGCCGCAACTGGCCATCGCGCAGGACGTCGCGCAGGCGCGCCGGCGCGATCCCGGCATCGGAATGGAAATGACTGTCCCTGGGATCGGGAATGACTGCGTAGATGACGCCCATCGCCGCCAGCGCCAGCACGCCGGTCAATTCGAAGATGCCGGGCACGCCGATTGCCTGATACAGCAACGGGCCCAGCGCCATCGATGCGGCAAACGCCAGGCCTATGGTGGAGCCTATCATCGCCATGGCCTTGGTGCGGTGTTCTTCCCGCGTCAGGTCGGCGAGCAGCGCGGTGACGGCGGCGGAAATCGCGCCCGCGCCCTGGATGGCGCGCCCCACGATCACCATGTAAATGTCGCTGGCGGAAGCAGCGACAAAGCTGCCGATAACGAACAGCAGCAGGCCGAAATAGATTACCCGCTTGCGCCCCCAACGGTCGGATGCCATGCCGAAAGGCAGTTGCAGCATGGCCTGGGTCAGGCCGTAGGCGCCAAGCGCCAGGCCGATCAGGGTGCGGCTGTCGCCGCCGGTCAGTCCATGGGCATAAATGGCGAACACCGGCAGGATCAGGAACATGCCCAGCATCCGCAGACCGAATATCCCGGCCAGCCCCACGCTGGCGCGGAGTTCGGTTGGGGTCATCTGGTCGGAAACGTGCATATAAAGTTGAGGTAGGGAGGCGAAATTGCGTATAGTAGCAGGTTGCCTTTTGCTCTGCACAAACTCATGGACCTGATCAAAATCCGCGGTGCCCGCACGCACAATCTGAAAAACATCAGCCTCGACATTCCGCGCGACAAGCTGGTGGTCATCACCGGCCTGTCCGGTTCGGGAAAATCCTCGCTGGCTTTCGATACGCTTTACGCCGAAGGCCAGCGCCGCTACGTCGAGTCGCTCTCTGCTTACGCACGCCAGTTTCTGCAGCGGATGGAAAAGCCCGACGTTGATCTGATCGAAGGCTTGTCGCCGGCGATTTCGATCGAGCAGAAGGCCACCAGCCACAATCCGCGCTCGACCGTCGGCACCGTCACTGAAATCCATGACTACCTGCGCCTGCTCTATGCCCGCGTCGGCGACCCCTACTGCCCCGAGCACCAGATCCTGCTTTCCGCCCAGAGCATTTCCCAGATGGTGGACACGGTCATGGCGCTGCCCGAAGACACCAAGCTGATGATCCTCTCGCCCACTGTGGTGGGCCGCAAGGGCGAGCATGTCGACCTGTTCGACGAGTTGCGCGCGCAGGGTTTCGTGCGCCTGCGGATCGACGGCAAGGTGCATGAAATCGATGCCCTGCCCAAGCTGGACAAGAACAAGAAGCACACCGTCGACATCGTGGTGGACCGCCTCAAGGTTCGCACCGACGCCAAACAGCGCCTGGCGGAATCGTTCGAGACCGCACTGCGCCACTCCGACGGCAAGGCGCTTGCAGTGGAGATGGACTCGGGCAAGGAGCACCTGTTCTCGGCCAAATTCTCCTGCCCAGTATGCAGTTATTCCCTGCCGGAACTCGAGCCGCGGCTGTTTTCCTTCAACAATCCAATGGGAGCCTGTCCCAAGTGCGATGGCTTGGGGCAGATCAGCTTTTTCGACCCCAAGCGCATCGCTGCTTTTCCCCATCTGAGCCTGGCCTCGGGCGCAGTCAAGGGCTGGGACAAGCGCAACCAGTTCTTCTTCCAGATGCTGCAAAGTCTGGCGATGCACTACGGCTTCGACCTCGAGACACCCTTCGAGCAGCTCCCGGAAACCATCCAGCACATCCTCCTCTACGGCAGCGGCAAAGAGTCCCTCAAGTTTCAGTACCTGGGGGAAAAAGGCGGGATGCAGGCGCGCAGCCACCCGTTCGAGGGCATCATCACCAATTTCGAGCGGCGCTACCGCGAAACCGAATCGTCCACGGTGCGCGAGGAGCTGGCCAAATACATCAACTTCTGCACCTGCCCCGATTGCGAGGGCACCCGGCTGCGCGCCGAAGCGCGCCACGTGCTGGTAGGAGGCAAGGCGCTATTCGAGGTCGGCCGCCTGCCGCTGAAACAGACTTACGATTTTTTCGCCACGCTGGAATTCGACGGCCAGAAGCAGGCCATCGCCGAACGCATCATCAAGGAAATCGCGGCGCGGATCCGCTTTCTCAACAATGTCTGGCTGGATTACCTGTCGCTCGACCGCTCGGCCAACACCCTGTCCGGCGGCGAGGCGCAGCGCATCCGTCTGGCGAGCCAGATCGGCTCCGGGCTGACCGGCGTGATGTACGTGCTGGACGAGCCTTCGATCGGCCTGCACCAGCGCGACAACGACCGCCTGCTCACCACCCTCAAGCACCTGCGTGACATGGGCAACACCGTGATCGTGGTGGAACATGACACCGACGCCATTCTGGCCGCCGACCACGTGGTGGACATCGGCCCTGGCGCGGGCGTACACGGCGGCGAAGTCGTGGCTGAGGGCACACCCGATGAGATCAAGGCCAACCCCGCCTCGCTCACCGGCCAGTACCTTAGCGGCAAGCGCTGCATCGAGGTGCCGAAGAAGCGGCACAAACCCGACCCCAAGCGCATGCTGCGCCTGACCGGTGCCACCGGCAACAACCTGAAGAATTCAACCCTGGATTTGCCGGTAGGCCTATTCGTGTGTGTCACCGGCGTGTCCGGCTCGGGCAAATCCACCCTGGTCAACGATACCCTGTACCGTGCCGTGGCACGCCATCTCTACGGATCGGCAACGGAGCCGGCTCCTTACGATGACCTGCAAGGCCTGGAATTCTACGACAAGGTGATCGACGTCGACCAAAGTCCGATCGGGCGCACCCCGCGTTCCAATCCGGCCACCTACACCGGCCTGTTCACGCCAATCCGCGAACTGTTCGCCGGCGTCCCGCAGGCACGCGAGCGCGGCTACGGGCCTGGGCGATTCTCCTTCAACGTCAAGGGGGGGCGCTGCGAGGCCTGCGAAGGCGATGGCGTGATCAAGGTGGAAATGCACTTCCTGCCCGACATCTACGTGCCCTGCGACGTCTGCCACGGCAAGCGCTACAACCGCGAGACCCTGGAAATCCAGTATAAGGGAAAGAATATCCACGAAATTCTGGCGATGACGGTGGAACAGGCGCATGAATTCTTCAGCCCGGTGCCGGTGGTGGCCAGAAAGCTCTCCACGCTGCTGGATGTCGGACTGGGCTACATCACCTTGGGGCAGAGCGCGACCACCCTGTCCGGCGGCGAGGCGCAGCGGGTGAAGCTGTCCCTGGAGCTAAGCAAGCGCGACACGGGCCGCACCCTGTACATCCTGGACGAGCCCACCACCGGCCTGCATTACCACGATATCGAGTTGCTTCTGACGGTGCTGCACCGGCTGCGGGATAGCGGCAACACCGTGGTGGTCATCGAGCATAACCTGGACGTGATCAAGACTGCGGACTGGGTGGTCGATCTCGGGCCAGAGGGCGGCGTGGGCGGCGGTCAGATCATCGCCGCAGGCACCCCGGAACAGGTTGCTGAAACTCAGGAAAGCTTCACTGGACGGTATCTGGCAGGTCTGCTCACCTAAAGATACAAGACAAATAAGAATAAAAAAAGCCAGGTAAAAACCTGGCTTTTTTTATGTGAAGCCGGAAACGCTGTTATGCGCTTTCGGCTTCAGGAGCAGGACGATCCATCAGCTCAACGATCGCCATCGGGGCATTGTCGCCCTGACGAAAGCCGCACTTGAGGATGCGCAGATAGCCGCCGTTACGGTTCTGGTAGCGCGGGCCGAGCGTGTCGAACAACTTGCCGACCATTTCACGGTCACGCAGACGGTCGAACGCCATACGACGGTTAGCCAGCGATGGCTTCTTGCCCAGCGTGATCATCGGTTCGGCCACACGGCGCAGTTCTTTCGCCTTAGGCAGAGTGGTGGTGATAGCTTCGTGACGCAACAGCGAGTTGGTCATGTTGCGCAACATCGCCAAACGGTGGCTACTGGTGCGATTGAGTTTTCTAAGTCCTAAACGATGACGCATGATCTATCCTTTTCCCTTGCTTTCGTATTCCACGAGCTAATTTTATGCACGCTCACCCAGACCGACAGGCGGCCAGTTTTCCAGCTTCATGCCCAAAGTCAGGCCCTTGGAGGCGAGTACATCCTTGATTTCGTTCAGCGACTTGCGTCCCAGATTAGGGGTCTTCAGCAACTCGTTCTCGGTGCGCTGGATCAGATCACCGATGTAATAAATGTTTTCCGCCTTCAGGCAATTGGCAGAACGCACGGTGAGTTCCAGATCATCCACCGGACGCAGCAGAATCGGGTCAACCTGCGGTGCGCGGGGCGCCTCGATCTCGGCCGGCGTGCCTTTAAGCTCGGCGAACACGGACAGTTGATCAACCAGAATACGCGCGGCATAACGAATCGCCTCTTCGGGATCGACCACGCCATTGGTTTCGATGTCGACAACCAGCTTGTCCAGGTCGGTACGCTGCTCGACACGGGCGCTTTCGACTGCATAACTGACGCGACGGACCGGGCTGAACGAAGCATCCAGCAGGATCGTGCCGATGCTGCGCTCATCTTCGGCGACACGGCGTGCAGTGACGGGCTGATAGCCACGGCCCTGCTCGATTTTGATCTCCATGTCGAGCTTGCCACCCTTGGTAATGTGAGCAATCACATGATCGGGGTTGACGATCTCTGCATCGTGACCGGTTTCGATGTCAGCCGCCGTCACCACGCCTTCACCCTTTTTCGACAAAATCAGGGTAGCTTCGGAGCGATTGTGCAGCTTCAGTGCGATGCCTTTAAGGTTGAGCAGGATGTCGACCACGTCTTCCTGCACGCCTTCGATGGTCGAATACTCGTGCACCACACCCTCGATCTTGACCTGGGTGATGGCATAGCCTGGCATCGAAGACAGCAAAATGCGGCGCAGGGCGTTGCCCAGCGTATGGCCGTAGCCACGCTCGAACGGCTCCATGGAAATACGGGCGCGAACGGGCGACA
>CAYGNO010000142.1:0-6049 GCA_964351305.1 uncultured Sulfuricella sp.
GTGGACGTGAACACCGGCGGCTTCGTCGGCGGCCGCAATTTCGACGACACCATCTTCAAGACCAACCTCGAAGCGGCGCAGGCAATCGCCCGGCAGTTGCGGCTGCGCAACCTCGGCGGCATCATCATCGTGGATTTTATCGACATGGACAACGAGGAGCACCAGGCTGCCGTGCTCGCCGAGTTCAAGAAGACGCTGGCGAAGGACCGCACGCGCAAGACGGTGAACGGTTTCTCCGCGCTGGGCCTGGTGGAGATGACGCGCAAGCGCACCCGCGAGAGCCTGGCGCATATCCTGTGCGAGCCCTGCTGCACCTGCCAGGGGCGGGGGGTTCTGAAGACGGCGCAGACGGTGTGCTACGACATCCTGCGCGAGCTGGTGCGCGAGGCGCGCCAGTTCAGCGCGCGCGAGTTTCGCATCCTCGCTTCCCAGCAGGTGATCGACCTGTTTCTGGACGAGGAATCACAAAGCCTGGCGCAGTTGGGGGATTTTATCGGCAAGCCGATTTATCTTCAGGTGGAGAATCAGTACAGCCAGGAGCAGTACGATATTGTGTTGATGTAGGGTGGCGAAACGTTCAAAGTCAGGGGCGCTGCGCGGCTTTATCGCGCAGCGTCCAGCGACCGCAGGGAGCGAGGTTGAGAAAGGTTGGGCCAAGTTGAATAAGTCCCTTTAATCCCCCTTTGCAAATTTGGATGCACTCTTCGTTGTCATTTTCACTGACCGGTCAAAGAGCGTCGCCTCTGGAGGCGAAGACACTATGCTCAATCTATCCGCAGTTAGAGGGGGCTGTTGTTTCAACCGCTTTTCCTCTTTATCACGGTACTTTTTTCGCAAGCGTAAATACTCTAATAGCTTTGAAATATCCTCACTCTGCAAGTGTGAGGATGGCTTTAGATTACTAACCCGAATAGCGTTTCGCTTATTTTTCCCAACAATGGATGAGCGCCGCAAAATATTGAGAAGCTCTTCAACAGGGATTTTTAATTCGTTCGCGAACTGTTGGACTGTTGGCATAAAGTATCCAAGACTATTGAATCAGCTCTTAGGTTAGTGATCAGAGTGCCTGGTGTAATGATGGGGTCAGACACGATTAAATTTGTGTTGAGATGTTGGAACTCTGTCGGTATTTTATGACAACTGGGCCACTATAGGTCTTTGTTCGGGTTGTTACAAGCGGTGCTGGGTTTTGAGTGCGCTACGCGCAGATGATTAGATGCCGGGGGCTGCCCGGCAGCAGGTCACTTTATTTTGCTTGCCCAAAATATAAGTAACCAAACAAAAGGGCACCCACCCGCACCGGCCCTGCGGGCTTCCCTCGGTTTTCCGAAAAAATCGGGCGGCTGCGGAACTCGGCCTGTGGCCTCAGACAGTCCTCGCCGACGGCCCCCGATCTTTTCGGAAAACCGAGGCGGTGCAGAGGGGGATTAAAAACGGTTTTGTGGGCGGAGCCCGTGTTTTGGGTGCCCTCCCCGCTGGGGAGGGCTGGGAGGGGCGGCTTTCTTTGGTTCCTTTCTTTAGCCGCTTAAGAACCAGCCCGGCGGGCTGCCCCCGGCAATCAAACATCCGCGCGAAGCGCACAAAACCTAAAGTGTTTGCGTGAGCGCCAATACCCGCTCGATCTCCTCTTCCTGCTGATGCAGCCTGCCGAGCGCGACTTCCGTTTCCCCCATTCGTGCTTCCAGGGTTTCGATCTGGTCACGGATCATGTTGATGTCTTCCTGGCGTTTCTCCAGCGCTATTTTTTGCGCCTGGATCTGGTCCTGCACCGGGACGGACAGCTCCCTCAGCCACCAATCGGTTTCTGCTTTCAGTTGAGTGAACAGAGCGCGCAGAGGGGCCACCACTTCGATGCCGAATTTCTTTGCCAGGCTGGTCTTGTCTGTCATCAGGTTGATCGGGCGGCGGCAGAACTCCGCGGTTTTTTCGCCGAGTTGCTCCAGGTCCTGGCGGTAATTTTCCAGGCCGGAAAGTTGGGGTGGAGCAAGCTTGAAGTCAGGCAGTTGATTGAGTCGGGTGTATACGGCTTCGACTACGCTCATGATTTGGCGATTCTGGCGCTCGAAACCTTCGAGCAAGGTGGAAGCCTCGCTGATCAGGGAATGCATTGCCTGGGTAAGCGCGCCGGTGGTGGGGCTACGCAGGATTTCCTTCAGGTTTTTCGCCACCAGTTGTTCGACGTGTTCGCTGTCGAGGTGGTTGAGGAGTAGGCTGCCCTGCCGCGCAATGAGTTTGCGCGCGATGTTGAAGCTTTTCCATGCCTCCTGGCTCTGGTGCTGGTCTGCCTGCAGGCTTTGCTCCAGGCGATCCGCGACCTCGCGGTTTTTGCCGATCAGATCGGCCAGCGTGTCTTGTTCGTGGCGCAGTTCGGCGTGCCGGCGCCGCACGGCTGCGCTGCAGGCTTCCGTAATCAGGCCGATTCGGGCTAAGGCATTGGCGTCCGGTGGCGTGTTTTTCAGGGTATCCAGCAGTTCATGGGCGCGCAACAGCAACTGCGGGTCGAGCAGCTCGGGGGTATCCGGCAAGGCCAGGCAGGCTTCCAGCGCTGTGGCCAGTTCGTCGTGCGGCAGCAAGGCGTCTGTCATGGTGCATCCGTCCCGGTCAGCAATGCTTCCGGAGCAAGGGGCGAACCCTGGATTTCCACCACTTTGCGGCGCGCATGTTCGCCGTTCTTCAGGCTGATCCGGCTGGCTGTAACCTTGAATGCCTTGCGCAAAAAATCCAGCAGCCTGGCGTTGGCCTGTCCTTCCACGGCGGCGGCAGCGACCCGGATTTTCAGCGCATCGCCGTGCAGCCCGATCACTTCGGTACGCTTGGCTCCGGGCTGCACGTGCACGGTAAGGGTGAGACGGTCTTCCTTGAGCTGATACCAGTCAGCCATGTCAGGCAAGTTGCATGGCGAGGCTTTCCAGCCAGGCTATAGGCACCATCAGCAGCAGTTGGCAGATGATGAGCAGCAGCAGCGGAGAAAGATCGACATTGGCCAAAAGCGGGACAACCCTGCGCAGCGGCAGGAGGAACGGGTCGGTCAGCCGGCTTAGCACCGGCGCCAGGGGCGTGTGCGGGTTGGTCCAGGACAGGATGGCCTGGATGAAGACCGCGCCGAGCAGGATGTAGATGCTGATTTTCAGCAGCTTGATCACGGCCAGGAAGGCGATGGCAAGAAAAACGGAAGGTCCGGCCTTCAGCAGAAACAGGCCGCCCAGCCAGAACAGGGCGAGCAGCATGACGTATTCCACCAGCCAGGCCAGCAGCAGGGAGGCCAGATCCAGCCCGAACAGGCCGGGAACGACCCGGCGCAGCGGCTTCACCGCAAAATCGGTGAGCGCCGCGATGAACTGCGAGACCGGGTTGCGGAAGGGCGCGTGCGCCCATTGCAGGTAGAAGCGCAGCAGCACGGCCAGCACGAACAGGCCTAGCAGGGTTTCGAGCAGGAATTGCAGGGCCTGGTTTAGCATGGTCAAATTATCCTCCGGCACCCATTTTACCCAGTTCGTCCCCCAGCTCGCGCGAACGCAAGCAGGCGGCCTGCGCGGCTTGGAGGATGACCCGCTTGATGCCGGCGGCCTCCATCACAAGAATGGCGCGTTCGGTGGTGCCGCCCTTGGAGGTGACGCGCGCGCGCAGGGTGGCGGCATCCTCGCTGCCCTGGCTGGCAAGCTTGGCGGCGCCGAGGAAAGTTTCCAGGCTGAGGGTACGTGCTTGGTCCGGGCTGAAGCCCAGCTCCGCGCCCGCTTCCTGCAATGCTTCGATGAAGAGGAACACGTAGGCCGGGCCGCTGCCGGAAATGGCGGTGACGGCGTCCATTTGCTCTTCCTTCTCCAGCCACAGCGTCGTGCCCACTGCGCCGAGTATGGTTTCGGCCTGGCGGCGCTGGTGTTCGGGCACTCCGGGCAGGGCGTAGAGACCGGTCACGCCGGCCAGTACCATCGCCGGCGTATTCGGCATGGCGCGGACGATCACGCTATGGCCGCCCAGCCATAGAGAGAGATCGGCGCTGCGCACCCCGGCGGCGATGGAAATGACCAGCTTGTCGTCAAGTTTCCCGTGCAGTTGCGTGGCAACGCCGTGCAACTGCTGCGGCTTCACTGCCAGCACGATGATGTCGGCGGCAAGGGCTGCAGCGCTGATTTCTTCGTGACTGGCGATACCGAATTTTTCACTCAGCCGGGCGCGGCTTTCCGCGGAGATTTCCACCACGCCGATGGATGAAGGATCGAAGCCCTTTTGCAGCAGGCCGGTGATAAGCGCGCCGGCCATGTTGCCGCCGCCGATGAAAGTGATGTTCATGATTTATCCTAAAAACAACAATCGCTTAACCGCAGAGGCGCAGAGACGCCGAGAAAAACAATGCGGGTAGAAGCCATGCCTTTCTCCGCGTCTCTGCGTCTCTGCGGTAAATGTTTAAAGTTTTTCCCGTTCGCCGAAAATTGCGCTTCCTACTCGCACTATCGTCGCCCCCTCGGCAATCGCCGCCTCAAGATCGTCCGACATGCCCATCGACAAGGTATCGAGCTGAAAGCCTTGAGCATTGAGTTGCTCGAGTAGCTGGCGCAGTCGGGCGAAAGCAAGGCGCTGATCCACAGGGTTGTCGGATGGCTCGGGGATCGCCATCAGTCCGCGCAGTTTCAGGTGCGGTAGGGCCTGCACGTAGCGCGCCAGGGCTGGCAGCTCTTCCGGCGCAACACCGCTTTTGCTGGCTTCACCACTGACGTTGACCTGCAGGCACACCTGCAGGTCGGGCAGATTGGATGGCCGGCCTGAAGACAGCCGGTCGGCGATTCTGTCCCGATCCAGGCTGTGCACCCAGGCAAAATTTTCGGCGATCGGACGGGTTTTGTTGCTCTGGATCGGGCCGATGAAATGCCATTTCAGCGGCAAGTCGTTGAGCGCTCCGACTTTCTCCATTGCCTCCTGCACGTAGCTTTCGCCGAAGGCGCGCTGTCCGGCCGTATAGGCCTGGCGCACCGCGGCGGCAGGAAAGGTTTTGCTGACCGCCAGCATCTGGATGCCCGCAACCGGTCGGCCAGCCGCGGTGGCGGCCAGTGCGATGCGCTGCCGCACTGCTTGCAATGCGTTTGCGATAGTTGTCATAATGGTGGGACGAGTTTGTGCATAAGGGAAATTATAATGGAAATCTCGGATTTGCTTGCCTTTTCGGTAAAAAACAAGGCCTCCGACCTGCACTTGTCGTCCGGCCTGCCGCCGATGATCCGGGTGCATGGCGATATCCGCCGTATCAATGTGCCGGTGCTGGAGCACAAGGATGTTCACGGCATGGTGTACGACATCATGAACGACGGTCAGCGCAAATTTTACGAGGAAAACCTAGAGGTTGACTTCTCCTTCGAGATTCCCAACCTGGCGCGCTTTCGCGTCAACGCCTTCGTCCAGAACCGCGGCGCCGCTGCGGTGTTTCGTACCATTCCTTCCAAGGTGCTGTCGCTGGAAGAACTGAAATGCCCGGAGATCTTCAGGGAAATCTCCGACCAGCCGCGCGGCATCGTGCTGGTGACCGGGCCGACCGGCTCGGGCAAGTCCACCACCCTGGCAGCGATGGTCAATCACGTCAACGAAAAAGAGTACGGCCACATACTGACTGTGGAAGACCCGATCGAATTCGTGCATGAAAGCAAAAAGTGCCTGATCAACCAGCGCGAAGTCGGGCCGCATACCCTGTCCTTCAACAACGCCCTGCGTTCAGCCTTGCGTGAAGATCCGGACGTGATTCTGGTGGGCGAGCTGCGCGACCTGGAAACCATCCGCCTGGCGCTGACCGCAGCGGAAACCGGCCACCTGGTGTTCGGCACCCTGCACACCAGCTCCGCCGCCAAGACCATCGACCGGATCGTGGACGTGTTTCCGGCGGCTGAAAAAGACATGGTGCGCTCGATGCTGTCGGAATCCCTGCGCGCGGTTATTTCACAGACCCTGCTCAAGACCAAGGACGGCCAGAGCCGCGTCGCCGCGCACGAGATCATGATCGGTACCCCCGCGATCCGCAACCTGATCCGCGAGGCCAAGATCGCCCAGATGTACTCGGCGATCC
>CAYGNO010000143.1:0-6001 GCA_964351305.1 uncultured Sulfuricella sp.
CTGAAAAAATAATCGTCAGGTTAGTTGCGCTGACGGGGAAGCCCTTGTAGTCAAGGTAAGGGGCTGCCGCGCTTTTGCGGCAGTCCCGCTTGACCGACAGGTTAGAACTGACCGCAGGATAGGCCGCATCGTTTTTGGTATTTGCAAATACGGCGATGCGGGCAGCAATATGCAAGAGTTTAATACGCTCAAAATTGATGCCGAATGTGTGTCTGGTGAGTACACATCTATTCCTTCCGGTGAGTGCAAGCACTTTTCGTACAGGCTTGACGAAATCAAAAATCTAACCATTCAGCTTTTCTCGGATCGTCAAAGCGACAAGAAGCCCCACGATTTGCAGACCACGAATAGTGAAGCGCGATGATTGGGTTGTCTTTCACATCGTATGCGACACCCTTAACGCCAAGGTTCATAAAGGTGCAACCGATGAAGATTTTGTGTACTAATGGACGAATGTCAGTCACACCGGGCAAGTCAATAAGCGACAAGACACTTTCTTTTATCCATTCTTCGGATTGGTCTGATGGTAGCGGCGTAGTCCATTCTATTATTGGTTCCATAATCACCTCAACGAATAGCGTTTATCCGCCGCCCCACCGCAGGCAGCAAGAGCCCCCACGCATTGGCGGCGGATAAACCTTGTTGGACTGAACTGCGGGGCAGGCGGTACATATGGGGATTGTAAGGTTACGAGGAGGGAAGTCAACCGAATGTCATGAAATGAAGGCGCCTGGCGAGGAGTAAAAGAGCAATGCAGCGGATGCGGAAGAGCCGATCTGGCGCAGGATTCCCACCCGAACCGGCATATTGAAACCCGTTCAACCCGCGTAAGGCGTAGGGCGTCAATAAGCGGAGCGCATTGCGCCGTATGGTTTTGTTGCGCTACGCGCAGATGTTCAGGTGCCGGGCTGCCCCCGGCAATCAATCAACGCGCGAAGCGCTCAAAACCTAAACACTCTCCCCGCCCAGCGCCTCAACCAGATCAGCCAGCAACCGGGCCAGTTCCCCGGTCATCAGGGTAAAATCGAGGTCGAACAACTCGTCGGTGGTTTCGGCCTGGGATTCGGTTTCTTCCTTGAGGATGTCCAGAAAGGCGAGGCGCTTGATCTGGAGCTGCTCGGTGAGGACGAAGGATATCTTGTCGTTCCAGGTCATTCCCAGCCGGGTGGCGCTCTTGCCGGCGGCGATGTGGGCGCGGATTTCATCGCCTTCGAGGTCGTGGCGGACGTAGCGGACCGTGGCCTTGCCTTCGTCGATGGAGCGGAGCTCCAGTTCGCGGTCGATGGTGAACCCGGACGGTGCTTCACCCCCGGCGAGCCAGCCGGTCATGGCCGCGACCGGCGAAAGTTTGGTGTGCAGTTGCTTGAGCGGCAGGTCGTCCAGCGTTTTGCCGAGCAGTTCCAGGACTTCATCCGCCTTGGCCGGGGAGGCCGCATCCACAACCAGCCAGCCGTTGGCCGGGTCGATCCAGACGAAGGTGGTGCGCCGATGGGAGAAGGCGCGGGGGAGAAGTTCGTCGGTGACGCGTTCCTTGATCTCTTTCGTTTCCTTGCGCCCGACGCGGTGGCCCTGTTGCGCTTCGAGTTCGGCGATGCGGTCCTTGGCGAACTGGTTGACGATGGAGGTGGGCAGCAATTTCTGCTCCACGCCCAGGGCGATCAGCATCTGCCGGTTCAGTGCGTGGACCAGAGTCCCGTCGCCTTGGGGGGAAACCCAGCCGCGGCTTTGCTTGTCCAGGCCGCCGCAGGGCTGGAGCGGCTGGCGGGACAATTTTTCTTCCAGGGCGGCGGCGCTCATGGCCCAGTCGGTGGGAAGGCGATAAATGAAGATGCTTTTAAACCACATGGCGGGTTACTCAAAAAGGGGGCGATTATACAGCCCATGCATGAAAAAACGGGTAAGGGGTTTAAGCCGCGATGGCGTAATCGGTTTCATCGTCAACCTGCGTGAGCTGCACGCCGGCGTCCCGGATGGCTTGCAGTTTTTTCGCCAGCGCGGTTCGTATGGGCTCGTAATCCGCTTGCGGCGGCGGGTAGCCTTGCCATCCTTCCGGCGTGTGGGTGTCCAGGTTGTAATAGGCATAAGGGGCGACCTTGTCCTCGATGTCTTCCGTCACGATGGTCAGCCGGTACCCGCTGAAAGTGGCGGGTTCGCCCGTTTCGTGGGGGACGATACTGTCCTCGAAGTCGATAAACTGGTTGTCCGTTTCCTGAAGGTAACCCGGCACTGACGCGAGCAAATTCACGATTTGCAGGTGCGACAATTTCGCTGCCTGGGCGCTGGTCGCATGCAGATAATCTTCGTGGCTGATTTCCCAGCGCGCAACGGGAACCTGCCGTTCGTTTTCCACCTGGCCGGAAAACAAACCGCGAATATTCACCATGTCGGAAATATTCACGCAAAACATTTCAGGGGTCAGTCCTTTCAGGTCGAACCGGGCCAACTCGGCGGAAGGCAAAACCTGAATATAGCTGGCCCAGCCGGAGCCCTTGCGCACCAGTCCATGCTTGACCTGGTAGTGAAGGATCAGGGTCTTGCCCTGTATGGTGATGAGTATTTTTTTCAAAACGATTTCTTCAAGTCAGGGATAATTTCGTCGCGGATAGGGGCTGTCTTAATGTCATGGGTGGCTGATGAAGTATAACAATGCCTGGCATCCAATGCTGCCGGTTTCGCAACTGGGTTTGCCATTCTGTAGGATAATAGCCCTGAAATAACCAACAACCTTAAAGAGGTATCGTGCCGAATCTTTATTCTATCCTCCAGCGCCCTGGCGCCGTTGCAGCTACCCACTCCGGGTCCTTTCATGCCGACGATGTGTTGGCGGCGGCGACATTGCGCCTGGTAAATCCGGCTTTGCCCATTCTGCGCACGCGCGACCAGGAGCAGCTGGACGCAGCGGATATCCTGTTCGATGTGGGGCGTGTTTTTGACCCTGCGGCCTGCCGCTTCGACCATCATCAACTGGAGTACAGGGAAGCGCGCGAAAACGACATCCCCTACAGTTCGTTCGGCCTGGTATGGCGTGAATTGGGAGCGGAGCTTTGCGAATCGGCGGCCGCGGCGTCCAGGGTCGATCGCTGGCTGGTGCAAGGCGTGGATGCCATGGATTGCGGGATTACCTTGACCAAGGAAACCCTGCCCGTCACGCTGATGTCGATTTCCACGGTCATCGGAGGTTTCAATCCCGGCTGGCAGGATGTGACATCCACGGAGGCCAGGAACGAGGCCTTCGAGCGTGCCGTCAGCCTGGCAACCGTTGTTCTGCAAAACACGATCAGGGACGCAAACGGATTTGAAAAGGCGCGCGTCGCTGTGGTGCAAGGGGTTTTGCAGGAAGCGGGGCGGTTGCTGGTGCTGGAGCACGACGTGCCGTGGAAAGATGCCGTGTTGGGATCGCCTGAGTACGAGCACCTTCTGTACGTGATTTCCCCCGATGCCCAGGTGAAATGGCATGTGACCGCCGTTCCGGATCGCGCGGGAAGCTTCAATAACCGGAAATCCCTGCCTTCGGCCTGGGCCGGGCTGGATGGCGAAGATCTGGACGCCGTCATCGGCATGAAAGGGTGCGTGTTCTGCCATAGGGGGCGCTTTGTCGCGGGACACAAGACGAAAGACGGGGCTGTTGAAATGGCGCGGCTGGCTCTGCGGGATTAGATTCAACCCAGAAAAAGCGATTAACCACGAATTTGCACGAATAAAGCACGAATGTTCACGAATAATCAATGACTAATCATGCTTGGTCGTCTCACCCGTTTGGTGAGGCGAGATTATGTTCTAACTATTCGTGTTCATTCGTGGAAATTCGTGGCATTCGTGGTTAACTGCCGTTTTAAGGTTCAACCCTTCCTTTCCATCACCGCTGCAAAGAACCCATCCGTGCCATGCAGGTGCGGCGCGAGCTTGAAGTATTTGCCCGTGTCCAGCGGGATATTCTGCTGCGCCAGAACCTCGCTGGCGGCAACTAGCTCGAACTCAGGATGCGTGGCGAGGAAGGCCTCGACGATCTGCTCGTTTTCCTCTTCAAGGATGCTGCAAGTGGCGTACACCAGCCGTCCGCCGGATTTGACCAGGCGGGCGGCGGCGGTGAGGATGGCGGCCTGTTTTTGCGTCAGCTCCTCGATGTCCTGCGGTTTCTGGCGCCACTTCAGATCTGGGTTGCGGCGCAGGGTGCCGAGCCCGCTGCACGGCGCATCGACCAGCACGCGGTCGAGCTTGCCGGCGAGGCGCTTGACCTTGATGTCGTTTTCATTGCTGATCAGCTGGGGATGCAGGTTGGACAGGCCGGAGCGTTTCAGGCGCGGCTTGAGCTGGGTGAGGCGCTTTTCCGAGACGTCGAAGGCATAGATCCGCCCCTGGGAATGCATCAGCGCGCCCAGCAGCAGGGTCTTGCCGCCGGCTCCGGCGCAGAAGTCCGCGATCATCTCGCCGCGCTTCGGCGCAACCAGGTAGCCGAGCAACTGGCTGCCCTCGTCCTGTACTTCGATCTTGCCGGTGAGGAACAGGGGGTGGCGGTTGATCGCCGGCTTTTCTTTGATCCTCACGCCGACCGGGGAATACGGCGTCGCTTCGGCAGGGATGCCGTCGCGCTTCAGGATTGCCAGCACTTCATCGCGGTTGGCGCGCACGGTGTTGACGCGCAGATCCAGCGGGGCGGAATGCTGCATGCCGCGCGCCAGGGCGAGGATTTCCTCTTCCGGCATGCGCGCGACCAGTCTTTCCGTCAGCCAGTCGGGGAAGTCCACCCGTACCGCCAAGGGCAGATCGTCCGTGGGCACTGCCTTGACCTGCTTCAGCCACTCATTTTCTTCCTTGTGCAG
Organism: uncultured Sulfuricella sp.; assembly: GCA_964351305.1. GTDB lineage: Bacteria > Pseudomonadota > Gammaproteobacteria > Burkholderiales > Sulfuricellaceae > Sulfuricella. Next base: position 4,821 of record CAYGNO010000143.1, read on the forward strand.
CAATGGCTCCAGTTCGCGCAGGCTCAGGCCCTGCACCTTCGCCAGCAAGGCCAGAATCAGATGGCGCGGCGAGGTGTGGGGCGCGGCGAGGTGCTCCAGCAGGCGTTTGCGGCGCAGTACGGCATACACGGTTTCGGCGACGAAGGCGCGATCCTTGGGGCCCAACTCGTGGTTGTTGCGGAAATAGCGGCTCAAGCTCGCATCGGCCGGATGGGTCAGCGGCAGGATGTCGGTCAGGGCGTGTACGGCGTGGCCGAGGCGGGTGGTGGAGAGTTGCATGGTTTCGTTATTCCGGTTGGTTTAAAGCTAACCACGAATGACACGAATTTGCACGAATTAACACTAATAAGACCAAGCTTAGGAGCTGCGAGGGGTTGTCAAATGCAATGACGTTTTATTCGAGTTAATTCGTGATCATTCGTGTAAATTCGTGGTTAATGCTTGTTGTGTATTCATTGCGTAATCGCGATTTCGTTCGCCAGCAGCACCAGCCCATCGCCGTCCTTGTCGATCTGGCTGATTTTGACCGGCAGGTAATGGTAGTCGGCGGCGAGCCAGACTTCGGTATCTTTTTCCCCTTCTTCGCGCTGCTTGCCGAGGTGCAGGGTGTTCAGCACGCCCATCGGGGTATTCAGCGCTTCCTCCGCGACCCAGTAGGCATAGCTGTCGAGTTTTCTGCCGTTGGTGACCTGCAATTTCACGGCGCTGCTTTGCGGCGGGGCGAAGGCGAGCTGGTACATGAAGCTTAACAGATCCTGGGTTCCTTCCGGCAGTTTCAGGGTCTGTTTGCCGCCGCCGCCGGCGAGGGTGAGCGTCATGGCATTCCAGTCGAACTGGGCGGTGTCGGTCTTGTCTGCGCCGCCTTTTCCTCGCTCAACCCGGTAGTCAGAGGGTTTCAGCCCGGCCGGCGTGATTTCCCCCCGGCTTTCCTGGACGAACTTGCCGGAAGCAAACAGGGAGAACAGGCCGCTGGCTTCGGCCACGCTGGAAATCGTATAGCGTTCCCCGTCGAGTTTCCAGACTTGCTCGGCACGGCCCACACGCATGCCGTTCAGTCCCTTGAATACGGTGAACCGGGTTGTCACCCGTTGCGGCATGGCGGGTGGCGCGGGGGCGGCAGGCTCGGGTTCCACGGCGGGTGGCGGCGCTTCGGCGAGCGCTGGCGCGGCATGGGGTTGGGC
>CAYGNO010000144.1:0-5896 GCA_964351305.1 uncultured Sulfuricella sp.
AGCGCATGTTGATCCTGGTGGATATCGAAGAACTCATGACCAGCAGCGACATGGAATTGATGGAAGCAGCCACGGCCTAAGACCGGGTTTTAAAGAACAAATAACCAATTACAGGAGAGACCCAAATATGTTTTCAAACTTGACGATCAGAACCCGCCTGATTTTTCTCATCACCCTGCTTTCCGTGCTGCTGGCGGCGATCGGGATGCTGGGCCTGTCCGGCATGAGCGGTTCCAACCAGGGGCTGCAAACGGTGTATGAGGATCGCACCGTCCCGCTGATGGATCTGGGCAAGATGATCGACAAGATCAACCTTATTCGCCTGAACGCGGTAAATGCGTCCAACGCCAGCAATCAGGATGTGGTGAAAGATGCGGTCAGCAAAACTGCGCTGCGCGACAAGGAAATCGAAGAGCTCTGGGCCAAATACATCGCAACTACGCTCACGCCAGAGGAAAAGAAATTGGCGGATGCTTTCGGGCAGCAGTGGAAAATCTACCGGGAGTCGCGCGATGTCACGATGAACGCTGCGAGCGCAGGCAATTTCGAGGCCGCCAAGGAGAATGCGAAGAAGGACGCGGGCCCCAAATACAGCGCTGCGCGTGAAACCATATTCAGCCTGATCGAGCTGCAAGGCGCGGTGGCCAAAGCCGAATACGAGACCGCGCAGTCCAACTTCACCTCCGTGCGTAACATCACCGTCGCCGCCATCGCCGGCGGCGTGATTCTGGCTTTCTTCTTCGGCATGCTTCTGGTTCGCGCCATCGGACTATCCCTCGCACTCGCCGGCGACGTGGCAGGCAAGATCGCCGCAGGCGACCTGAGCAGCAAGATCGAAATCAAGAGTAACGACGAGATCGGCGTCCTGCTCAAGTCCATGCAGGTGATGCAGAACTCGCTCTCCGGCCTGGTGAAGGAAATCCAGGAGATCGTCAACGCGTCTGTCCAGGGCGATTTCAGCAAACGCATGGACCTGAGCAACAAGCAAGGCTTCGGCAAGGCCATCGGCGAATCGCTGAACCAGCTTGCCAAAACCACCAATACCGGCCTGAACGACGTCATGCGCGTCACCAACGCCCTGGCGGCCGGCGATTTGAGCCAGAAGATTACCCAGGAATATCCCGGCGTGTTCGGCCAGACCCGTACCGGCGTGAACAACACCGTGGACGCCCTCGTCAAGGTTGTCGCCGAGATCCAGCAGATGGTCGAAGCCGCCGCCAGCCGGGGCGATTTCAGCACCAGGATGGACATGGCCGGCAAGCTGGGCTACACCCAAACCTTGTCCGAACTGCTCAACCAGCTTTCCGATGTCACCGATACCGGCCTGCGCGACATCATGCGCGTCGCCAACGCGCTGGCGGAGGGCGACCTGACCCAGAGCATCGCCAAGGACTACCCCGGCCTGTTCGGAGAGACCAAGGACGGCATCAACGCTACCGTGGAAAACCTCAAGACACTGGTGGACGAAATCAAGGTAGCGGTGGAATCCATCAACACCGGCGCCAAGGAAATCGCCCAGGGCAACCAGGATCTCTCACAGCGCACCGAGGAACAGGCCTCCAGCCTGGAAGAAACCGCTTCCAGCATGGAAGAGCTCACCTCCACCGTGAAACAGAACGCCGAGAATGCCAAGCAGGCCAACCAGCTCGCGATCGGGTCTTCCGATGTCGCCGGCAAGGGCGGCGCGGTGGTGGGCCAGGTGGTGGATACCATGGCTTCGATCAACGAGTCCTCGCGCAAGATCGTGGACATCATTTCCGTCATTGACGGCATTGCCTTCCAGACCAACATCCTGGCCCTGAACGCCGCCGTCGAGGCGGCCCGCGCCGGCGAGCAGGGCCGCGGCTTCGCCGTGGTCGCCGCCGAGGTGCGCAACCTGGCCCAGCGTTCCGCCGCCGCCGCCAAGGAGATCAAGACCCTGATCGGCGACTCGGTGGACAAGGTGGAGAACGGCTCGAAACTGGTGCAACAGGCTGGCGACACGATGGAAGAGATTGTCACCAGCATCAAGCGCGTCACCGACATCATGGCGGAGATTTCCGCCGCTTCGGCGGAACAGAGTTCGGGTATCGAGCAGGTAAACCAGGCCATCACGCAGATGGACGAAGTCACCCAGCAGAACGCGGCGCTGGTCGAAGAAGCCACCGCTGCCGCCGAGTCGCTGGAAGAACAGGCGCAGAACCTGTCCGCTTCGGTGTCGGTGTTCAAGCTGGATGCCGGCAGCGGCCTGGTCGTAGCGCGTTCCGCTCCGGTCAGGCAGGTCGTCGTGGCACGCTCCGCCGCACCCAAACCGGCAGCCAGAACCGCATCCAAGGCCGCAGCCAAACCGGCCAAGCCGTCGGGCGACGAGGATGAATGGCAGGAGTTCTAAACCCCAGATTGCTTATGCATGTAGGAGCGCCGCCCTCGGCGCGAATGCGACCGAAAATCGCGGCGAAGGCGCCGCTCCCACAACAGCAAAAAAACGGTGGGCACAAAAACCGTGCCCACCCTACGGACTAAAAAATTAGCCATGGCAGAATCCCCAATTAACGACGCACGCGAATTTCATTTCACTGCGCAGGATTTCGAACGTATCCGCAAGCTGATCTATGATCGGGCTGGCATTTCCCTGTCGCCCGCCAAGCAGGACATGGTCTACAGCCGCCTGGCGAGACGTTTGCGCGCGACACGAATACCCAGCTTTAACGAATACCTGGCCCGCCTGGAGCGTGGCGACGATGTGGAAATGGAGGCTTTCACCAACTCCCTCACGACCAACCTCACCTCCTTTTTCCGCGAACAGCATCATTTCCCGCTCCTGGCCGAGCATGTCAACAAACACAGGCACCGCCAGATTTCGCTCTGGTGCTCTGCCGCCTCAACCGGCGAGGAGCCCTATTCCATGGCCATGACCATGGTGGATCTGTTCGGCTCATTCACGCCGCCGGTGCACATCCTGGCGACGGACCTGGACACCACGGTATTGCAAAAGGCCCAGGAAGGCGTCTATCCGCTGGAGCGGCTGGAAAAGATGCCGGAGGAAATGGTGAAACGGTTTTTTCTCAAAGGCACCGGACAGCATGAAGGCCAGGCACGGGTGCGCAAGGAATTGCGCGACATGATCACGTTCCGGCAAATCAACCTGCTCGATGAAACCTGGCCGATGCGTGGGCCGTTCGATGCGATTTTCTGCCGCAATGTGATGATCTATTTCGACAAAAAAACTCAATACGATGTACTGAAGAAGTTCGTCCCGCTGCTGCATAAGGACGGCTTGCTGTTTGCCGGCCACTCGGAAAGCTTTTATCATGCCGCCGATTTGTTCAAGTCGATTGGCAAAACCGTCTATGAACTTGCTCCCCAGGCCAAGCACATCGCTGGCCATGGATAAGCGAGGGAACCTTCCTTGACCGCTCCGGATTATCAGGAAATCCTCTCGCCCAACCTCTACTACGACCGCCATTTCAATATGGAAGCGGCCAAAATCATGCCGGGCGAGTATTACGTCACCACGCGCGACATGGTGGTTGTCACCGTGCTCGGCTCATGCGTTTCCGCCTGCCTGCGCGACAAGACCAATGGCATCGGAGGCATGAACCATTTCATGTTGCCCCACAGCGACAACGATCCGCAAAACCCGGTCAGCGTTTCGGCGCGCTATGGCACCTATGCGATGGAAATGCTGATCAACCACCTCACCAAGCTGGGCGCTAAACGCGGCAATTTCGAAGCCAAGGTGTTCGGCGGGGGGAACGTCCTGCGCGGATTCACCGTGGCCAACATCGGCGCGCGCAATGCCGATTTTGTCCTGGATTTTCTGCGCACGGAAAAAATCAAAATCGTCGCCGAGGACCTGCTAGACATCTATCCGCGCAAGGTATATTACTTTCCCAAGACCGGACGGGCGCTGATTAAAAAACTGAAAAGCGTTCACAACAACACCATCGTGGAACGCGAGAAGGATTACGAGTCTCACCTGGAATATGCCAGGATGGAAGGCGAAGTGGAATTGTTTTGAAACACCGGGGCTAGGAACTAGCCTCTAACAAAGAGGATTGACATGCCCATCAAAGTTCTAATTGTCGATGACTCGGCACTCATCCGTAGCGTGCTCAAGGAGATCATCGAAAGCCACAAGGATTTAAAAGTGGTCGGCGCGGCGCCCGATCCCCTCGTCGCCAGGGAAATGATCAAGACGCTGAACCCCGACGTGATCACACTCGATGTCGAAATGCCGCGCATGGATGGTCTGGATTTCCTGGAAAAGCTGATGCGCCTCAGGCCCATGCCGGTAGTGATGATTTCCACCCTCACCGAGAAAGGTTCCGACATCACCTTCCGCGCGCTGGAACTGGGCGCGGTCGATTTCGTTTCCAAACCCAAACTCGATATCAGCCGCGGCTTGCAGGAATACAGCAATGAAATTGCCGACAAGATTCGTGCCGCTGCCCAGGCTCGTCTGAGAAAGCCCTCTGCCATGATAGTCCAGAAGAGTCTGACAGCGGACGCCATACTGCCAGCCCTGTCCAATCATATTGCCTCGACAGAAAAATTGATTATCGTTGGCGCCTCCACGGGTGGAACCGAGGCGATCAAGGACTTCCTCATCAAATTGCCGCCGGACTGCCCCGGCATCGCCATCACCCAGCACATGCCGGAAGCCTTCACCAAATCGTTCGCCCAGCGGCTCGACAACCTGTGCAAGATTTCGGTGAAGGAAGCCAAGCATGGCGACCGCATCCTGCCGGGCCATGCCTTTATCGCGCCGGGTCATTCCCATCTATTGGTAAAACGCAGCGGCGCCAACTACGTCTGCGAACTCTCCGACGGACCGCCCGTCAATCGCCACCGCCCCTCGGTAGACGTCCTGTTCCGTTCCGCTGCGAACCACGTGGGCAAGAATGCAATCGGCGTGATTCTCACCGGCATGGGCAAGGATGGCGCCAAGGGGATGCTGGAGATGAAACAAGCCGGCGCCTTTAATTTCGCCCAGGATGAAGCCAGCTGCGTGGTATTCGGTATGCCCAAGGAAGCCATCCTCACTGGCGGCGTCGATGAAGTCGTGCCACTGCATGACATGGCTGCACGTGTTATGGCATACTTGAATAGTCTGGGCTCACGCGCCTTCCGTGTTTGATAATTATAGGCTAGAGACTAGTAGGCGTAGGATGGGTTGAGCACAGCGATACCCATCGTTGTTCGCATATCTTGTTGGGTATCGCTACGCTCCACCCAACCTACATAGCTCTCCTCTAAAATGTTGTTGCTGTTTATTAACTTCTTCCAACTGGAAAGGCTGAATCATCATGCAGATAACCGTAGAAAAAAAGAACGAAACCGTCCGGCTGGCCCTCAATGGCCGTTTCGACTTCAGTTCCCACCGCGAATTTCGCAATGCCTGCGACGAGGCTTTGCAAACACCCGAGATCAAGGAAATCGAGGCGGATTTCAGCCGTGTGGATTACCTCGACAGTTCAGCTCTGGGCATGCTGCTGCTGTTGCGCGAGAAAGCCCAGAACGCGAACCTTAAGGTCGCGCTGACGAACTGCACAGGCCTCGTCCAGCAGGTACTCGATGTGGCAAACTTCCAGAGACTGTTTACCATCCGCTAGGGTAGCCGCGCGGAGACACATGGACAAACCACTCAATATTCTGGTCGCTGACGATACCGAAACGAATCTGGCGCTGATCAGCGCATTCATTTCCAGGCTCGGCCACACCGCGATACTGGCGAGAAATGGCCAGGAAGCAGTCGATTTGTACCGTAATTCATCACCGGACATGGTCTTGATGGATGTCATGATGCCGGTCATGGATGGCTACCAGGCTACTACCGAAATCAGAAAGCTGGCCGGCAATAAATGGGTGCCGGTGATCTTCCTCAGCGCGAAAGCCCAGGACAGCGATCTGGTCA